>NZ_JBVJPE010000014.1:0-200774 GCF_055582805.1 Streptomyces sp. NPDC107498 | reverse complement strand
TCGACGAGAAGTTCGCCCAGGCGGGCGTCGCCTCCCTCGGCAAGTGACACCCGGGCCGACGCCGCCCTCGGCGAGCAACCCCCGGGGCAGGCGCCCACGGACGAGGAAATCCGCCATGAACGCGCTCGACCACACCCTTCTGACCGCCGCCGCGCACGGTGACGCCGTCGCCGCCCCCGGCGCTCCGCTGCGGCCGGGGGCGGACGGACTCCGGGGTCACGCCGGTCGGGCGAGTCCCCGGCTGATGACCAGGCGCTGGATCTGGTTCGTCCCTTCAAAAATCTGCATGATCTTCGCCTCGCGCATGTAGCGCTCGACCGGGAAGTCACGGGTGTAGCCGTAGCCGCCGAAGACCTGGACGGCGTCCGTGGTGACCTTCATCGCCGTGTCGGTGGCGATGAGCTTGGCCGCACTGGCCTGACGGCTGAAGGAGCGGCCGAGGTCGCGGCGGCGGGCCGCGTCCAGGTAGGTGGCGCGGGCCGCGTCGACGGAGGCGGCCATGTCGGCGAGGAGGAAGCCGAGGCCCTGGTGGTCGACGATCCGGCGGCCGAAGGTGGTGCGCTCGTTGGCGTACGCCACGGCGGCGTCCAGCGCGGCCTGGGCGAGGCCGGTGGCGCAGGCGGCGATGCCGAGGCGACCGCTGTCGAGGGCGCTGAAGGCGATCTGGAGGCCCTGGCCCTCGTCCCCGATGCGCCGGTCCTCCTCGATGAGGGCGCCGTCCCAGTACGCGGCCGTCGTCGGCACGGCCTGGAGGCCCATCTTGCGCTCGGGGGCGCCGAAGCTCAGGCCCTCGGTGGCGCCGGGGGCGAGGAAGCAGGAGACGCCGTGGCCGCCGGGGGCGGTGCGGGCGAAGAGGGCGTAGAAGCCGGCCTTGCCGCCGTGGGTGATCCAGGCCTTGGTGCCGGTGACGCGGTAGCCGCTGCCGTCGTCCTGGCGCTCGGCCTTGCAGGTGAGGGCGGCGGCGTCGGAGCCGGCCTGCGGCTCGGAGAGGCTGTAGCCGCCGATGCTCCGGCCCTCCAGCATCGCGGGGAGCCAGCGCTCCTTCTGCTCCGGGGTGCCGAAGGTGTGGAGGGGGTGGCAGGCCAGCGTGTGGACGCTGGTGGCGACGCCGACGGCGGCCCAACGCGCGGCGAGCTCCTCCAGGACCTGGAGGTAGACCTCGTAGGGCTGGCCTCCGCCGCCGTGCTCCTCGGGGTACGGGAGGCCGAGGAGCCCGGCCTCGCCGAGGGTGGCGAAGAGCCCTTCGGGATAGGTCTCGGCGGCCTCGTGCTCGTCCACCCGAGGAGAGAGCTCCTTGTCGGCGATCTCCCGGGTGAGGGCGATGAGGTCCGCCGCCTCGGGGGTGGGAAGCAGGCGGTCGACATCCATGGCGACTCCAGCGGCGCGCAAAGTGGTACTGGGAAGGGTACTGCAGTACCGCTGAGCGTAGCGCAGAAGGGTGCCGCCGTAACCCCCCGGAACGGCGACCTGGAATACTGGCGGGGTGATCGAGACCTCCGCCGCCGACGCCCCCCAGCTGACGGGCCGCGGAGCGGCGCGCCGCTCCGCCCTCTTCGAGGAGCTCGTCGCCCTCCTCGTCGGCGAGGGCTTCGCCCGGCTGACGCTGGACGACCTCGCCGCGCGGCTGCGCTGCTCGAAGCGGACCCTGTACGGCCTGGCCGGCAGCAAGGAGCAGCTGGTCCGGGCGGCGGTCGTGCACTTCTTCCGGCGCGCCACGGCCCGGGTCGAGGCGGTGCTCGCCGCCGCGGCGGACCCGGCCGAGCGGCTCGCCGCCTACCTGCGGGCGGTCTCGGCCGAGCTGGCGCCCGTCTCGCCGCAGTTCTTCGACGACGTGGCGGCCTTCGAGCCGGCGGCGGAGGTGTACGAGCGGAACACCCGGGCGGCGGCGGGCCGGGTCCAGCAGCTCATCGAGGAGGGCGTGCGGGCCGGTGTGTTCCGCGAGGTGCACGTGACCTTCGCGGCCGACGTCATCTCCTCGGTGATGGTCCGCATCCAGCGGCGCCAGGTGGCCGCGGCGACCGGTCTCGCCGACGCGGAGGCGTACGACCAGCTGGCCGAGCTGCTGCTCAGCGGCCTCCGGAAGGCCTGAGGACCCCGGCGCGTCGGGGAGGCGGACCTCGCGGGCGTGTCCGACCACCCCTCACCGCCTTATTTCATGTCATGACTTAAATGTCGAGAGAAGGCCGCGCCCGGGGCCCGGCAGCGGTATGTTGCGGTCAGGACTACTTCACCAGGGGGCCCGAGTGACCATGCGGAACGGCCGGACCGTGCAGGACCTGCGACGCGAGAACCGCACCGCCGTCCTCCAGCGCCTGTACTTCGACGGCCCCATGAGCCGCTTCTCCCTGGGCCCGGCCACCGGGCTGAGCTCCGGCTCCGTCAGCAACGTGGTCGCGGAGCTCGTCGCGGAGGGCCTCGTCGAGGAGGCGGGCAGCGTCGACTCGGCCGGCGGGCGCCCCCGTACCCTGCTGCGGATCACCCCCGGCAGCGGCTGCATGATCGGCGTGGACGTCGGCGAGACCCGGGTCAGGATCGAGCTGTTCGACCTCACCCTCACCGAACTCGCCCGCACCGAGCGCCCCTTGGCGGTCGACAGGCCGAACCCGCACGACCGGTACGAGGTCGGGGTCGTCGTCGAGCACGTGCGGGCCGGCGTCGCGGAGGTGCTCCGGAGCGCGGACGTCCCCGCCGAGCGGCTGCTCGGCGTCGGCGTCGGCGTGCCCGGCATCGTCGCCCGCGCCGCCGAGGAGGGCGCGGTCGTGCACGGCCAGACCATCGGCTGGGACGCCGTACCGCTGGAACGGCTCCTTCGCGGGAGCGTGGACCTGCCGGCCTCGGTGCCGTACTGGATCGACAACGGCGCCAAGACCCTCGGCCAGGCCGAGATGTGGTTCGGCGGGGGCCGGGGCGCGCGCAGCGCCGTGGTCGTCCTCTTCGGCTCGGGCGTCGGCGCCTGTGTGGTCACCGACCCGATGGGGCCCGGCCGGGCGCTCGAATGGGGTCATCTGACGGTGCGGGTCCGGGGTCGCCGCTGCCGCTGCGGCGCCCGGGGCTGCCTGGAGGCGTACGCGGGCGCGGAGGCCCTCCTCGAACGCTGGCGGGAGGCGGGCGGGCGGCCTCCGGCGGGCGCGGACGAGGAGACGGCCCTGACGGCGATGCTGGCGGCCGCGTACCCGGCGGACCCCGCCGCGGGTCCCGACGCCACCGCGTCGGCCGTCCTGGAGGAGACCGCCGAGTACCTGGGCGCGGGTTTCGCCGATCTGATCAACCTCTTCCAGCCCGAGCGGATCCTCGTCGGCGGCTGGGCGGGCCTCCAGCTCGGCGCCCGCTTCCTGGAGACGGTGAAGGGGTACGCGGCGGAGTACGCCCTGAAGTACCCGGCGGCGCGGGTCGACATCGGCATGGGCACCCTGGGCCCCGACGCGGTGACGGTCGGCGCGGCGATCCTGCCGCTCGCGGACTTCTTCGCCCGGGGCGGGCGACGGGCCGAGGCGGAGACCGCGGAGGGGCGGCCGGCGTGGGCGTCGACGGTACGGCAGAGGGCGGCGCGCTGAGCGTGCGCCGCCCTCCGGCACGGTCCGGTCCCGGGGCTCCGCAGGGGGAAGTGGGGCCGTGCAGGGGGAAGCGGGCTAGGCGACCGAGCCTATGCGCCCGGCCGGCGCGCGGGGCCCTTCGTGGTGGATCGGGGTGTGGGCGCCCGTGAGGGAGACGCCGCTGCCGCCCCGGCGGTTGGCGACGATCTCGGCGCCGATCGAGAGGGCGGTCTCCTCGGGCGTGCGCGCGCCGAGGTCGAGGCCGATCGGGGAGCGCAGGCGGGCGAGTTCGAGTTCGGTGACGCCGACCTCGCGGAGGCGCTTGTTGCGGTCCTCGTGGGTGCGGCGGGAGCCCATCGCGCCGATGTAGGCGACGGGAAGCTTCAGGGCGGCCCGGAGGAGCGGCACGTCGAACTTGGCGTCGTGCGTGAGGACGCACAGGACGGTCCGGCCGTCGACCTCGGTCGACTCCAGGTAGCGGTGGGGCCATTCGACGACGATCTCGTCGGCCTCGGGGAAGCGGGCCGGCGTCGCGAAGACGGGCCGCGCGTCGCAGACGGTGACGTGGTAGCCGAGGAACTTGCCGACCCGGACGAGGGCGGCGGCGAAGTCGATGGCGCCGAAGACGATCATGCGGGGGGCCGGGACGGAGGACTCGACCAGGAGGGTCAGCGGCTGTCCGCAGCGGCTGCCGTCCTCGCCGATCTCCACGGTGCCGGTGCGGCCCGCGTCGAGCATCGCGCGGGCCTCGGCGGCCGCGGTGCGGTCCAGCTCGGGGTGGCCGCCGAGCTTGCCCTCGTACGCGCCGTCGGGGCGGACGAGCAGGGCCCGGCCCATCAGCTCGTCGGGGCCCCCGACGATCCGGGCCAGGGCCGCCGCCTCCCCCGAGACGGCGGCGGCCAGCGCGGCGGGGAAGACCCCGCCGCGGACCGGGGTGACGAGGATGTCGATGATGCCGCCGCAGGTCAGACCGACCGCGAAGGCGTCCTCGTCGCTGTAGCCGAAGCGCTCGACGACGGTCTTCCCGTCTTCGAGGGCCTGGACGCACAGGTCGTAGACCGCGCCCTCCACACACCCGCCGGAGACCGATCCGATCGCCGTGCCGTCCCCGTCGACGGCGAGGGCGGCTCCCGGCTGCCGGGGCGCGCTGCCGCCGACCGCGACCACGGTGGCGACGGCGAACGTGCGTCCCTGCTCGACCCACCGGTGCAGCTCTTCGGCGATGTCCAGCATGTCGGTCTCCTTGGGTGTACGGAGGGCGGGTCGGGCGTCAGCTGACGCCCAGCCAACCCTCGATCGGGTGAAGGGCGAAGAACACGATGAAGATCGCGGTGAGGGCCCACATGAACGCGCCGACCTCGCGCGCCTTGCCCTGCGCCACCTTGATGACGGTGTAGGCGATGACGCCGGCCGCGACGCCCGGGGTGATGCTGTAGGTGAACGGCATCAGGACGACGGTCAGGAAGACCGGGATCGCGACGGAGCTGTCGCCCCAGTTCACGTGCTTGGCGTTCATCATCATCATCGCGCCGATGACCACCAGGGCGGCGGAGCCGACCTCGCGGGGCACGATCTGGGTGATCGGGGTGAAGAAGATGGCGGCCGCGAAGAACAGACCGGTGATCACCGAGGAGAAGCCCGTGCGGGCCCCCTCGCCGACGCCGGTGGCGGACTCCACGAAGACGGTCTGGCCGGAGGCGCCGGAGACGCCGCCGATCGCGCCGCCCGCGCCGTCGATGAACAGCGCCTTGGACAGGCCGGGCATCCGGCCCTTGTCGTCGGCGAGGTTGGCCTCGGTGCCGACGCCGATGATGGTGGCCATCGCGTCGAAGAAGCCGGCGAGGACCAGGGTGAAGACGATGACGCCGACGGTGATGAAGCCGACGTCGCCCCAGCCGCCGAAGGAGACGTCGCCGAAGAGCGAGAAGTCGGGGGGCGAGACCGCGCTGCCCTTGAGCTCCGGGGCGCCGTTGGCCCAGGCGCCCGGGCCCTTGGCCGGGACGTCGGCGACCGCGTTCACGATCAGGGAGATGACGGTGCCGGCGACGATGCCGATGAGGATCGCGCCCGGGACCTTGCGGGCCTGGAGCGCGAAGATCGCGAGCAGGGTGACCGCGAAGATCAGCACCGGCCAGCCGACGAGCTCGCCGCCGGCGCCGAGGGTGATGGGCGGGCCGAACTGCGGGCCGGCACCCACGAAGCCGGCCTTGTTGAAGCCGATCAGCGCGATGAAGAGGCCGATGCCGATGGTGATGCCGTGCTTGAGCGGCAGCGGGATCGCGTTCATGATCATCTCGCGGAGACCGGTGACCACCAGGAGGCAGATCACCAGACCGTAGACGACGCACATGCCCATGGCCTGCGGCCAGGTCATCTGGGGCACGACCTGGGTCGCGAGCACACCGGAGACGCTGAGTCCCGCCGCGAGGACGAGCGGGACCTTGCCGACGAAGCCCATCAGCAGGGTGGTCACCGCCGCCGCGAAGGCGGTCGCCGTGATGACGGCGGAGGTGGCGAGGACGTGCTTGTCGACGTCCGGGCCGCCCAGGAGGATCGGGTTGAGCAGGAGAATGTACGCCATCGCCATGAAGGTGGTGACGCCGCCGCGGATCTCCGTCGCGACGGTGGATCCTCTCTCCGAGATGTGAAAGTACCGGTCGAGCCAAGAACGGCCGGCGGGGACGTTGGAGCCGGAGCCCGCGTCCTCCGAGGCGGTCTTGGGCTCCACAGACGACTGGGTCATGGGGCCTACTCCCAAGGTTCAAAGGGGCACCCGCATCAGACTTCGAAGCTCTGACGGTGAAGCTGCGGGATTTGGGATATTTCGTTGGCTGCACGACCCGGGGGACGGCCCGAGACGAACGGGTGATGCCGTGAAGCGTGGGTACTGCGGTGATGCGGGTACTGCGGTGATGCGGGTTTCCCGAGAGGGAGTGCTCCGGGCGGTGCGGGCGGTGGAAGCGTGACGTTCCGGGGAGGCACGCACCGCCCGGAGAGTCCTACAGCGTGCCGGTGAGCGCCTCGGGGCGGACCGGCGTCTTGTTGAGCTCCAGGCCCGTCGCCGCCCGGATCGCCGCGAGGACGGCCGGGGTGGACGACAGGGTCGGGGCCTCGCCGATGCCCCGGACGCCGTACGGCGCGTTGGGGTCGGCCAGCTCGAGGTAGTCGACCGGGATGGTCGGCGTGTCGAGGATGGTCGGGATCAGGTAGTCCGTGAAGGAGGGGTTGCGCACCTTCGCCGTCTTCGGGTCGACGATGATCTCCTCCATCACCGCGACGCCCAGGCCCTGGGTGGTGCCGCCCTGGATCTGGCCGATCACGGAGAGCGGGTTGACCGCCTTGCCGACGTCCTGGGCGCAGGCCAGCTCGATCACCTTCACGAGACCGAGCTCGGTGTCCACCTCCACCACCGCGCGGTGCGCGGCGAAGGCGTACTGGACGTGGCCGTCGCCCTGGCCGGTGACGCGGTCGAAGGCCTGGGTCGGACGGTGCCGCCACTCCTCCTCGATCTCGACGGCCTGGTCCTCCAGGACGTCCGCGATGGTGGCGAGGGCCTCGCCGCCGTCGGTGACGACCTTGCCGCCCTCCAGGAGGAGTTCGGCGTTGGCCCACGCCGGGTGGTACGAGCCGAACTTGCGCCGGCCGATCTCCAGGACCTTCTCGCGGACGAGTTCGCAGGAGTTCTTGATGGCGCCGCCGGTCATGTACGTCTGGCGGCCCGCGGAGGTCGACCCGGCCGAGCCCACCTGGGTGTCGGCGGGGTGGATGGTGACCTGCTGCACGCCGAGCTCGGTGCGGGCGATCTGCGCGTGGATCGTGACGCCGCCCTGGCCGACCTCGGCCGCCGCGGTGTGGACCGTGGCGACGGCCTCGCCGTTGATGACCTCCAGGCGGATCTTCGCGGTCGAGTAGTCGTCGAAGCCCTCGGAGAAGCCGACGTTCTTGATGCCGACGGCGTAGCCGACGCCGCGGACGACGCCCTCGCCGTGCGAGGTGTTGGAGAGGCCGCCCGGCAGCGCGCGGACGTCCGCGCCCTCGCCGGCGGTCTCCCACTGGCGCTCCGGCGGCATCGGGCGGGCCTTGACCCGGCGGAGCAGCTCGGCGACCGGGGCCGGGGAGTCCACGACCTGGCCGGTCGGCATGATCGTGCCCTGCTCCATGGCGTTGAGCTGGCGGAACTCGACCGGGTCCATGCCCAGCTTCGCCGCGAGCTTGTCCATCTGCGCCTCGTAGGCGAAGCAGGCCTGGACCGCGCCGAAGCCGCGCATGGCGCCGCAGGGCGGGTTGTTGGTGTAGAGGCCGATCGCCTCGATCTCCACGTCGTCGATGACGTACGGGCCGACCGAGAGGGAGGAGGCGTTGCCGACGACCGAGACCGTGGACGAGGCGTAGGCGCCGCCGTCCAGGACGATCTTGCACTTCATGTGCGTGATCTTGCCGTCCTTGGTGGCGCCGTGCTCGTAGTAGAGCTTCGCCGGGTGCCGGTGGACGTGCCCGAAGAAGGACTCGTACCGGTTGTAGACCATCTTGACCGGCTTGCCGGTGCGCAGGGCGAGCAGCGAGGCGAGGATCTGCATGGAGATGTCCTCGCGGCCGCCGAAGGCGCCGCCGATGCCGGACATGGTCATCCGGACCTTGTCCTGGGGCAGGCCGAGGCAGGGGGCGATCTGCTCGCGGTCCGCGTGCAGCCACTGGGTGGCGACGTACAGGTCGACGCCGCCGTCCTCGGCCGGTACGGCGAGGCCGGACTCCGGGCCGAGGAAGGCCTGGTCCTGCATGCCGAAGGTGTACTCGCCCTTGACGATGACGTCGGCGCGCTCGGCGGCCTCGGCGGCGTTGCCGCGGATGATCGGCTGGCGGTGCACGATGTTGGGGTGCGGGACGTGGGCCGCGTGGTGGTCGTCGCGGTTCTCGTGGACCAGGATCGCGTCGGGGGCGGTGGCCGAGGCCTCGTCCGTGATGACCGGGAGCTCCCGGTACTCGATCTTGATCTTGGCGGCGGCGCGGCGGGCGGTCTCCGGGTGGTCGGCGGCCACGAGGGCCACCGGCTCGCCGTGGTGGCGGACCTTGCCGTAGGCGAGCACCGGGGTGTCCCGGAACTCCAGGCCGTAGTTCTTGGCGGCCGGCAGGTCCTCGTGCGTCAGGACGGCGTAGACGCCGTCCGTCGTGAGGGCCTCGGAGGTGTCGATGGAGACGATCTCGGCGTGCGCGACGGTGGAGCGCAGGACCTGGCCCCACAGCATGTCCTCGTGCCACATGTCCGAGGAGTAGGCGAACTCGCCGGTCACCTTGAGGGTGCCGTCGGGACGGAGCGTGGACGCGCCGACGCCGCCCTGTGTGTGGTTCTGGGTGACGTCGGTGGGCGTGCCCACCGGAACCGTACGGGTGTTCTGAGCCATCGTCAGACCGCCTCTCCCTGACGCTCCTGGCGAGCGGCCGCGAGGCGGACCGCGTCGAGGATCTTCTCGTAACCGGTGCAGCGGCAGAGGTTGCCGGAGAGCGCCTCGCGGATGTCCGCGTCCGTCGGGGACGGGTTGCGCTCCAGCATCTCGTCGGCCGCGACGAGCAGACCGGGGGTGCAGAAACCGCACTGGACGGCGCCGGCGTCGATGAACGCCTGCTGGATCGGGGAGAGTTCGATGCCCTCGCCGGTCTGCGAGTCCTGGGGCTTGGCCTCCCACTTCTTGGCGGCGTCGACCGAGGTGCCGCAGGCACCGGAGGCGCAACCGCCGTGCGCCTCGCGCTCCTTGGCGTACTCCGCCAGGCCCTCGACGGTGACGACCTCGCGGCCCTCGACCTGACCGGCGGCGACCAGGCACGAACACACCGGCACGCCGTCGAGGCGGACCGTGCAGGAGCCGCACTCGCCCTGCTCGCACGCGTTCTTGGAGCCGGGCAGACCCAGGCGCTCACGCAGAACGTAGAGGAGGGACTCGCCCTCCCAGACGTCGTCGGCTTCCTGCGGACGACCGTTGACCGTGAAATTGACGCGCATGGTTATGCAGCTCCCTCAAGCGTGCGGCCGGCGCCGCGGTACTGCTCCCAGGTCCAGCCGAGCTGGCGGCGAGCCATGATGCCGACGGCGTGGCGCCGGTACTTGGCGGTGCCCCGGACGTCGTCGATCGGGTTGGCGGCGGCCGAGCAGAGGTCGGCGAACTGCTTCGCGATCGAAGGGGTGATGATCTTGCCGTTGTCCCAGAAACCGCCCTCTTCCAGAGCCGCGTTCAGGAAGGCCTCGGCCTCCTTGGCGCGGATCGGGGTCGGCGCGGCGGAGCCGATGCCGGTGCGCACGGTCCGGGTCTCCGGGTGCAGGGCCAGGCCGAAGGCGCAGACGGCGATGACCATCGCGTTGCGGGTGCCGACCTTGGAGTACTGCTGGGGGCCGTCCGCCTTCTTGATGTGGACGGTCTTGATGAGCTCGTCGGGCTGGAGCGCGTTGCGCTTCACGCCCGTGTAGAACTCGTCGATCGGGATGAAGCGGTTGCCGCGCACCGACTCGACCTCGACCTCGGCGCCCGCGGCGAGCAGGGCCGGGTGGGCGTCGCCGGCGGGCGACGCGGTGCCGAGGTTGCCGCCGACGCCACCGCGGTTGCGGATCTGCGGGGAGGCGACCGTGTGCGAGGCCAGCGCCAGACCCGGGAGCTCTGCGCGCAGGTTCTCCATGATCTGCGTGTACGGGACGGAGGCGCCGAGGCGTACGTTCTCCTCGCCGACCTCCCACTCGCGCAGCAGCTCGATGCGGTTCAGGTCCAGGAGGTACTCGGGGCGCCGGTGGTCGAAGTTGATCTCGACCATGACGTCGGTACCACCGGCGATGGGCACGGCCGTGGGGTGCTCGGCCTTGGCGGCGAGCGCCTCCTCCCAGCTGGCGGGGCGAAGGAAGTCCATGGTGGCTCTCTTCTAGTGATTCTGGTGATCGGGGGTCGAGCTAGTGGGTCCGGGGGGACGGCCGGCCCTCGACATCGTGTTCATGTGCTGTTCACGCGGTGTGTGGCCTAGTACACAAGCCACGATCGCCCGGGGTGCAGTCACCGAAAACATGAAGGAGTTGGCTGGTGCCCGCCGTCGTCTTGTAGATTCGAACGAACGACGGGAAACAGAAACCTCTCCGTTTCCCCCTGGAAACGGTGGCATCGCGCCACCGTCGACAACGCGACACCACCATCACCGAACGAAGGAACGGCGGCGACACGATGCGGCTGCGCGCACTGCTGGAGAACGACGCGCTCGGGCTGCGCCTGCTCGGTGGCGAGGACGAGCTGGACCGGACCGTCCGGGGCGTCATGACGACGGACCTCAAGGACCCCAGCCGGTACCTGTCCGGCGGCGAGCTGGTGCTGACCGGCCTCGCCTGGCGGACGGACACGGCCGACGCCGAGCCCTTCGTCCGGATCCTGGCCTCGGCCGGGGTGGCGGCCCTCGCGGCGGGTGAGGCCGAGCTCGGCGACATTCCCGACGATCTCGTGGAGGCGTGTTCACGCCACCGGCTGCCGCTGTTCGCAGTGAACGAGTCCGTTGCGTTCGCGACGATCACCGAGCACGTTGTTCGACAGGTCTCCGGCGAACGGGCCGGCGACCTGGCGGCCGTCGTCGACCGGCACCGCCGCCTCATGACCTCCGGCCCCGCGGGCGGCGGACCCGAGGTCGTCCTCGACCTCCTCGGCTCCGACCTGGACCTGCGGGCCTGGGTCCTCTCCCCCACCGGCCGCCAGATCGCGGGCGCGGGCGAGCCCCTGGAGGCCGGGCTGGCCGCCACCCTGGCCGGTGAGCACCTGGCCGCCACCCGGACCGGCCGGCGCGGCCCGCACCGGCTGAGCGTCGCCGGAACCGCTTACTCGCTCTTCCCGATCCGCAACACGGGCCGGGGTGCCGCGCCCGCCTCCCGGGACGTGCGCGAGACGGTCCTGTCGGACTGGCTGCTGGCCGTCGAGGCGGACGCCGGGGACTGGCCCGCCGCCCGGCTCGACCTGCTCCAGGGCGTCACCCAGCTGATCGCCGTCGAGCGGGACCGGCGCGACGCGGCCCGTACGGTGCGGCGCCGGCTCGCCCAGGAGGTCCTGGAGCTGGTGCAGACGGGTGCCGCGCCGGCCGAGATCGCGGCCCGCCTGCGGGTCGCCGCCCCGGTGCTGCTGCCCGGGCTCGGCACGGCCCCGCACTGGCAGGTGGTCGTCGCCCGCGTGGAGTGGGAGCAGGAGGCCGGCCAGGCCCCCGTGGACAGCGGGCCGGTCGCGCAGTCGCTCCTGGAGGAGGTCCTCGTCGATCCGGCGACCGTCGGCGCCGAGTCGGCCGACCGGATCGCGGTCGCGCACAGCGGCGACGAGGCGATCGCCCTGGTCCCGCTGGCCGCGGGCCCGCTGCCGGAGAGCGAGGACGAGGGCCCGGCCCCCGCCCTCGGCCTCCACGCGGACGCGCTGCTCGCCTCCGTACGGGCGCCGCTCTCCGCGGGCCTCGACGGCGACGGGCGCCTCACGCTGGGCGTCAGCGCCGCCGTGCACTCGGCGGAGGGCCTGCGCGGGGCCCTGGAGGAGGCCCGGCACGCCCGCCGGGTGGCCGCCGCCCGCCCGGGCCGGGTCTGCGCCGCCGGGCACCACGAGCTGGCCTCGCACGTGCTGCTGCTGCCGTTCGTCCCGGACGACGTCCGGCGCGCCTTCACGGCCCGGCTGCTCGACCCGCTGCGCGACTACGACCGGCGCCACCGGGCGGAGCTCATCCCGACCCTGGAGGCGTTCCTCGACTGCGACGGCTCCTGGACCCGCTGTGCGACCCGTCTCCACCTGCACGTGAACACGCTGCGCTACCGCGTGGGCCGGATCGAGCAGCTCACCGGCCGTGACCTCTCCCGCCTGGAGGACAAGCTCGACTTCTTCCTGGCGCTGCGGATGAGCTGACGCCGTCCGGGTGAACCGGACCGGATGCGCCAGGGCCCGACGGGGTCCCGACGTTTCACTCCTTCGGGCGAGTCCGAAGGAGTGGCGGACGGGGCCGCGGCGGGCCCTTCGGCACGGGGTCCGCGGACCGGGTCCGGGCCTGATCACCGGCGTGATCACGGGCCGGCGGGCCGTCCGGCGCCCGGTCGGAACGGGCCGGGGTCGGAGTCCGCGCCCCCTCCGGACTCTTGTGAAAACTTTCACCCGACCCCTTGGCCGGGTACTCCCATCCGTGCTGAGATGCCGTCCTACTCAACAGCTCGATGGCGCGCTCGGGGAGGGCAATGTGGCGGATACCGCCATGTCTGGTTCCGAATCAAGGGGTGGCGAAGATCCGTCCCTCGCCTACGGCAAGGAGACACCCGTGGAGACCGCCATATGGCGGCTCCGCTCCCGGGGTTGCTGGACGGACGCGGCCGCGCTGCTCGCGCCGCACGCGTCCGAACCGGCGGCCGCGCTCGAACGGGCCGCGCTGCTCATCGAGCGCTGCCTCTACACCGAGAAGGGCTGGGCCGACGCCGAGGAGGCGCTGCGGGCGGCCGAGGCCGTCGCCGGCACCGACGAGGAACGCGGGGCCGCGGCCTGCGAGCGCGGCCATCTCGCCTACGCCTCCACCCTGTTGGGCGTCCGCGACCGGGCCGACGAGGCCCGGATGGCGCTGGGCCGGGCGGCGGCGCTGATCGCCCCCTCCGCGAGCGGCCGTCCCCTCCTGGACTTCCGACGCGGGCTCGTCGCCCAGAACCTCGGCGACTCCCCGCAGGCTGCCCGCGCCGCGTACCGCAGGGCGCACGAGGGGGCGACCGCCCGGGGCGACTCGCTGCTGCTCTCCTCCACCTGGCGGCACCTCGCCGGACTCGCCCTGCGCGAGGGGGAGTTGGCGGAGGCGCGGCACGGCTTCGCCGAGTCCCTGCGGATCCGCGAGGAGCTGGGCTATCTGGTCGGCACGGCCCCGGCGCTCACCGCCCTGGCGACCACGGAGACCGAGCCGGAGGCGGGCCGGCTGCGCGCCGAGGCCCGGCGCCTCTTCCAGCTGCTCGGCGGGGTGCCGACCTGGCTCTCGGCCCAGCTGACGCCCCGGGTCGCCGGCTGAAGTACCGTCGACGGGACGTCTGCTGACGTCCCGTCACGGGTCAGCTCCGCGGCGCGAGGCACACCAGGCTCTCGTCGGTGCCGACGAGCAGGGAGCCGGAACCGGTGACCGCGACCGCGCGGACCGGGGGGCCCGGGCGGAAGGAGAGCGTCGGGCCGCCCTCCGGCCGGTGGAGTTCGACCAGGCCGTCGGCCCAGGCGGCGGCGACCAGCGGCCCGTGCGGGGTCTCGGTCGCGTGCAGGGAGACGACCTGCGAGGGGCGTTCGGCGAGGGGCTCGGGGCGGGCGGTGCGGCCCGGCGTCCAGAGCCGGACGCTCCCGTCCGCGCCGCCGGAGCAGACGAACGGGGTCTCGGACTCGACCGCGGCGACGGCCGTGACCCGGCCGCTGTGCGAGGCCGACTGGTGGAGTCCCGTCAGGCCGAAGGCGTGGACGGAGCCCAGCCGGTCCCCCACCACCACCGAGCCGGCGATCGCCGCGAGGGCCGTCCCGGGGTGGCGGGCCAGGGTCGCCGAGACCGCCTCGGTGAGCCGTTCCAGGTACGGGGGCCTGGGCGCCGCCCCCCGTACGGCGTGCAGCCGGCCCCGGTCGTCCAGGAGCAGCACCGTGCCGTCGGGCGCGGGCGCCAGCGCGGTGATCCGGCCGGGGACGGTGTGCGCGAGGCGGCCGGCCGGGCTCGCGTCGGCCTCGTGGAGCAGCCGCACGGTGCCGGTGGGGTCGCCGACGAGGAGGGTTCCCTCCAGGGGGCCGCCCGCCGCGCCGAGCACGGTGACCGGGCCCGGCCAGGGCGGTGTCAGATCGCCGCGGTGACGGGCCCACCGGACCCGCCACGGCGCGGCTTCCGCGAGGTCGGCGAGGGCGGGGCGGAGCCGGGGGTCGGCGCCGTCGCCCAGCGCGGCGAGCAGGACCAACGCCCTTTCGGACGGGTCCTGTTCGCGGCAGAGCGACTGTCCGGCGCGCATCCAGGCGGTCCGGAGCCCGCCGTGCTCGTCGGCGGTGCCCTCGCCGGGGCGGGCGGACGGCTCGGGCCCGTCGAGGGTGCCGGGCACCCCGGCGAGGGCGGCGCCGGTGACGTACGCCGTGGTGACGAGCAGCGGATCGGCCGCGCAGACGGCGGCCGGGTCGGAGAGGTCCGGCAGCGACGGGGCCGGTTCCGCCCGGGCGTCCTCGGCGGACTCGGGCCCGCCGTCCAGGTCGACGACGGCGATCCGGCGTTCGGCGCGCAGGACGGCCGGGGCCGCGGCGTCGCTCCGGGCCTCGACCACGAGGCGGACCCTCCCGACTCCGGCGAGCTCCGCGATGAGCCGGGTGAGCGCGGCGGGTTCGGCGGCGGCGTGGAGGTCCGTGAGCAGGAGGACGGCCCCGCCGGCGGGGCGCGGCTCGCTGGTGGCGAGGGCGTGGACGAGGTCGCCGGGCGACCGGGCCACGACGCCGAGGCGGTCGGCGATCGTCCAGGCCGCGCCGAGGGCGCTCTGCCCCGCGAGCGGGACGAGCACCCGGGACGCCCGGCGGCGGGAGCGTCCGGAGCGCGGGCCGTGCGCGGCGAGCCAGCCGAGGAGGGCCGTCTTGCCGCTGCCCGGGGCGCCGGTGACGAGACAGAGCCGGGGCGCCTCGGGATCGGTGAGCCAGCCGAGCAGCGCGGCGGCCTCGGCTTCCGTACCGCCCCACTCCGGGGACGGGCTCGCGGACGGCATAGGGGGACACCTCACGGGTGACGCGACACGGCGGAAGGCTGACGCCTCCGACCTTAGTCGTCCGGACCGCGCCCGGTACCACGCCGACGAAACCGACTCGTGAAACGACGCGGGACGCCGGGACCCCGGTCCCCGGGGGGGCCTAGGGGGTGTCTGACGATTCGCGCCGGATCAGGCCGGGTCGTTCGGTGCGTGCGATCGGCGTGCGGCCGGGGCACCCTCGTAGCGGAGCCGCTTGGGCGTTTCGGCCGTGCGGCGAGCGTGCGTGCCGGGAGGGCCGGACCCGGCGGAATCGTCAGACGCCCCCTAGCACGCGGAGCCGGTGAAGTGCTCTCGTACGAGGGTCTGGACGACGTTCAGGTCCTGGGCGATCAGGGCGTCGAGCAGGGCGGTGTGCTCGGCCGCGTCGGCGACGAGGTCGCCGTGGCGGAGGGCGGGGGCGCTGATCAGCGGCCACTGCGAGCGGCGGTGGAGGTCGTCCGCGACGGCGAGCAGCTGCTCGTTCCCGGCGAGGGAGAGGACGGCCCGGTGGAAGGCCCGGTCGGTCTCGGCGTAGTGGGCGCGGTCCCCCCGGGCCGCGGCGGTCGCGGTGGCCTCGGCGAGCGGCCGGAGCTCGGCCCAGCGGGCGGCCGGGACCGTGCGGGCGAGCCGCAGCATGACGGGGACCTCGATGAGGGCGCGGACCTCGGCGAGTTCGGCGAGCTCGCGGGGGGTGCGCTCGGTGACGCGGAAGCCGCGGTTCGGCACGACCTCGACGGCCCCCTCGACGGCGAGGCGCTGCATGGCCTCGCGGACGGGGGTGGCGGAGACGCCGAAGCGTTCGGCGAGGACGGGGGCGGAGTACACCTCGCCGGGGCGGAGTTCACCGCCGACGAGGGCGGTGCGGAGGGCTTCGAGGATCTGGCCGCGGACGGAGTGCCTGCGCACGGTGCGGGGGCCGAGGCCCGCCGGTTCGCCGTGGGTGTGCTCGCCGCGGGCGCGCTCGGGGCCGCGGTCCGGCTCCGAGCCGCGCGTCTGCTCCGGGACCCGCACGGACTCCGGGTGCGGCGGCCCGGGACGTACGGACGCCGCGCGTGCGGACTCCGGACGCGTGGCTCCCGCGGCGTCGCCGAAGGGCGGGGACGGTCTCTCCGTCGCCCGCTCGCGCGCTGCCCCCTGCTCCACCCGGGTCCTCCTGCGGCCTCGTGCGGGCCCGGCTCGCGTCGCCGGGGCCCTCTGTGCACCATAGGCGAACGGACCGACAGCCGGGGCATACGGGCCGCCCCCGCAGGTGGGAGGGGTTCTCCGGTGGTGAGAGACCTCCTCGAATCGGGTAAGGTAAGGCTAACCTGCCAACGCTCGCGATTCGGTGGTCCGCATGACCGTCCCCGCCCTGTTGCCCGCCCCCCTCACCTCCCCCGTCGCGGCTTCCTACGCCCGGCTCGCCGAGGTCTTCCCCGGCCTGCGGCTGGAGGAACCGGCCCCGGGCGAGCGGCTGCCGGGCGGCGCGGGCTGGGTCGGCGCGGAGGAGCTCGCGGCCGGCGGTCCCCGCCTCGACGCCTTCCTCGCCCAGGACGACGCGCAGGTGCTGCGGGACCACGGCACCCGCGCCCGTCCCGACGTCGTCGCGAGCTTCGGCCTGCACCGGTACGCCTGGCCCGCCTGCCTCCTCGTCACCCTCCCCTGGTTCCTGGACCGCAGGGTGCCCCGCCTGCCCGCCCGGAACGTGGCCTTCCAGCGCGTGCTCGGCCGCATGGCGGTCCGGGTGGAGGAGTTCGCCTGCCTGCCGGGCGACCCCGCGGCCGCCCTCCCCGGCGCCCGGGTCGTCGCCGACGAGGAGGCGCTGCGGGCCGAGGTGCGCGCCTCGCTCGCCGAGCACTTCGAGGCCGTCCTCGACGGCTTCGGGCCCCGGATGCGGCGCGGCCGCCGGGCCCTGTGGGGGATGGCCACGGACGAGATCGTCGAGGGCCTCTGGTACGTCGCGACCCTGCTGGGCGAGGAGCGGCGGGCGATGGGCGAACTCGAACTCCTCCTGCCGGGCACCTCCAAGGCGCACGAGCCGTACGCGGGCGGGGCGGGCTTCCGCGAGCTGGCCGGCACCGAGGGGGCGGACGGCGCTCCGCACGCCACCCGCGACCGGGCCACGTGCTGCTTCTTCTACACGCTGCGCCCCGAGGACACCTGCCTCACCTGTCCGCGCACCTGCGACGCCGAGCGCGTCCGCCGCCTGACCGCGACCGCCGACTGACCCGGGCCCCGACCCCGGCTGCGGCCACGACCGCGGTCGCGACCGCACCCGCGCCAACCGTTCGAGTGGTGCGAATCGAACTCAATTCCCTTCCCTTGCACGCGCGTTCGATCAGATCGCCCCCATTCGCATGCCCCGCGACCCCGATGGCGTGCTCTTGCCCCGAAACCCCTTGAGCGCTCCGCGGGGTCGGCCAGTATGGGCCGCCAAACGCCCTACTGCGATGCAAGGGACACCGCATGAGACTGACCGACATATCGCTGGACTGGCTGCTTCCGGGCGGCGTGATGGTGGCCGGAGTCCTGACGGCGGTGGCGGTGCTCGCGCGCGGGAAGCGCGCCGGTGACCAGGCCGCGGCCGACGACTCCTGGGAACGCAGCGAGGAGCGCCGCAGACGCAAGGAGGCCGTCTACGGATTCGCCTCGTACGGGCTGCTCTTCCTCTGCGCGGCCGTCGCGGCGGCACTCTCCTTCCACGGCCTCGTCGGCTTCGGCCGGCAGAACCTGAACCTCGCCGGGGGCTGGGAGTACCTCGTCCCCTTCGGCCTCGACGGCGCCGCCATGTTCTGCTCGGTGCTCGCGGTCCGCGAGGCCAGCCACGGCGACGCGGCCCTCGGCTCGCGCCTGCTCGTCTGGCTGTTCGCGGGCGCGGCGGCCTGGTTCAACTGGGTGCACGCACCGCGTGGCATGGGCCACGACGGCGCTCCGCACTTCTTCGCCGGCATGTCCCTCTCGGCGGCGGTCCTCTTCGACCGGGCGCTGAAGCAGACCCGCAGGGCCGCGCTGCGCGAGCAGGGCCTGGTGCCCCGCCCGCTGCCGCAGATCCGCATCGTGCGGTGGCTGAGGGCGCCCCGGGAGACCTTCGCGGCCTGGTCCCTGATGCTCCTGGAGGGCGTACGGACCCTGGACGAGGCGGTCGACGAGGTGCGCGAGGACCGGCGGGAGAAGGAGCAGGACCGGCTCCGCCGGCGCGACCAGGTCAAGCTGGACCGGGCGAGGCTCAAGGCGATCAACCGTCAGCACCGGGCCTTCGGGCTCGGCCGCGGCGGCGGTCGCCAGGTCGAGGTGGCGGCCCTCGGCACCTCGTCCGGTACGGGTGCCGGCCCGGGCGCGGGCGGCGGTCCGGGCTCCGCGACGCCGGCCGTGCAGGCCGCCGTCGCGGAGCCCGCCATAGCGGACCCCGGACAGCTGCCGCTTCGACACCGGCCCTCCCTGCAAGCCGTGAGGGGCGATGAGCCCCGCCCCGGCGAGTCCCGGACGGTGGACCTCACCGCCGAGGACGACACCCAGGCGCTGCCCCGTCTCGACTCCCTGGAGCGCAAGCTCAAGGATCTGGAGCAGCAGTTCGGCTGAGCGGGGAACAGGAAGGAGAACGGCGGGGCGGCCTCTCAGGCCGCCCCGCCGTTCAGTTCGAACCACACCACCTTGCCCACCCCGCTCTCCTCCACCCCCCAGGAGTCGGCGAGGGTCTGGACGAGGACGAGTCCCCGGCCGTGCGTACCGTCCTCGGCGGGCGGTGCGTGCGGCCGTTCGAGCCCGGGCATGAAGTCGCGGACCTCGACCCTCAGCTGCTCGGGGACGACCGTCGCGGTCACGACGGCCCCGTGCTCGGTGTGGACCAGGGCGTTGGTCACCAGTTCGCTGGTGAGCAGTTCGGCCACGTCGGAGGCGCCCGGTCCGCCCCACTTCCGCAGCAGTTCACGCAGGGCGTGCCGCACCTCCGGCACCGCGGTGAGATCGGCGCACCCCACTTTTCTGAGCAGTTGAGTCGGCTGTCGTGCCTCCCCGGCCATATCCCCCACCCACAGGTCGCGTCGAACAGGCTCACGGGGATGCATGCCCCACATCACCGTCCGCATTCATGAGGTGGTGGCGGAGCGTGAGGGGTGTCCGAAAAGCTCCTCAGGGCCTGGGGACGTTGCGCAGGTTGGAACGAGCCATCTGGAGCATCCGGCCCACGCCGCCGTCCAGGACGATCTTGCTGGCGGAGAGCGCGAAGCCGGTCACCATGTCGGCGCTGATCTTCGGCGGGATGGAGAGCGCGTTCGGGTCGGTGACGACGTCGACCAGGGCCGGCCCCTTGTGCCTGAAGGCCTCCTTGAGGGCGCCCGCGAGCTGCTTGGGCTTCTCGACCCGGACGCCGTGGGCCCCGGCGGCGCGGGCGATGGCGGCGAAGTCCGGGTTCTTGTTCGTCGTCCCGTACGAGGGGAGTCCGGCGACCAGCATCTCCAGCTCGACCATGCCCAGCGAGGAGTTGTCGAAGACGATCACCTTCACGGGCAGGTCGTACTGGACGAGGGTCAGGAAGTCGCCCATCAGCATCGAGAAGCCGCCGTCGCCGGAGAGCGAGACGACCTGGCGGTTCCGGTCCGTGAACTGGGCGCCGATCGCCTGCGGCAGGGCGTTCGCCATGGAGCCGTGGCTGAACGAGCCGATGATCCTGCGCCGCCCGTTGGGCGAGAGGTAGCGGGCCGCCCAGACGTTGCACATGCCGGTGTCGACCGTGAAGACCGCGTCGTCGTCGGCGAGGTCGTCGATGACGGAGGCGACGTACTCGGGGTGGATCGGGACGTGCTTCTCGACCTTGCGGGTGTAGGCCTTGACGACGCCCTCCAGCGCGTCGGCGTGCTTCTTCAGCATCTTGTCGAGGAAGCGGCGGTCGGTCTTCTCCCGGACCCGGGGGATCACACAGCGCAGCGTCTCGCGGACGTCCCCCCAGACGGCCAGGTCGAGCAGGGAACGGCGGCCGAGGTGCTCGGGCCGGACGTCCACCTGCACGATCTTGACGTCGTCGGGCAGGAAGGCGTTGTACGGGAAGTCGGTGCCGAGCAGGATCAGCAGATCGCACTCGTGGGTGGCCTCGTAGGCGGCGCCGTACCCGAGCAGTCCGCTCATGCCGACGTCGTACGGATTGTCGTACTGGATCCACTCCTTGCCCCGCAGTGCGTGGCCGACCGGCGCCTTGATCCGCTCGGCGAACCGCATCACCTCGGGGTGCGCCCCGGCCGTGCCGCTGCCGCAGAACAGCGTCACCCGGTCGGCGGCGTCGATCATGCGGACCAGGGCGTCGATCTCGGCGTCACCCGGGCGGACGGTGGGCCGGGTGGTGACGAGCGCGGTCTCCACCGCCTTCTCCGGTGCCGGCTGGGAGGCGATGTCGCCGGGCAGCGAGACGACGCTGACGCCGCCGCGGCCCACGGCGTGCTGGATCGCCGTCTGGAGCAGCCGGGGCATCTGCTTCGGGTTGGAGATCATCTCGCTGTAGTGGCTGCACTCGCGGAACAGCCGGTCGGGGTGGGTCTCCTGGAAGTAGGAGAGGCCGATCTCGCTGGAGGGGATGTGCGAGGCGAGGGCGAGGACCGGGGCCATGGAACGGTGGGCGTCGTACAGGCCGTTGATGAGGTGGAGGTTGCCGGGCCCGCAGGAGCCCGCGCAGGCGGCGAGGCCTCCGGTGATCTGGGCCTCGGCGCCCGCGGCGAAGGCGGCGGTCTCCTCGTGCCGCACCTGGATCCAGTCGATCGCCGAGGTACGGCGGATCGCGTCGACGACCGGGTTCAGGCTGTCGCCGACCACTCCGTACAGCCGCCGGACGCCCGCCCGGACGAGGATGTCGACGAACTGTTCCGCAACGTTCTGTTTGGCCATGGCTCCATCAACACACGGCCCGGCGGATCACGCCTCCCAGACGGCCACCCCCGTACGGTCGTCGGCGTAACCGGTCACCCTCAGCTGGGTGTCGGCGAGGAAGGCGGCGAGGCCGGGCGGCTCGTCGTCGGCCCAGCGGGCGGCGAGCTCGCGGGCGAGGGCGGGTTCGCCGCGCATCGGCTCGGCGAGTCCGGGCGAGGCGAGGAACAGGGTGTCGCCCGGGCGGGCCACGGACGCGCGGAAGCGGAACGGCTCGGCGGGCGGTGGCACGGGCTCCTCGACGAGCGGCGGCGCGGTGGTGATGCCGAGGTCCATGGTGAGCCTGTCCCCCTCCTCGGTCGCCTCCGGGACGGGCGGCGGCGAACCGAAGCCGACGACGGGGGCGCCGGTGACGGCGGCCGGCTCGGGCAGGAGCGGTTCGAGGTCCTGCCAGGAGCCGTCGCGGAGGCGGAAGAGGCCGCCGCCGCCGATGCCGAAGAAGACGCGGGTGCGGCACTCGGGGTCGGCGGGGACGAGGAGGCAGCGGAGGGCCGCGGTGTACTCGTCGGGGGCGAGGCCCCGCTCGGTGGCGCGGGCCCGCAGCTTGCCGTACGTCCGGTCGGTGAGCCGGTGGAGGCCGGACTTGAGGTCGCCGCGGCGGCCGGACCTGATGTCCTCGGAGAGCCGGGCGTGGCTGCGGCAGACGGCCTCGGCGATCCAGTGGCAGGCGTCGGCGGCGGCGAGGTGGGCGTCCTCGGCGGTGCGGGCGCCCGCGGCGACGGCGACGAGGACGAGCGCGGTCTCGTCGTGGCCGAAGCGGGCGGTGAGCAGGGCGTCCCGGCGGGGCTCGCCCCGGAAGCGGGCGGAGTCGCCGCGTACGGAGGCGGCGCGCAGGGTGCAGGTGCCGTAGCGGGCGCCGTCGAGGACGGTGTCGGCGACCAGTTCGGCGAGCTCGCCGGGGCGGGCGACGGGCAGCGCGGTGGGCTCGGCCTCGTAGGTGGGCGGCCTGCTGCCGACGAACCCGGTCCTCGGGCGGGGCACCGGCACCTCGACGGTGAGGTCGGGTTCGGGGCCGGCGCCCGGCTCCTCGGACAGCGGCCCCTGGAGGGTGGGCGTCTCGACGGGCGCGGCGACCGGTGGCGGCGGCGCGGGCGGAGGGGTCGGGAACGTCCGCGGTCCGACGCCCTCGGGCGCCTCCCAGGGCGCCGGCCCGGCCACGGCGGGCGCCTGCCGGGGCCCGGGCGGCGCGGGGGCCGCGGGCGGGGCCGGCGGGGTGGGTGGCACGGGAGCCACGGGCGGGACGGGCGGTTCGGAGACCGCCGACGACGCGCTCGGCGCGGGGGCCGCAGGCGGCGTGGAGACCCCGGACGAGGCGGGAGCGACGGGCGGCGCGGGCGGCGTGGGGACCCCGGACGAGGCGGGAGCGACGGGCGGCGCGGGCGGCGCGGGGATCCCGGGCGGCGCGGGCGGTGCCGGGGGCGCCGTGGGGACGCTCGGTCTGGAGACCGGCGGGGTCGGCGGGGTCGGGGGCGCGCTCGGGGCCGGGGGCGTCGGCGCCGGATCCGGGGCGCCCCGTCCGGCCCGCGCCGACACCTCGTCAGGCGCGCTCGCCCCGGCCCGCGCGAGCGCCGGGTCCTGGGCCCGCGCCGGGTCCGGCGCGCTCGCCCCGGCTCTGCTCGGTGGCCGCGTCGGCACCGCGCGCGGTGTCGTGTCGAAGTGGTCGTCGAGCGTGTCACCCGAGACCGTCGGGGCCGTGTCCGGCGCCGACTCGTCGTAGAGCTTGTCCCACCAGCTGTCCCCCTGCTGAGTCATGCCCTTATTGTCCACCGCGCACGGCGTCCGAAAACGGGACACCAGGAAAACCGTTGCTGCAAATGGGTGGTCCGCCGGGCGGCCCCACCCCCCACGGGAAGGACGCCCGGCGGACCGGCGTGGTCAGCGCACGTCGTAAGCGCGGACCACGGTCTGGGTGACGGAGTTGCCGTCGGCGTCCGTCAGTTCGGTCTTCAGGGTGACCTGCTTGCCGGTCGCGCCCGCGTGGTTCACGGTCGCGGTCCAGCCGTCGCCCTGCTGAGAGACCCGCGCTTCGGTCCAGGTCGTACCGCCGTCGTAGGAGTACGAGAGCTTCGCCGAGGTGAGCGTCGCGGGAGTGTAGCCCGCGTGGCCGGTCGCGGTGAGGCCGATGTGCTGGCCGTCGGACGCGGCGAGGGTCTTGAGTCCGTCCTCCGGAAGGTCGTACCGGGGGAAGAGAATCGGGATGCCCTGAGAATAGACGCTCTCGTCAAGCTCGGAGGTGAATTCCCACACCGAGTTGACGGAGGTGGAGCGGGCCCACACCTTGCTGCCGATCTTCATGGTGTTCTGTTCGAGCGTGTACGCACCGGCTTCGGCGGGCACCTCGAAGACGCCGAACGGCCAGCCGCTCTCGCCGAGGAGCTCGCCGTCGCGGCTCAGGCGCAGGTTGCCGATGTCGCCGAAGGAGCCGGGCTCGGCGTGGTGGGTGCGGTCGCCCCACATGGCGTCGGCGAATCCGATGAGGTTGCCCTGCCGCTCGGAGACGAGGACCGGCTTCCCGGTGGTGTCGCGGGGCGCCGTGGGGGCGATGACGCCGTCGTACCACTTCTCGGTGCGCTTCTCGCCGGGCGCGTACGCGTGCCGGGCGCCGATCATGAGCTCCCCGAACGGGAAGCTGCTGTTGACCATCTGCTGCCAGGCGGTGTCGCCGGCGGAGTAGTACTCGGTGCGGGTGCCGGGCGCCGGGACGGTCTCGAGCGAGCCGAAGGAGACGCCGACGCCGTTCGGGCGGTAGGCGGCCGGGAAGTCCGTGAAGTCGGTGGCGACGCCGGCCGAGCCGTAGGTCGAGTCGGTGCGGCCCAGCCGGGAGTCGCGGACCCGGTACTCCTCGTCGTCGCGGATCGCGCCGGTCTCGGGGAAGGCGAGGTTGTAGAGGTACGGGCTCTTCGCGGTGGCCCGCCAGCCGAGGGTGACCTCGCCGGCCGTCAGCCTGCCGAGGAGCGCGGTCGCCTCCGTGGAGGGGACGGAGAGGACGGGGAGACCGAGGCCGGTGAAGCCTCCGGTCGGGTACCAGCGGCCGGGGGCCCGGTGGTACGTGACGACGGCGACGGCGCCGGCGGCCTTGGCGTTCCGGGCGAGGACGCCCGCGTCGGTGGAGTCGTCCGGGAGCCGGACGAGGGCGACGCGGCCCCGGACCCCGGCGGCCGCGAGCTCGTCCGGCGTGCCCGTTCCGGCGTCGACGAGGCGGGCGGAGCCGGTGCCGTCGAGGTTGTCGGAGCCGATGGAGGCGGTGAGGGGGTGGAGGGCCAGGCTGTCGCCGGTGCGCAGCGAGGTGATCTGCGGGGCGGCGGTCCGCCAGTAGCTGCCGAACTCGAAGTCGCCCTCGTCGGGCGCGCCTTCGACCGAGGCGTAGTAGCCGCGGATGGTGCGCGGTCCCGCGGCGGTTCCGGCGTGCAGCCAGAAGCCGTCCCAGGAGCGGGCGAACGCGAGGGTGGCGCCGCGGAGTTCGGAGGCCCGGTCGGTCCTCACCGACAGCTTGTGGGCCTTGCGGGCGTCGAGGACGACCGTGGTGTCCTTCTTCAGCTCCACCTGAGGGCGGCCGAGGTAGCTGAGCGAGTCGTTCAGCGTGGCGCCCTCGCCCGCGTCGGGCGTGGTGACGAAGGAGGAGAGGAAGTAGCTGCCGGGACGCAGGCGGTAGACCTGGTCGGCGGCCCCCTCGTTGAAGCGGCGCTCGCCGGTGGCGTCGTCGGTGCCGATGACGTCGAGGGAGGAGGCACCGGAGGCGGGCGCTCCCTGACGGTCAATCAGTTTGACGCGCAGGGTGACGGTCTCGGGCTCCACGTACAGCGAGAAGGGCGTGGAGACGTGGACGCCGCCCTTGCCGGTGGCGACGACGCGGCCGGTGACGTCGCCGTACTGGGCGCGCTCCAGGCGGGCGTCGGGGTCGAGGGCGAGCGGGACCTCGACGGTGGCGCCGGCCGGGACGGTGACGGTGCGCCGGCCGAGGCGGGCGACGGACGACCTCACGCGGGAGCCGTCGTTGCCGGTGACCTCCTCGACGGCCAGGTCGAGGGTGACGGGCGCGTCGGAGGTGTTGGTGTACGGCACGGGGACCGTGGTGCGGTCGCTCTCGTCCTGCGGCCAGGCGAAGGTGCCGCCCTGGACGGCGGGGGCGCCGAGGACGGTCTGGTCGATGGCGGCCTTGACGTCGAGGCGGCCGCCGCCGACCTCGCGGACGTCGCCGGGGACGCCGCTGTCTGCGGAGGCGACGAGCGCGGACTTGATCTGCCGGGCGGTCCAGTCGGGGTGGCGCTGCTTGACGATGGCGGCGGCGCCCGCGACGTGCGGGGTGGCCATCGACGTACCGGACATGGACTGGTAGGCGTGGGCGCCCCGGCCGCCGGCCGCGGCGGCGGAGATGCCGACGCCGGGCGCGGCCACCTCGGGCTTGAGGGTGTGGTGGACGATCGTCGGGCCGCGGCTGGAGAACCAGGCGGTGGAGTCGTCGCGGTCGGTGGCGCCGACGGTGAGCACGCCGGGTGCGCAGCCGGGCGAGGAGACGGTGTTGAGCGCGGGGCCCGAGTTGCCGGCGGCGACGACGAACAACGTGCCCTCGTTCCGGGCGAGTTCCTCGGCCGCGGCGCTCATCGGGTCGGTGCAGTCGGTGGGTGTGGGGCTGCCGAGGCTCATGGAGACGACGTCGGCGCCCTGGGCGACGGCCCACTCCATGCCGGCGATGATCCAGGAGGCGGCGCCGGAGCCGGAGTCGTTGAGGACCTTGCCGTTGAGGAGGTCCGCGCCGGGGGCGACGCCCTTCTTCCTGCCGTCGCTCGCGGCGCCGGAGCCGCCGACGGTGGAGAGGGTGTGGGTGCCGTGGCCCTGGTGGTCGCCGGTGGTGTCGGAGTCGGTGAAGTTCTCCGAGGCGACGATGCGGCCCTTGAGGTCGGGGTGCTCGGCGTCGGCGCCGGTGTCGAGGACGGCGACCTTGGTGCCCTTGCCGTCGTAGCCGGCGGCCCAGGCCTCGGGGGCGTGGATCTGCCGGGTCGACCGCTCCAGGGTGGCCTCGACCTTGCGGTCGAGCCAGAGCTTCTTCAGACCGGCGGAGGCGGAGCGGGCGGCCGGAGCGCTGATCTCCGCCCAGAAGGTGGCGGCCTGCTTCTTCTCCGCCTTGAGCGCGACGCCGTCGACGGCCCTGAGGACCTGGCCCCGCCTGGCGCCGCGGGGGGCGGCGGGGACGGAGCGGGCGAGGTCGGAGCCGTAGACGGCGATGAGGGGCAGCGTGGTGGTGGCGGCGTCGTCGTAGCCCTGGCGGATCAGGCCGGTGACGTTGAAGAGTTCCTCGTCGACGCGTCCGGCGGCGAGCGCGGCGGTGGCGTCCTCGGGGTAGACGTACAGGTCCCGTCCGGCGCGGCGGGTCTGGACCAGGGGGACGGTTCCGTCCTCCCGGGGCAGGGCCGTGGCCGCCGGGTTCCCTTCGGCGTCCCGGGTGACCAGGACGCGGTCGCCGGTGACCAGGGTCACCGTGGCGTTCCCGGCTCCGTCACCGGCCCGGGCCGGGGCCTCGCTGCCGACCAGCGGTCGCTTGCCGGCCGTGTCGTCCTGCGGCTCATCGGCCGTGGACGGCGCGACCGCGGTGACGGCCAGGGCGACCGCGGTCGCCGCCCCCAGGGCCGTACGCGAAATCGGACGCATCGCTCTCCCCATCTGAATCCGGGAAAAGGGCATGAGGTGCCCTTCGCCGGAGGCTGTCGGTGCTGCGGTGGCGCCACATTGGCAGAGGTGACGGCGGTACAGGGATGATGGGAGAGGCGGGAATACGCCGTGGCCGTTTCCCGCCAGGTCACCGACGGAACGAATGCCTCCGGTGGACGTCCCCGGAAGATCCGGGCCGTCGGCCGGAGGCGCGGCGAGGGGTGGGGCATCCATGCTGGGAGCGATAGGACTCGACGAACGCCAGGAGTCCGCGTACCGCGCCCTGGTCGCACTGGGCGCGGCCGAGGTCACCGATCTCGCGCACCGGCTCGCCCTGCCCGAGCAGGACACCGAGCGGGCGCTGCGCCGCCTGGAGGCGCAGGGGCTGGCCGCCCAGTCCTCGGCCCGCACCGGCCGCTGGGTCGCGGCGCCGCCCGGGGTCGCGCTCGGCGCGCTGCTCACCCAGCAGCGGCACGAGCTGGAGCAGGCCGAGCTGGCGGCCAAGCTGCTCGCCGAGGAGTACCGGGCGGAGGCCGCGGAGGCGGCCGTGCACGACCTGGTGGAGGTGGTGGTCGGTGCGAGCGCGGTGACCCACCGCTTCCTCCAGCTCCAGCTGGGCGCCCAGGAGGAGGTCTGCGCCCTGGTGACCGGCAAACCGATCGCCGTCACCGGCCTGGAGAACCACGCCGAGGAGCAGGCGGCCGGGCGCGGGGTGCGCTACCGGGTGGTGATCGAGCGCGAGGTGCTCACGCTCCCGTCGGGGCTGCTCGAACTCTCCGCGGCGCTCGGCCGCGAGGAGCGGATCCGGGTCGCCGACCGGGTTCCCACGAAGCTGGTCGTCGCCGACCGGACCCTGGCCATGGTCCCGCTGACCGGCCGGGGCGCCGAGCCGGCCGCGATCGTCGTGCACGCGAGCGGGCTCCTCGAATCGCTGATGGGCCTCTTCGAGTCGGTGTGGCGCGAGGCGCTGCCGCTGCGGCTCGGGGCGGGCGCGCAGATCACCGAGGACGAGGCACCGGGCCCGGACGCGATGGACCTGGAGATCCTGTCGCTGCTGCTCGCCGGGATGACGGACGCGAGCGTGGCCAAGCAGCTGGACCTGGGGCTGCGGACCGTGCAGCGGCGGGTGAAGGGGCTCATGGAGCTGACCGGGGTGACGACCCGGCTGCAGCTGGGCTGGCACGCGTACGAGAAGGGTTGGGTCGCCCGTCGCTGACCCCGGGACGCGTGGGAAAGTGAGCGGCCGGTTCCGCTTGCCCCTCGCCCCCCAGGAGTTCCGCCCCCATGAACGCTCGACGCCGTCGCGCCCTGCTGGCCACCGTGACCCCGATGCTGGAGCCCGGGGAACGGGTCGAGGTGACGTGCGTCGTCAACCTGAGCACGGTCTCCGTGCGCCGGACCGCCGCGTTCGGCGTGGCGTCGGCCGTCCTCAGCGGCGGCGCGGTGGCGGTGATACCGACACCGGTCCCGATGTACCTGGCGATGACCGACCGACGGCTCCTCGTCTTCCGGGCGGACCCGGTGTTCGCGAAGCCGGTCGGGCACACGATGACGATCCCGCGTGACGGCCTGGTCCGCTCGGCGGTCAGGGAGCGGATCCTGAACTCCTCCTTCGTCCTCTCCTCCCCGTACGGCGAGACCGCCCTGAAGGTCGTCTTCCCGTTGATCAGCCGCACGGAGCGGAACCTGGTGGCCGCCGCCCTGCCCCTGGCCTCCTGACCCCCGCCCCGTACCCCGTCCGCCCCGCGCGACCTGCGGGAACCCCGGTCGTCGTGCACGCTGGCAGCGTGGGTGTGTGGCAGCTCCTGATGGTCGGGACGGTGATGCTGCTCGGCCTGTTCGGGGTGCTCGCGCCCGGCGTGCCGGGGACGTGGCTGGTGTGGGCGGCGATGCTCTGGTGGTCGCTGCACGAGCGCACGGACCTGGCCTGGCTCCTGCTGGCCTCCTCGACCGGCCTGCTGCTCCTCACCCAGGTGATCGTCTGGCAGCTGCCGCCGCGCCGTCTCAGGGGCGTCGGCATCACCCGGCGCATGGTGACGTACGCGGGGGTGGGCGCCGTCCTGGGCTTCGTCCTGCTCCCGGTGGTCGGTGCGGTCCCCGGCTTCGTCGGCGGGATCTACCTCTCGGAGCGGCTCCGCCTCGGCGGCCACGGCCAGGCCGGGGCGGCGACCCGGGCGGTGATGCGGGCGGCCGGCACGAGCGTGCTCGTCGAGCTCTTCGCCTGTCTGCTGGTGGTGGGCGCCTGGGCGGGCGCGGTGATCTGGGGCTGACGGAGGACTACGTACGGGAAGACCCGGCGCCCGCGCCCAGGTAGCGCGCCGCGTAGGAGCGCCAGGGACGCCACTCCTCCGCCTCCGGGGCGCCCGTCGGGGGCACGTCGGGGTCGCCGAGGGCCCGCATCCGGATCAGGGCGGCGGCCCCGGCGGTCACACCGGGGACGGCGAGCAGGGCGCGCTCTGCCTCGTCGCGGTCGGCGCCGGGGTCGAGGCGTACGGCTCCGTCGGCGAGGGCCCGGGCCAGCGGCCCCGCGACGGGGTGTTCCGTCAGGGCGGCGGGTTCCGGGAAGACATGGGTGAGGGTTCCGCAGGCGGTGGCCAGCGGGGTGCCGCGGAGCTCGACGAGCCGGGCCGACTCCCCGGCGCCGAGGACCGTCCGCAGCGCGAACTCCTCGGGCTCGGCCGTGCCCGGGGAGCGCACGCCCGGCCGGGCGGCCACCTCGGCGGCGAGCGCGGGGGCCGCCCCGAGGCGCTCGGCGACCGCGTACGGATCGGCGTCCAGGTCGAAGAGCCGGCGCAGCCGGTGCACGGCGGTGGTCAGGTCGCGCAGCTCGGTCAGGTGGATCCGGGCCTCCAGCCAGCGTCCGCCGGAGCGCTCGTCGACGGAGACGACGCCGGTGCCGTGCGGGAGGCGGAGGGTGCGCCGGTAGGTGCGGGCGCCGGGAGCGCCGACGACCTCCTCCACCCGGGGCACGGCCTCGGCGGCGAGCAGGTCGAAGACCTCGCCGGCCGCGTACGGCCCCCGGTGGGCGAGCCGCAGCGGCACTCCCGCGGCGAGCGCGGTACGTGCTCCCGCGCCGTTGCCCGCCTCGGCGCGCAGGGCGGTGGGGGTGCGGGCGTAGACGGCGCGGATCGTCTCGTTGAACTGGCGGACGCTGGCGAATCCGGCGGCGAAGGCGATCTCGGTGACGGGCAGCCCCGTGGTCTGGAGCAGCAGCCGCGCGGTGTGCGCCCGCTGGGCGCGGGCCAGCGCGACCGGGCCGGCGCCCAGCTCGGCGGTGAGCTGGCGCTGCACCTGCCGGGCGCTGTAGCCGAGCCGGCCGGCGAGGCCGGGCACGCCCTCGCGGTCGACGACGCCGTCGCCGATCATCCGCATGGCGCGCCCGACGACGTCGGCCCGGACGTTCCACTCGGCGGAGCCGGGCACGGCGTCCGGCCGGCAGCGGCGGCAGGCGCGGAAGCCGTTGCCCTGGGCGGCGGCGGCCGTGGGGTAGAAGGAGACGTTCTGCCGCTTGGGGGTGACGGCGGGGCAGCTGGGCCGGCAGTAGATGCCGGTGGTCCGGACGGCGAAGAAGAACTCTCCGTCGAACCGCGCGTCCCTGCTGCTGACCGCCTCGTAGCGGGTGTCGTCGTCCCTCATGGCTCCCAGTGTGCGGGAGCCGCCACCCCCCGGCTCGCGGTTTTCGGACACCGCGGTCGGGCCCGGTCCCGGGGTGTCCCGCCGGTCGGCGGGACACCCCGCGGGGGCTACCGGCCCCGGCCGCCGCCGCGCTTGAGCTCCATGGCCAGCTGGCCCTCCCGGCCCATGCGCTTCCACTCCTTGAGCATCTCGGAGCGCATCCGGGCGTCGGTCTTGGCCACGATCCGCCGGTTCTCGCGGATCAGCTTGCGGTAGCTCTCCAGACGGCGCACGGGCAGCGAGCCGTCCTCGATCGCCGCCGTCACCGCGCAGCCCGGCTCGGACTCGTGGGCGCAGTCGTGGAAGCGGCAGTCCCCGGCCAGTTCCTCGATCTCGGAGAAGACCTGGCCGACCCCGGTCTCGGCGTCCCAGAGCCCGACGCCGCGCAGTCCGGGGGTGTCGATGAGGACTCCCCCGCCGGGCAGGACGAAGAGGTTGCGGGTGGTCGTGGTGTGGCGGCCCTTGCCGTCGACGTCGCGGGCGGCCCGGACGTCCATCACGTCGTCGCCGACCAGCGCGTTGGCGAGGGTCGACTTGCCGGCGCCGGAGACGCCGAGCAGCACGGACGTGCCGCCCGAGACCGTCGCGGCGAGCACGTCGAGCCCCTCTCCGGTGGTGGAGCTGAGGGGCAGCACCTGCACGCCGGGCGCGACCGTCTCCACGTCCTCGACGAGGTAGGAGAGCCCGACCGGGTCGGGCACGAGGTCGGCCTTGCTGAGGACGACGGTCGGCTGGGCGCCGGACTCCCAGGCCAGGGCGAGGAAGCGTTCGATCCGGCCGAGGTCGAGCTCGACGGCGAGCGAGACCGTGATGACGGCGTGGTCGACGTTGGCGGCGAGGATCTGGCCCTCGGACCGCTTGGAGGAGGTGGAACGCGCGAAGGCCGTACGGCGGGGCAGGCACGCGCGCACGTACCGGGGGTCGCCGACGCCCTCCGGGTCGACGGCGGCCCAGTCGCCGGTGCAGACGACCCGCAGCGGGTCGTGCGGGGTCACGAACGCCGTGTCGGCGCGGACGACCCCCTCGGCGGTGACGACGTCGCACTGACCGCGGTCGACGCGGACGACCCGTCCCGGGACGAGTCCCCGGGCGGCGTGGGGCGCGAAGTCGGCGGCCCAGCCGGAGTCCCAGCCGTGGGCGTCGAGCGGAGAGGAGGACGGGGAGGAAAGCGGGAAAGACAAGGGGGACCCTTCACAGGGGCGGCCCCGGCACGGAAAGACGGAGAAGTGAGGTCAGCCGGTGGCCGCGGAGGTGGTGTGGATGAACATCCGCGTGTGGGCGAGGCCCTTCGTGACGACAGCCATCGGTCACACCTCCTGTTGTCCTTCGCGATCGCGTCGCTCGCGATCCGTCTTCGCGCGATCGCGTCTTCCCGCGATCTCGTACGGGATTCACCGTAGCGGCAGCGGTCCGGCGCGCGCCACGGGTTTTCCCAGGCCGTGGCGCGCGGGGTCGCGAGCACCGGCGTGAGCACGGTCAGTCCTTCTCCCAGCCGGAGTGGAGGCGGGACTTCACGTCGTCCGGGGGGAGGAACTTGGACCAGCGCTCGGGGAACTCGGACGGCATGTCGGGGTCGTCCTCGTCGACGTCCTCCGCCTCCGCCCGCACGCGGGCGACGAGTTCGGCCGCCTGGAAGGCGCGGGCCCGCTCGTTGGCCTCGCGGGCGGCGGCGGTGGCGACGGAGGGCCAGACGCGGTCGATGGCGGCGTTCACGGCGGCGCCGACGAGGACCGCGAAGGCCGAGATGCCGATCCAGAGGAGGACGGCGATGGGCGCGGCGAGGGAGCCGTAGATCGTCGGGCCCTCGACCTGGCTGGTCAGGTAGATGCGCAGCAGGAAGCTGCCGAGGACCCACATCCCGAGGGCGACGAGGGCGCCGGGGATGTCCTCGATCCACGGCGATCTGACGGGCACGGAGACGTGGTAGAGCGTGGTGAGGAAGGCGATGGAGAGCAGGATGACGGCCGGCCAGTAGAGGACGGCGACGACCTCGGTGCCCCAGGGGACGAACTCGACGACCCGGTCGGGGCCGACGACGGCCAGCGGCAGCACGACGGCTCCGATGAGCAGCGCCACGATGTAGAGGAGCAGGGCGAGGAGCCGGGTCTTGACGATGCCCCGGTGCCCGTCGAGGCCGTACATGACGGTGATGGTGTCGATGAAGACGTTCACCGCGCGCGAGCCGGACCAGAGGGCGATGGCGAAGCCGAGGGAGATCAGATCGGGCCGTTTGCCCTGGGTGATGTCGTCGAGGAGGGGTTCGGCGATCTCGTGGACGCCCCGGTCGGAGAGGACCGTGCCGGCCGCGTGGAGGATGTTCTCCCGGATGCTGGCGACGGTGTCGGTGTTGGTCCAGTCGTCGGCGTAGCCGAGGACGGCGATCAGGCCGAGCAGCAGGGGCGGCAGCGACAGCAGGGTGAAGAACGCGGCCTCGGCGGCGAGGCCGAGGATCCGGTACTCGATGCACGAGTCGACGGTGTCCTTGAGGAGCAGCCAGGCCATCTTCCGCTTCGAGACGTTGCGGTAGAGGACGCGCGCGCGGTGGAGCCTGCTCCAGGGCCGACGCTCGGGCCGATCGGGTGTTTCTCTTGCTGCCTGCACCTGCTTACCGTATCGGCATGGCAGCGAGCACCCACACCGTGACCAACCAGCCACCGCCCCTGCTCGGATACGACGTCTTCACGAGCGACCGGGCGCTGGCGGAGGCGGTCGAGCGCCACCTCTCCCCGGACCTCCTGGAGGAGGCGCGCGACGAGCTGGGCCTGCTGGGCCGGGCCACCGGTTCGGCGCAGGTGCGGGAGTGGGGTGAGCAGGCGAACGAGCACCCGCCCCGGCTGCGGACCCACGACCGGTACGGCCAGCGGATCGACGAGGTCCTGTTCCATCCGGCCTGGCACCGGCTCCTCGGGAAGTCCGTCTCGGCGGGGCTCACGCACGCGTGGGGCCGTCCGGGTGGTCATGTGCGGCGGGCCGCCGGGTTCCTGGTGGCGTCGCAGGCGGAGGCCGGGCACGGCTGCCCGGTGTCGATGACGCACGCGGCGGTGCCCGCGCTGCGCGCCGAGCCGGAGCTCGCGGAGGTCTGGGAGCCGGCGGCGCTCTCGCACGTGTACGAGCGGGAGCTCCGTCCGGTCGCGGAGAAGCCGGGGGCACTGCTCGGCATGGCGATGACGGAGAAGCAGGGCGGCAGCGACGTCCGGGCGAACACGACGGAGGCCCGGCCGCTCACGGCCGACGGCGAGTACGTCCTGACGGGGCACAAGTGGTTCTGCTCGGCGCCGATGTCGGACGCCTTCCTGGTCCTCGCGCAGGCGCCGGCGGGACTGACCTGCTTCCTGGTGCCCCGGGTGCTCGCGGACGGCTCGCGCAACGCGTTCGCGATCCAGCGGCTCAAGGACAAGCTGGGCAACCGGTCGAACGCCTCCGCCGAGGTGGAGTTCGACGGCACGACCTGGGCGCGCCGGGTCGGCGAGGAGGGGCGCGGGATCCGGACGATCATGGGGATGGTCGCGGCGACCCGGCTCGACTGCGTCCTCGGCTCGGCGGCGCTGATGCGGCAGGCGGTGGCGCAGGCCGTGCACCACGCCTCGTACCGCTCGGCCTTCGGCGGGCTGCTCGTCGACAAGCCCCTGATGCGGAACGTGCTCGCCGACCTCGCCGTCGAGTCCGAGGCGGCGACGGTCCTCGGCATGCGGCTGGCGGCGGCCTACGACGCAGCTGACGGCGGCGGCGGCGACGGCGAGCGGGAGCGGGCCTTCCTCCGCATCGCCGTTCCGGCGGCGAAGTACTGGGTGACGAAGCGGTGTACGCCGGTGGTGGCGGAGGCGCTGGAGTGCCTGGGCGGCAACGGGTACGTGGAGGAGTCCGGGATGCCCCGGCTGCTGCGGGAGTCGCCGCTCAACTCGGTCTGGGAGGGCTCGGGGAACGTGCAGGCGCTCGACGTGGTGCGGGCGCTGCGGACCGAGCCCGCCGCCCTCGACGCGCTGTTGCGGGAGGTGGGGGCGGCGCGGGGCGCCGACCACCGGCTCGACCGGGCCGTCCGGGACCTCCTCGCCGAACTGGCGGACCTGGAGGGGATCGAGGCCCGGGCGCGGCGGCTCACGGAGCGGCTGGCGCTGGTGCTCCAGGGCGCGCTGCTCGTGCGGTGGGCGCCGCCGGAGGTGGCGGACGCGTTCTGCGCGGCGCGGCTCGGCGGTGACGGCGGCGCCGCCTTCGGGACGCTCCCGCACACGCTGGACCTGCGGGCGGTGGTGGAGCGGGCGCGGGCCGTGGCCTGACGGGCGGTACGGGAGCACGGGCGTACGGGAGCACGGGCGTAGGGGAGCACGGGCCGTGCGGGAACGCGGGCCTTACGAGAACACGGGCTACGGGAGCACGGGCCGTGCGGGGGAGGTGTGCCGCGCGTGCCAGGGGTGGACCTGAGGGGGTGTCGGTCAGGTCGGCACGCGCGGAAAAGCGGGGGTGGTGCTGCGCCGACACGGCACCACCCGCCGCTGTCACCACCCTCGCCCAGGAGGCCGGTCGGTCGCCAGAGTTGCAAAGGGTTGCAGGATTACCCGAACCGGGCCTCGCCGGGCGCTCCCGAGCGGCACGATGGGCACCGACACTCCGGACGTCTGCTCTGTGCAGAACCGATACAGCGCCCCGGGTGGCTGGGAGAGACCGATGAAGAACACGCAGCTCGACATGAAGCGGCTCGCCGCCATGGACGCCGCCCAGGCCAGCCGGCTGCTGCACCGGGTGCGCGAGGAGACCCTGGCCGGCCGGCGGCCGCCGATCGCGCCCCGCCCGGTGATCGACGCGTCCTGGCGGCGGATGGCCCGGCTCGGCCTCGACCCGGACCAGAGCACCAGCACCGTGCTGCTCCAGCGGGACGAGCTGGAGGAGCGGCGCAGGACCACGCTCCTCTCCGAGGTGATGCAGACGCTGAGCGGCGGCATCGCGGGCATCGCCGACGCCTCCCTCCAGATCATGGTGGTCACCGACGAGCACGGCCGGGTGCTGTGGCGCCAGGGGAACCTCGCCGTGCTGCGGCAGGCGAACGGCATCTGCCTGGAGGAGGGGGCGGCCTGGACCGAGCACGCCACCGGGACGAACGCGGTGGGCACGGCGCTCGCCCTGGGCCGGGCGGTGCAGGTGCACTCCGCCGAGCACTACGTGCAGTCGCTGCACAACTGGACCTGCGCCGCCGCGCCCGTGCACGATCCGCGCGACCAGCGGCTCCTGGGGATCCTGGACGTGTCCGGACCCGCGTCCAGCTTCCATCCGGCGATGCTGGCCCTGGTGGGTTCGGTGGCCCGGCTCGCCGAGGCCGAGATGCGGGAGCGGCACCGCCGGTCGGTCGAGCGGCTGCGGGCGGTGGCGGCGCCGATCCTGTGCCGGGTGGGCGGCCGGGCGGTCGCGGTGGACGGCCACGGCTGGACGGCCGCGGTGACCGGGCTCGCGCCGGTGGACCGGATCCCGCTGCCGAAGTCGTTCCGGGCCGGCCGGGTCTGGCTGCCCTCGCTCGGCGTGTGCGCGGTGGAGCCGCTGCCGGGCGGGTGGCTGCTGCGGGTCGAGGAGGAGACCGTGCCCGAGGAGCCGGGCGCGGGGGCGGCGAGCCGGGTGGTCCTGGACCTGAGCAGACCGCGCCGCTGGACGGTGGCCGTGTCCGGGGCGGCGGGCAGCTGGCAGCAGGAGCTCAGCCCCCGGCACGCGGAGCTCCTCTATGTACTGGCGCTGCACCGTGACGGCCGGACGGCGGCGGAGCTGGCGGACGACGTGTTCGGGGACCGGACGCGGACGGTGACCGTCCGGGCGGAGATGTCCCGGGTGCGGCGGAACCTGGCGGGGGTCCTGGCGCACCGTCCGTACCGCTTCCGGGAGGAGGTCGCGGTGGAGGTCCTGCGTCCCGAGCGCCCGGAAGACCTGCTCCCCCACTCGACGGCTCCCGCCGTCCGCGCCGCGAGCCCGGCCTGACCGGCGGGGCCGGGAGGGGGACGGCCCGGTCGGCGGCGCGACAGCGCCTGTCCGCATGCCGGACAGGCTGTCCGCCGGCACCGAACAGAGTGGGAATCCGGCGCTCCGCATGATGCGATGGCCCCATGAGCATCACTCTCACCACCTGGTCCCTCGAACAGACCTCCCCGTCCGACCTCCGCCCCGCCACCCCGCCGGAGGGCGACGACGTGGTGATCCGGCGCGCCGAGGTGCCCTCGGCGGAGTTCAGCCGCTTCCTCTACACGGCGGTCGGCGGCGACATCCGCTGGTCCGACCGGCTGTCGCTGACGTACAAGGAGTGGCAGGAGATCGCGGAGAAGCCGGGCGCCGAGATCTGGGTGGCGTACGACAGGGGGACGCCGGCCGGGTACGTGGAGCTCGACCCCCAGGACGACGGCGTGGTGGAGATCATCTACTTCGGCCTGATACCGGCCTTCCGGGGCCGCAGGATCGGTGGCCACCTCCTCTCCCACGGAGTGGCGCGCGCCTGGGACCTGGCCGAGCGCTGGCCGGACCGGGAGGCCACGAAGCGGGTGTGGCTGCACACCTGCTCGTTCGACGGTCCGCACGCCATGGCCAACTACGAGCGGCGCGGCTTCCGCCTCTTCGACACCAAGGTCGAGGAGGTCGAGGAGCCGGAGACCCCCGGCCCCTGGCCGGGCGCCCACGCCTGAGCCGTACCCGCCGGGCGCCCACGCCCGAGCCGTACCCGCCGGGCGCGCACCCGAGCCGCCCGCCGAGGCGCACCGGTCGAGCCGCGCGCCCCGGCCGTGCGCACGGACTCCGTCGAAGGGGGCCCCGTTCAGGGCCCCTTCGACGTGACCTGGAGCACACCGTCTCGTTCTGCGAGACGAGTATGTCCAAATTCTGGACGATGCTGGACTGGGTCCAAAGTCCCGTGACACGCTTCCGTCATGTCTGGAACTGGAACTGCCTTGGTGAGTCGGCGGCACGTCGACCTCGGCCGCATGTCCAGCGCCATCTGTCCGGCGCGCTGAGAGAACCGGCACCGCCGCGATCTCCTTACCGCCCGACTCTGCCCCACCCTGCTGCGCACTGACGCGCCACCCTCTGACCTGAGCGCGAGTGTGCAGGTCAGAGCCGCCCTCTCGCAGTCCCGAAGGACAAGACGCCATGGCCGCCACCCCGGAAAACCCCACTCCCGCCGCCGCCCGCCGCAAGACCGGGCGCCACCGCGGCGAGGGTCAGTGGGCCGTGGGGCACTTCACCCCCCTGAACGGCAATGAGCAGTTCAAGAAGGACGACGACGGTCTCAACGTGCGGACACGTATTGAGACGGTCTACTCGAAGCGCGGCTTCGACTCCATCGACCCCAACGACCTGCGCGGACGCATGCGCTGGTGGGGCCTCTACACCCAGCGCAAGCAGGGTCTGGACGGCACCAAGACGGGCGTGCTGGAGCCGGAGGAGCTGGACGACGAGTACTTCATGCTCCGGGTCCGCATCGACGGCGGGCGGCTGACCACCGAACAGCTCCGGGTGATCGGCGAGATCTCCGAGGAGTTCGCCCGCGGCACCGCCGACATCACGGACCGGCAGAACGTCCAGTACCACTGGATCCGCATCGAGGACGTCCCCGAGATCTGGAACCGCCTGGAGGCGGTCGGCCTGTCGACCACCGAGGCCTGCGGCGACACCCCGCGCGTCATCCTCGGCTCCCCCGTGGCCGGCATCGCCGCCGACGAGATCATCGACGGCACCCCCGCCATCGACGAGATCCAGCGCCGGATCATCGGCAACAAGGACTTCTCCAACCTGCCCCGCAAGTTCAAGTCCGCGGTCTCCGGCTCGCCGCTCCTCGACGTGGCGCACGAGATCAACGACATCGCCTTCGTCGGCGTGGAGCACCCGGAGCACGGCCCCGGCTTCGACCTCTGGGTCGGCGGCGGCCTGTCCACCAACCCGAAGCTCGGCGTCCGCCTCGGCACCTGGGTCTCCCTCGACGAGGTCCCCGACGTCTACGAGGGCGTCATCTCGATCTTCCGCGACTACGGCTACCGCCGGCTGCGCAACCGCGCCCGGCTGAAGTTCCTCGTCGCCGACTGGGGCCCGGAGAAGTTCCGCCGGGTCCTGGAGGACGAGTACCTCGAGCGCAGGCTGACGGACGGCCCCGCCCCCGAGCAGCCCGCGGGCCGCTGGCGCGACCACGTCGGCGTGCACCGGCAGAAGGACGGCAGGTTCTACGTCGGCTTCGCGCCCCGCGTCGGCCGCGTCGACGGCGCCACCCTGACGAAGATCGCCGCGATCGCCGAGGAGCACGGCTCCGGCCGGGTCCGGACCACCGCCGAGCAGAAGATGCTCGTCCTCGACGTCGAGGAGGCGCAGGTCGAGTCCATCGTCTCCGCCCTGGAGGCGCTGGACCTGCGGGTCACCCCCTCGCCGTTCCGGCGCGGCACGATGGCCTGCACCGGCATCGAGTTCTGCAAGCTCGCGATCGTCGAGACGAAGGGCCGCGGCTCCTCGCTCATCGACGAACTGGAGCGTCGCATCCCGGAGTTCGACGAGCCGCTGACGATCAACATCAACGGGTGCCCGAACGCCTGCGCCCGCATCCAGGTCGCGGACATCGGTCTCAAGGGCCAGCTGGTCCTGGACGACGAGGGCAACCGCGTCGAGGGCTACCAGGTGCACCTGGGCGGCGCGCTCGGCCTGGAGGCCGGCTTCGGCCGCAAGGTCCGCGGCCTCAAGGTCACGGCGGCCGAGCTCCCGGACTACGTGGAGCGGGTCCTCAAGCGCTTCCAGGCGGAGCGCGAGACCGGCGAGCGCTTCGCGACCTGGGCGGCCCGCGCCTCCGAGGAGGCGCTGTCATGAGCGAGCGTGCCGCGCCGTTCCACTGCCCGTACTGCGGGGACGAGGACCTGCGTCCGGGCGAGCAGGGCCACGGCGCGTGGGAATGCGCCGCGTGCAGTCGAGCCTTCCAGCTGAAGTTCCTGGGGCTCCTCGCCCCGGCGACTTCGAGCAACACCACTGGGAGGGAAGAGACATGACGATCGCTCAGGACGCGACCTCGGCCGACCTGAAGGCACTCGCCGAGCAGGCCGGCCGCGATCTGGAGGACGCCTCCGCGCTGGAGATCCTCCGCTGGGCCGTGGACACCTTCGGCGACCGCTTCTGCGTGACCTCCTCCATGGAGGACGCGGTCGTCGCCCACCTCGCCTCGCGCGTGAAGCCCGGCGTGGACGTGGTCTTCCTCGACACGGGCTACCACTTCGAGGAGACCGTCGGCACCCGGGACGCCGTGGACGCCGTCATGGACGTTACCGTCATCACCCTGACCCCGCGTCAGACCGTGGCCGAGCAGGACGCCGAGTACGGTCCGAAGCTCCACGACCGCGACCCGGACCTGTGCTGCGCGCTGCGCAAGGTCAAGCCCCTCGAAGAGGGCCTCACCGCGTACGGGGCGTGGGCCACCGGCCTGCGCCGCGACGAGTCCCCGACCCGGGCGAACACCCCGGTCGTGGGCTGGGACGAGAAGCGCCGGAAGGTCAAGGTCTCCCCCATCGCCCGCTGGACGCAGGACGACGTCGACGCCTACGTCGCGGAGCACGGTGTCCTCACCAACCCGCTCCTCATGGACGGGTACGCCTCCGTCGGCTGCGCCCCCTGCACCCGCCGCGTCCTGGAGGGCGAGGACGCCCGCGCCGGACGCTGGGCGGGCCGCGCCAAGACCGAATGCGGGCTGCACGGCTGATGACCCCCACCCCTCAGACCTCCCAGGAGAACCACGTGACCGGTGCCACCATCTGGCTCACCGGCCTGCCGAGCGCCGGAAAGACCACCATCGCGTACGAGCTGGCCGGGCGCCTCCGCGACGAGGGCCACCGCGTCGAGATCCTCGACGGCGACGAGATCCGCGAGTTCCTCTCCGCGGGCCTCGGCTTCACCCGCGAGGACCGCCACACCAACGTGCAGCGGATCGGCTTCGTCGCCGAACTGCTCGCCTCGCACGGCGTGAAGGTCCTGGTCCCGGTCATCGCCCCGTACGGCGACAGCCGCGAGGCGGTCCGCAAGCGCCACCAGGCCGAGGGCACCGCCTTCGTCGAGGTGCACGTGGCCACCCCCGTGGAGGTCTGCTCCGTCCGCGACGTGAAGGGGCTCTACGCCAAGCAGGCCGCGGGCGAGATCAGCGGCCTCACCGGCGTCGACGACCCGTACGAGGCGCCCGAGAACCCCGATCTGCGGATCGAGTCCCAGAACCAGACCGTGCAGGAGTCCGCCGCGCAGCTCCACGCGCTGCTCACCGAGAGGGGTCTGCTGTGAGCGACGCACGCGCAGCCGCCGGGCCGCAGACGACCACGAAAGCCGCGCCGCCGCGCCGCGCGGACGGAGAAGCGAACGAAAGGGGCACCGTGACCACCGTCGCCCACGCCCACGACACCACGGACAGTCCGTTCGCGCTGTCGCACCTCGACTCCCTGGAGTCCGAGGCCGTCCACATCTTCCGCGAGGTGGCGGGCGAGTTCGAGCGGCCGGTGATCCTCTTCTCCGGCGGCAAGGACTCCATCGTCATGCTGCACCTGGCGCTGAAGGCCTTCGCCCCGGCGCCGGTCCCCTTCACGCTGCTGCACGTCGACACCGGGCACAACTTCCCCGAGGTCATCGAGTACCGCGACCGGGTCGTCGACCGGCACGGGCTGCGGCTGCACGTGGCCTCCGTGCAGGAGTACATCGACGCCGGCAAGCTCCGCGAGCGCCCCGACGGCACCCGCAACCCGCTGCAGACCGTCCCGCTGACCGAGGCGATCCAGCAGCACCGCTTCGACGCCGTCTTCGGCGGCGGCCGCCGCGACGAGGAGAAGGCCCGCGCCAAGGAGCGGGTGTTCTCGCTGCGCGACGAGTTCTCGCAGTGGGACCCGCGCCGCCAGCGCCCCGAGCTGTGGCAGCTCTACAACGGCCGGCACGCCCCCGGCGAGCACGTCCGGGTCTTCCCGCTCTCCAACTGGACCGAGCTGGACGTCTGGCAGTACATCCAGCGGGAGAAGATCGAGCTCCCCGAGATCTACTTCGCCCACGAGCGCGAGGTGTTCGCCCGCAGCGGCATGTGGCTCACCGCCGGCGAGTGGGGCGGCCCGAAGGAGTCGGAGACGGTCGAGAAGCGGCTGATCCGCTATCGCACCGTCGGCGACATGTCCTGCACCGGCGCCGTCGACTCCGACGCCACCACGCTGGACGCCGTCATCGCCGAGATCGCCGCCTCCCGGCTCACCGAGCGGGGCGCCACCCGGGCCGACGACAAGCTGTCCGAGGCCGCGATGGAAGACCGCAAGCGCGAAGGGTACTTCTAATGAGCACGTCCACCGAGCAGCTGTCCGACCAGCTGGCGGCCACCACCCTGCTGCGCTTCGCCACCGCCGGCTCCGTCGACGACGGCAAGTCCACCCTGGTGGGCCGGCTCCTCCACGACTCCAAGTCGGTCCTCGCCGACCAGCTGGAGGCCGTGGAGGCCGCGTCCCTCAAGCGTGGCCAGGAGGCGCCCGACCTGGCGCTGCTGACCGACGGCCTGCGGGCCGAGCGCGAGCAGGGCATCACGATCGACGTGGCCTACCGCTACTTCGCGACGCCCCGCCGCCGCTTCATCCTCGCTGACACCCCCGGGCACGTGCAGTACACCCGGAACATGGTCACCGGCGCCTCCACCGCCGAGCTGGCCGTGGTCCTGGTCGACGCCCGCAACGGCGTCGTCGAGCAGACCCGCCGGCACGCCGCCGTCGCCGCGCTGCTCCGCGTCCCGCACGTGGTCCTCGCCGTGAACAAGATGGACCTGGTCGACTACCGGGAGTCCGTCTTCGCCGCGATCGCCGAGGAGTTCACGACGTACGCCTCCGAGCTCGGCGTCCCGGAGATCACCGCCATCCCGATCTCCGCGCTCGCCGGCGACAACGTCGTGGAGCCGTCCGCCAACATGGACTGGTACGGCGGCCCGACGGTCCTGGAGCACCTGGAGACCGTCCCGGTCAGCCACGACCTGACGGCCTGCCACGCCCGCTTCCCCGTGCAGTACGTGATCCGCCCGCAGACCGCCGAGCACCCCGACTACCGGGGCTACGCCGGTCAGATCGCGGCCGGTGCCTTCCGGGTCGGCGAGGAGGTCACCGTCCTGCCGTCGGGGAAGAAGTCCACGATCACCGGGATCGACGCGCTCGGCGAGCCCGTGGACATCGCCTGGGCCCCGCAGTCGGTGACGATCCGGCTCGCCGACGACATCGACATCTCGCGCGGCGACCTGCTCGCGCCGAGCGCCGACGCCCCGGCCACCAGCCAGGACGTCGAGGCGACGGTCTGCCACGTGGCGGACCAGCCGCTCGCCGTCGGCCAGCGGGTCCTGCTCAAGCACACCACGCGCACGGTCAAGGCGATCGTCAAGGACATCCCCTCGCGGCTGACCCTGGACGACCTCTCCCAGCACCCGAACCCCGGGCAGCTGGCCGCCAACGACATCGGCCGGGTCGTGGTCCGCACCGCCGAGCCGCTCGCGCTCGACGCGTACGCGGACTCGCGCCGTACGGGTTCGTTCCTGCTGATCGACCCCGCGGACGGCACCACGCTCGCGGCCGGCATGGCGGGCGAGTCCTTCGCCACGACCAAGGCCGTCGTCGCGGTGGACGAGGAAGAAGGGTGGGACTTCTGATGACGGGTCAGGACTTCTGGTCCACCTTCGCGAAGGAGGGGGGCCGGGTGGGTTCCGGTGCCCTCGGCGCGGGCCGGGGAGGTGTCGCGCGATGTGCGTGCTGACCTCGACGCACCGCGCGAGCGGTGCGACACGGCTCCACCCGCTCCACCCCGAACGACATAGACGCAGGCTTCGCTGAGAAGTCGAACCGAGGGGAACCCACCCGTGCCCACCACCCGTACCACCCTGCGCCGCGGCCTGGCCGCCGCCGCCCTGCCGCTGCTGATCGGCGTCCTCGCCTCCTGCGGCTACGGCTCCGACGCCAAGAACGACGAGAAGAAGGTGGCCGCCGAGGGCGAGAAGCTCTCCGCCGACACCGTACGGCTCGGGTACTTCCCCAATCTGACGCACGCCACCGCACTCGTCGGTGACCAGGAGGGCATCCTCCAGAAGGAGCTGGGCGGCACCAAGCTGGTCCCCACCACCTTCAACGCGGGCCCGTCCGAGATCGAGGCGCTGAACGCCGGATCGATCGACATCGGCTTCATCGGCCCCTCGCCGTCCATCAACGGCTTCGTCAAGACCAAGGGCACCAACCTCCGCATCGTCGGCGGCGCCGCCTCCGGCGGCGTGAAGCTCGTGGTGAACCCGGCGAAGATCAAGACCCTGGACGACGTCAAGGGCAAGAGGATCGCCACCCCGCAGCTCGGCAACACCCAGGACGTGGCCTTCCTCAACTGGGTCTCCGAGAAGGGCTGGAAGGTCGACGCCCAGAGCGGCAAGGGCGACGTCTCCGTGGTCCGCACGGACAACAAGGTCACCCCGAACGCCTACGCCTCCGGTGCCGTCGACGGCGCCTGGGTGCCCGAGCCGACCGCGTCCAAGCTGGTCGCCGACGGCGCGAAGGTGCTGCTCGACGAGTCCGACCTGTGGCCCGACAAGAAGTTCGTCATCACGAACATCATCGTGTCGCAGAAGTTCCTCAAGGAGCACCCGGACGTCGTCGAGGCGTTCCTGCGCGGCTCGGTGAAGACCAACGAGTGGATCAACGCCAACCAGGACGAGGCGAAGGCCTCGGCCAACGCCAAGCTGAAGGACCTCTCGGGCAAGGCGCTGGGCGCCAAGGTGATCGACGCCGCGTGGCCGTCCATCCAGTTCACGAACGACCCGCTGGCGGCCACCCTGCAGGCCCAGGCCGACCACGCCGTGAAGGCCGGTCTCCTGGAGAAGCCCGAACTGTCCGGCATCTACGACCTGAAGCCGCTCAACAAGGTCCTGAAGGCCGCGGGTCAGCCCGAGGTCTCCGACGCCGGTCTCGGCGCGAAGTAACAGCCCGCAGCTGATCCCCAGGAGGTGACGACCATGGCCACGACCACGACGCTCGCCAAGGCCGAGGACCGTGCGGCGGTGACCCATGCCGCCCGCATCGAGCACGTCTCCAAGTCCTTCGGCGGACCCGCCGGCGGGCAGCTCGTCCTCGACGACATCTCGCTCGATGTCGCCCCCGGCGAGTTCGTCACCCTCCTGGGCGCCTCGGGCTGCGGCAAGTCCACCCTGCTCAACCTGGTCGCCGGGCTCGACCGGCCGTCCGCGGGGTCCATCGAGACCCCCGGCGGCCGGCCGGCCCTGATGTTCCAGGAGCACGCCCTCTTCCCGTGGCTCACCGCGGGCAAGAACATCGAACTGGCCCTGCGGCTGCGCGGGGTGCCCAAGGCCGAGCGGCGCGACGAGGCCGAGCGGCTGCTCGCCCTCGTCCGGCTCGGCGGCTCGTACGGCAAGCGGGTCCACGAGCTGTCCGGCGGCATGCGGCAGCGGGTCGCGCTGGCCCGCGCGCTCGCCCAGGACAGCGACCTGCTCCTGATGGACGAGCCGTTCGCCGCGCTCGACGCCATCACCCGGGACGTGCTGCACGACGAACTGACCCGGATCTGGCGGGAGACGAAGCTGTCGGTGCTCTTCGTCACCCACAACGTGCGCGAGGCCGTGCGGCTGGCCGAGCGCGTCGTCCTCCTCTCGTCCCGGCCGGGCCGGATCGCGCACGAGTGGACCATCGACATCCCTCAGCCGCGCCGCATCGAGGACTCCGCCGTCGCGGAGCTGTCCCTCGAGATCACCGAGCACCTGCGTGGGGAGATCCGCCGTCATGGCCAGCACTGAGACCAGTCCCAAGACCGACGACCTCGCCGGTCTCGAAGCCGGCCTGGACGCCCTCGACAGCGTGCAGATCCGGCGGACCCCGGTCCGCGAGGTGCTGGTCAAGAAGGTGCTCCCGCCGGTCGTCGCCGTCGTGCTCGTCCTGGTGGTGTGGCAGCTCCTGGTGTCCCTGGAGGTCACCGACGCGTACAAGCTGCCGGCGCCGTCCGCCGTGTGGGACAGCCTCACCGTGATGTGGCGGGAGGGCACGCTCTTCGGCGTCCTGTGGACCAGCGTGTCCCGGGCCCTGTACGGATTCGTCCTGGCGCTCGCGATCGGCACCCCGCTGGGCCTGCTCGTCTCCCGCGTGAAGTTCGTGCGCGCGGCGATCGGCCCGATCCTCGCGGGGCTCCAGTCGCTGCCCTCGGTGGCCTGGGTGGCGCCCGCCGTCCTGTGGCTCGGCCTCAACGACAGCATGATGTACGCGGTGATCCTGCTCGGCGCGGTCCCGTCGATCGCCAACGGCCTCGTCGCCGGCGTCGACCAGGTCCCGCCGCTCTTCCTGCGGGCGGGCCAGACGCTCGGCGCGAGGGGGCTCAAGGGCGCCTGGTACATCGTGATGCCGGCCGCGCTCCCCGGTTACCTGGCCGGTCTCAAGCAGGGCTGGGCGTTCTCCTGGCGTTCGCTGATGGCCGCGGAGATCATCGCCTCCTCGCCGGACCTGGGCCTCGGCCTCGGCCAGCTCCTGGAGAACGGCCGCAACAACATCGACATGGCCGGGATCTTCCTGGCGATCATCCTGATCCTGATCGTCGGCATCGCCATCGACCTGCTCGTCTTCAGCCCGCTGGAGCGCGCGGTCCTGCGCCGCCGCGGCCTGCTCGCGAAGGGTTGAGCCGTCCCGTGAACCGTCCCGTCCTCCTCGTCGTCGCCCACGGCAGCCGTGACCCGCGACACGCGGCGACCGTCCAGGCACTGGTGCGCCGGGCCGGTGCGCTGCGGCCGGGGCTGCGCGTGGAGACGGCGTTCCTGGACTTCAACCTGCCGTCGGTGCCCGGCGTCCTCGACCGGCTCGCCGCGGACGGGGTGCGGGAGGTCGTGGCCCTGCCGCTCCTCCTCACCCGGGCCTTCCACGCGAAGGCCGACGTCCCCGCCGTGCTGCGCCGGGCTCCCCAGCCCCTGCGCATCCGCCAGGCGGAGGTCCTCGGCCCGTCGCCGCTGCTGATCGCGGCGGTGGAGCGGCGGCTGTACGAGGCGGGCCTCACGCCCGCCGACAAGAGCGCGACCGGGGTCGTCCTGGCCTCGGCGGGCTCCACAGACCCGGAGGCGATCGCGGTGATCGCAGAAACGGCGCGGGAGCTGCGGCGCACCGGTTGGTGCTCCGTGCGGCCCGCGTTCGCCTCCGCATCCCTTCCCCGCACGGAGGACGCCGTCCGGGCCCTGCGCGCCGAGCCGGACGTCCGGCGGGTGGCCGTCGCCCCGTACGTGATCGCCCCGGGCCGCCTCCCGGACCGCATCGCGGCGGGCGCGGGCGGGGCCGACGTCCTCGCGGACGTCCTGGGCCCCTCCCCCGAGCTGGCCCGTCTGCTCCTGGAGCGGTACGACGGGGCCCACGCGGCCCGCCGCCCGGTCGCCAGGACCGCTTAGCCCTTCGGGTTCCGTCCGCTGACGGCGAGGGCGCGGTCGAACGCCGGGGCGTCGTCGGGCACGTCGACGGGGGCGGCGAAGCCCTCGTACCGGCGGTACGTCTCCGCGTACCGCTCGACCACGCCGAGCAGGAACACCGCCGTGGGCTCGGGCAGGTCGAAGTCCTGTCCGGTGGAGCGGGCCAGGTCCCAGCCGTGCAGGGCGAGTTCCTCGACGAGCATGGCGGCGACCTCGCCGGCCGGCATGGCACTGCCGACCATGTCGACGTCGCCCTCCCAGGCCTCCGGCCTCTCCCAGGCGGCCAGGGCCCGGTCGAGCCGGGCCGCGTACGCCTCGGCCCAGCCGTCCTCGCCGGCGAAGTCCCGCTGGACGGTCTCCTCGGGGAGCTGGGTGCGCAGGGCCCGGTGTTCGAGGCCGTGCGAGGTGTAGAGGACCAGGTGGTTGGCGAGTTCGCGGACCGTCCAGTCGGCGCAGACGGACGGCGTGCCGAGCTGTTCGGCGGTGACGGCGCGGGCGACCCGGACGGCCTCGGCGGCACAGAGAGTGAGGTGGTGATGGATCTCGTTCATATGCCCGACGCTAGGCAGCGCGGCGCCCCCGGTCTTGAACTTTCGCGACACCCCTAGCTGAAGTCCAGTCCGCCCGTGCGGGTGCGCTTGAGTTCGAAGAGGTCGGGGTGGCCGGCGAGGACGCGGAAGCCGTCGAAGAGTTCGGCCGCCTTCTCGCCCCGTGGGATCGCCCGCAGCACCGGACCGAACCAGACCGTGCCGTCGACGTGGATCGTCGGGGTGCCGACGTACCCCCCGACCTCGGGGTCCTTGCCCGCGTCGTGGCTGCGACGGACCACCGCGTCGTACGCCGGGTCGTGGGCCGCGGCGGCCAGTTCGGGCGGGAGGCCGAGCTCGTTGAGCGACTCGGCGATCACGGCGTCGAAGTCCTTCTGCTTCTTCTCGTGGATGCGCGTGCCGTACGCGGTGTAGAGCGGGCGCAGGACCTCCTCGCCGTGCTGTTCGGCGGCGGCCGCCGCCACCTGGACCGGGCCGATGGAGGCGTCGACGAGCTCGCGGTACCAGTCGGGCAGGATGTTGCCCTCGTTGTGGAAGTACAGGCTCATGACCTTGAAGCGGAGGTCGATGTCCCGGTGGCGCTCGACCTCCAGGATCCAGCGGGAGGTGATCCAGGCGAAGGGGCAGGCCGGGTCGAAGTAGAAGTCGACGACCGGGCGGTGGGGGGCGGACGTGGTCTCGGTGCTCGTCATGAGGTCGAACCTAGCCAGGAGGTGGCCCGCCGTCACGGGCCATTCGGCAGCCGATCGGCTGGGCCACTCTCGGTCAGTCCCCCCGTGTCATCTCGATGAGCTTGACCACGGTGTTCCAGTTCCGGCCGGTGGCGACGAGCCCCTTCACGACGGAGGGCCGGGAGACCGCCTCGCCCAGCTTGGACCTGCCGAGGCCCTCGGGGGCGTAGAGGTAGAGCACGCGGTCGCCGAGGGCGAAGTCCTCGGGCAGGAAGGCCTCGCGGTCGATCGCGGCGAAGCGCTCGGGGGCGACGGGCCCGGAGCAGTAGAAGACGTGGAGCTGCTTGCCCTGGAGTTCGGCGGCCGGGAAGGGGCAGGCGGCGGCGACGGCGGCGAGGTAGTCGCCGTCGCGGACGAGACAGTCGACGCGGAAGCCGAAGCGGTCCTCGATCGCGTCCTCCAGCGCGGTCCGGAGCGCGTCCTCGTCGGTGCCGGAGTCGGTGGTGAAGACGGCGTTGCCGCTCTGGAGGTAGGTGCGGACGTCCGTGTGCCCGAGACCTTCGAGGAGGTCCCGGAGCTCCGCCATGGGGACCTTCCGGTGCCCGCTCACGTTGATGCCGCGGAGCAGGGCCGCGTAGGTTTTCGCCTTCGTCATGAGGGCAAATCTAGGCGGCCACCGCGCCTCGTGGGGGGCGGCACGGTGGCCGGTTCGAACACTGTCCGATGGCGGGGGCGCGGAGAAGACCCTTCACGGATCTGTGACTTATTCAACAAGGTTTCGTAACAGCGAATCCGTCATCTGCGCTGATAGCGGGCGAGGACCCGGTTGCCGTCCTCGACCAGGCGTCTGCGCAGCTCCGCGCCGTCGATGGCGCCGCTGTAGTACTCCTGGAAGGCCGGTGTCGCCACCTTGTCCTTCCACTCCGGGTAACCGCGCACCGACTGCGCGGGCGCGGGCCGCAGCCATCGCGCCACCGCCGCCCCGGTCGCCCAGCCGTCCCGCGCGGTGTGCAGGGAGGGGTCGGCGAGCGCGGCCGTGCCGGTCGGCAGCATCCAGTCGCCGCGCGCGAGCCGCACCATGTTCGCCGGGCGCAGGAAGAAGTCGAGGAAGCGGGCCGCCTCCTTCTTGTGGGGGCTGTCCTCGGCGATCGACAGGGTCTGCGGGGAGACGCCCTGGGCGAGTCCTTCCTCGCCCGCGGGGGCGGGCAGCACGACCCACTCGAAGCCCTCGGGCGCCTGCTGCGCGATCTGCTGCCGGTAGGCGAAGCCCAGGGGGACCATGGCGTACTTGCCGGCGAAGAAGCCGGGCAGGGTGTCGGATCCGCCGCTGCCGAGCGTGGTGCGCGGGGCGGTCCGGTCGGTGACGACCTGGTCGTGGACGGTGCCGGGGACGATGCCGTCGGCCTCGGTGAAGTCGAGGGCGACCCGGCCGTCCGGGCCCCGGTGGAAGAGCCGGCCGCCGGCCGACACGCCGAGGTTGAGGCTGACGGAGACGGGCTCCCTGAGCGGCCAGGCGACCGCGTGGCGGCCGGGCCCCATGGTCCGGGTGAGGTCCTGGGCGATCCGCCGGAACTCGGCCCAGCCCCAGGGTCTCTCCGGGGTGGGGACGCGGACGCCGGAGGACTCCAGGATCCTCCGGTTGGCGATGAGGACGCGCGGTTCCTGGAGGAAGGGCACGCCGTACACGCCCTCGCCGAAGGTGGTGGTCTCCCAGCCGGCGGCGGGGATGTCGGCGCGCAGCCGCTCGGACAGCAGCGGGCGGAGGTCGGCGAGCCGGCCGCCGTAGGCGAAGTCGGCCAGGTCGTCGGAGGCGTCGTGGATGACGTCGGGCGCCTCGCCGCCCTCGAAGGAGGTGAGGAGCTGGTCGTGGACGGAGTCCCAACTGCCCTGGACGTACTCGACCTGGACGTCGGGGTGGGTGGCGTTCCACTCCTCCACCAGCTGCCGGTTGGCGTCGACGGACTCCTTCTGCCAGGCCAGGGACTGGAACCGGAGCCGTACGACACCGTCGTCGGGGCCGTCGCCGCCCGCGGTGCAACCGGTCAGGAGCAGGGCGAGCGCGGCCGCGGCGGCCAGGGTCCTCCTCATGACTTCACCGCCCCGGCGAGCGCCCCGCCCGCGATCCGTCTCTGGAGGATTCCGAAGACGACGAGGGACGGCAAGGTCGCGAGGAGGGCCGCGGCCGCCAGCGGGCCGAGGTCGGCGACGCCCTCGGCGCCGAGGAAGTGGGTGAGGACGACCGGGAGCGTCTGTTTCTCCGGGGTCTTGAGCAGGACGAGCGCGAAGAAGAACTCGTTCCAGGCGGTGACGAAGGCGAAGAGCGCGGTGGCGACGACGCCGGGGACGAGCAGCGGCGCGGTGACCGAGACGAGGGTACGGATCCGGCCGGCGCCGTCGACGGCGGCGGCCTCCTCCAGCTCGGCCGGGACGGCCCTGACGTACCCCATGAGCATCCAGAGGGCGAAGGGCAGCGACCAGACCACGTAGACCAGGACGAGACCGGTGACGCTGTCGATCAGGTGCAGGTTCTTGAGGACGAGGAAGAGCGGGATGATCACGAGGACGAAGGGAAAGGCCTGGCTGATCACCACCCAGCCGGTGGCGGCTCCGGCGAGCCGGCCCCGGTGGCGGGCCGTCGCGTAGGCGAGCGGGGTCGCGACGAGGACCGTGACCAGGGCGGCGAAGGCCGCGGCGAGCAGGCTGTTCGCGGCGGCCCCGAGCAGCGGCTGCTCGTCGAAGGCCTGCCGGAAGTTGTCCAGGGTGGGGTCCTCCGGGGTCCAGGTGGGGTGGAGCGAGGCCAGCTCGGGCGCGGGCTTGAAGGCGGTGGAGACCAGCCAGAGGAAGGGGAGGGCGAGGAAGGCCAGGTACGCGAGGAGGGCCAGGTACTGGCCCGCTCGCGCGGGCCCGCTCGTCCGCAGGGCGCTCACCGGTCCTGGTCCCCTTTCAGACGGCGTACGAGGGAGAGGGCGACGAGCACCGAGACGGCGGCGACCATCACGCAGCCCATGGCGGCGGCGTAGCCGAACTGCCCGTAGCGGAAGGCCTCTTCGTAGGCGAAGAGCATGGGGAGACGGGTCCGGCCGCCCGGCCCGCCGTTGGTCAGGACGTAGACCAGGGCGAAGGAGTTGAAGTTCCAGATGAGGTTGAGGGCGGTGACGGCGAGGGCCACCGGCCGCAGCGCGGGCCAGGTGACGGCGCGGAAGCGGCGCCAGGCTCCGGCGCCGTCGAGGGCGGCGGCCTCGTGGAGTTCCCGCGGGGTGTTCTGGAGCCCGGCGAGCAGGGCGACGGTGGTCTGCGGCATGCCGGCCCAGACGCCGACGACGACGACGGCGGGGAGGGCGGTGGCGAGTCCGGAGAGCCAGTCGCGGCCCTCGCCGAGGCCCAGGTTCCGGAGGGTCTCGTTGAGGATGCCGGCGTCGGGGTTGTAGACGAGCCGCCACATGATGCCGACGACGACCTCCGGCATCGCCCAGGGGACGATGGCGAGGGCGCGGGCCAGCCAGCGGAAGCGGAGCCTCTGGTCGAGCAGGAGGGCCAGGCCGAGGGCGAGCAGGAACTGCGGGACGGTCACCCCGACGGCCCAGACCACGCCGATGCGGAAGGATTCCCAGAAGAGCGCGTCGTGCAGCAGGTCCTGGAAGTTGAGGGTGCCGACCCAGCGGGTGGCCTGGGTGCGGCCGGACTGGGCGTCGGTGAAGGCGAGCGCGATGCCGTAGAGGAGCGGGCCGACGCTGAGGACCAGGATCGGCAGGAGTGCCGGGAGCACCAGGAACCAGGCGCCGGGGTCGGGGCCGCGGGGCCGGGCTCCGGGAGCGGCGCGCGGTGTGCGCGCGCCGCCGGGCCGCTCGGTCACGGTCGCCGAACTCACGATCAGACCCCCGTTCTCCCCCGGACCCCGTCCGGGGGGACCCCCTGCCGATGACGCCGCCGTGGGAACCCCGTCATGGTGCTGACGGGGCGTGGGGCCGTCAAGGCGCCCTGCGGGGCGGGCCGCGCGGATGGGAGACTTTGGCGCGAACGCACAGGTGAGGGAGAGGTCGATGGACGAGGCGCGGGCACGGGAGATCCTGGCCGGGGCGGGGCTGCCGGTCGCGGAGGCGCGGCTGCTCGCCCTGGGGGAGAACGCGGTCTTCGCGGTGGGCGACCTGGTGGTGAAGGTCGGCCGGGACGCGGAGCTGTCCGCGCGGGCCGAGCGGGAGCTCGCGCTGGCCTCCTGGCTGGAATCGGCGGGTGTTCCGGCCGTCCGGGCCGCCGAGGAGAGGCCCCGGCTCGTGGACGGCCGTCCGGTCACGCTCTGGCACCGGCTGCCGGACGCGGTGCGGCCGACGGAGCCCCGCGACCTGGCCCCGCTGCTGCGGGCCGTCCACGGGCTGCCGGAGCCGACGGGGTTCGCGCTCCCCCGCCGTGAGCTGCTGGGCGGGGTCGAGCGGTGGCTACGGCTCGCGGGGGACGCGATCGACCCGGCGGACGCGGCGTTCCTGCGGGAGCGGCGCGACTCCTTCGCCCCGGCGGCGGCCGCGCTCGTCCCGCACCTGCCCCCGGGCCCGATCCACGGGGACGCCCTCCCCCGGAACGTGCACGTGGGTCCCGACGGTCCGGTCCTGGTGGACCTGGAGACCTTCTCCTCGGACCTGCGCGAGCACGACCTCGTGGTCCTCGCCCTCTCCCGGGACCGGTACGGCCTGGACCCGGCGGCGTACGAGGCCTTCACCGAGGCGTACGGCTGGGACGTCCGGGAGTGGGAGGGGTGCGCGGTCCTGCGCGGGGCGCGGGAGACCGCGAGCTGCGCGTGGGTGGCCCAGCACGCGCCCTCGAACCCGAAGGCGCTCGCCGAGTTCGAGCGGCGGGTGGCCTCGCTGCGGGACGGTGCCACCGAGGTGCGCTGGTACCCGTTCTGACATCATGTCCGGTGCCGAACCGGGCCTGACGAACGGGGTGTCGAGATGCGTGTCGAACTGTCCGGGGTGACCCTCGACGTCGAGGTGAGCGGGGAGGGACCGGTCGTGCTGCTCGTGCACGGCTTCCCCGACAGCCACCGTCTGTGGCGGCACCAGGTCGAGGTGCTGAACACGGCCGGTTTCCGGACGGTCGCCCCCACCCTGCGGGGCTTCGGCGCCTCCGGCCGTCCCGAGGGCGGCCCGGCGGCGTACCACCCGGCCAAGCACGTGGGCGATCTGCTGGAGCTGCTCGCCCTGCTGGGGATCGACCGCTTCCACGTGGTCGGTCACGACTGGGGCTCGGGAGTGGCGCAGGGAATCGCGCAGGTCGTTCCGGACCGGGTGCTGAGCGCGACGCTCATGTCGGTGGGCAACCTCGCGGCGATCCTCGACGCCGGGTGGGAGCAGCGGCAGCGGCTGTGGCACGTGACGATGTTCCAGCACGAAGGGCTCGCCGAGGAGTGGCTCTCCCGTGAGGACTTCGCGCATCTGCGCGACATGCTCGGCGAACACCCGGACAGGGAGGCGGTCCTGGAGGAGCTGCGCGCTCCGGGCGCGCTGACCGCCGCCCTGAACATCTACCGGGCGGGCCTGCCGGTCGAGGTCCAGCTGGCCCCGCCGGCGGCCCTCCCCCCGTTGACCGTCCCCGTCATGGGCGTCTGGTCGACCGGCGACCGCTTCCTGACCGAGCGGCAGATGGTCGGCACCGCGGAGCACGTGACCGGGCCGTGGCGCTACGAGCGGGTGGAGGACGCGGGCCACTGGCTCCCCCTGGACCAGCCGGAGAGGGTCGGCGAGCTGCTGCTGTCCTTCCTCAAGGACAACGGCTGAGGACCGTCGCGAAAGGCCGCGGACGCTGCGGGCGCCCCGGGTGATCCGGGGGGGGCCGGACGCGTGGGGCGAGGACCTTCACCTCATGCGACCGCGGCAGGGACGCCCCGGGCCGGTGCCGGCCCCGGGCGGCGGGCCCGCAGAAGACCCGTGTCCCTGCTCCGGCCCCGCCTCACCTCCGCCAGAACAGGTGGTGGACGACGCCGCTCGCGGCGGGCACGACCTCCAGGTGGAAGCGGTCCAGCAGTTCCTCGGGCGACTCCCACAGCCGGATCCCGGAGCCGAGCTCCACCGGCGCGACCGCGATGTGCATCGTGTCGACGAGGTCCGCGTCGAGGAACTGCCGGACGGTGCCGACCCCGCCGCCGAGGCGCACGTCCTTGCCGTCGGCCGCCTTCCGCGCCCGGTCGAGGACGGTGGCGGGGTCGCCGTCGACGAAGTGGAACGTCGTGTCGGAGAGGGTGATCGAGGGGCGCTCGTGGTGGGTCAGGACGAAGACCGGCGTGCGGAACGGAGGCTCGTCGCCCCACCACCCCTGCCACGCGTGGTCCTGCCAAGGCCCGCGCTGGGGACCGAACTTGTTGCGTCCCATGATCTCGGCGCCGATGTTCCGGGCGAAGTCCCGCGTGAAGTAGTCGTCGAGCCCCCGGCTCCCGCCGGCGTCCGTGCGCATCGGCCAGCTCGCGGTGGCGCCGGCCCACGCGAACAGGCGCTCGGCGTGCGGGAGGCCGAACGGGTTCTCCAGACTCTGGCGCTCGTCGGGACCCGCCCCGATCCCGTCGCTCGACACGTTGAAGTTCATGACTCTCAGCAGCTGTCCCATGCGTCTCTCCTCCGTCGGGTCCTGTCGCGTCCGCGTGCGGCGCGGTGCTCACACCCGTACGTCGAACGGGACGCGTCGGAATCGACGGCGAAGGAGAGAGAACGGCTCCTCCCGACGGCGCGGAGACCCGGGCCCGCACGAAGCGGACCGGTCACCGGCCCTCGCCGGAAGCGCGCGAGGCCCCCTAGCCCGTCGCGACGGCCGTCCGCAGGGGCCACGTGGAGTCGACGACCGCCTGCGCGTCGCCCTTGCCGCGCAGGAAGGCCTGGAGGCCCTCGGCCCAGACGCGGTACCAGCCGATCTGACGCTCGTGCAGCTCGGCCGGGTCCAGGTCGGCGATCTGCGGGTGCCGCTCGGCTATCGCCACGGCGACCCGGACGGCGGCGAGCGCGTCGGCTGCGGCCTGGTGGGCGGTTTCGAGCACCACGCCGTACTCCCCGCAGACCGCCTCCAGGGTCCGCTTGCCGCGCCGGTAGCGGTCGACGGCCCGGTCGATGGTGTACGGATCGACGACCGGACCGACGGCCGCCCCGCCGAGCCGCTCCTCCAGCGACGGCAGCCCGTGGCGGCGCAGCTCGGCGGCGAGGAGCGTGAGGTCGAAGGAGGCGTTGTACGCGACGACCGGGACGCCGTCCTCCCAGTAGGCGGCGAGGGTCGTCGCGATCTCGTCGGCGACCTCGCGGACCGGCCGGCCCTCGGCCGCCGCGCGCTCGGTGCTGATGCCGTGGATCGCGGCGGCCTGGTCCGGGATGCGGACGCCCGGGTCGGCGAGCCAGTCCCGCCGCCGCTTGACCTGTCCGCCGCCGTCGACCTCGACGATCGAGGCCGTGACGATACGGGCCTCCAGCGGTTCGGTGCCGGTCGTCTCCAGGTCGAAGCCGACAAGGGTCGCGCCGTGCCAAGCCATCGAATCCTCCTTGCGTGATCTCCCCCGTGGTGCTGACCACCCTCGCACGCACCACTGACAACGTCCCCGGTCGCCCCCGGGGGCGGGTCAGGAGACCGGTCGGGAGTCGAGCCAGACCGACTCGAATTCTTCCCGGTACGTCTCGAAAAGTCCGTGATCTCCGTCACGGGTGGACTGTCCGTGCCGGACGACGTTCCGTCCGCCGCCGCGCAGGACGAGGACCGGCGCCTCCATGCCCCGGGCCCGGCGCAGGTACGACTGGACGACGCCGACCCCGTCCGGCCCGTCGCCGTCCACCAGGTAGGCGGTGAAGCGCGGGGTCTCGTCGAAGACGTGGATCTGGAAGGCGCCCGGATCGCGCAGTTTCGAGCGGACCCGGCGCATGTGCAGGATGTTCATCTCGACCGAGCGGCTCAGCTCGCCCTTCCTCAGTCCGAGTTCGCGCTCGCGGCGCTTGACGGCGCTGCTCGCGGGGTTGAGGAAGAGGAGCCGGGTCCGGCAGCCGGACTCGGCGAGCCGGACCATGCGGCGGCCGGAGAAGTTCTGCACGAGCAGGTTGAGGCCTATGCCCGTGGCGTCGAGGCGGCGGGCGCCGCCGAAGAGGTCCTCGGCGGGCAGCTGCCGCTGCAGCCGGACCCGGTCGGGGTGGACGGAGACGACGTCCGCGTACCGGTCGCCGACGAGGTCCTCGACCGCGTCCACGGGCAGCCGGTCGGCGGAGGGCACCCCGGCGCCGCCGCCGAGGATCTCCAGGATGCGGGCGGAGGCCCGCTCGGACTGGGCGAGGACGGTCAGCGAGAGGGCCCGGTTGCGGGAGACCACGTTCCGCGTGACCTCCAGCTCGTCGAGGGCGAGCTCGACCTCGCGCCGGTCGTCGAAGTAGGGCTCGAAGCAGGGCCAGTGCTGCACCATCAGCTCGCGCAGCTGCGGCAGCGTGAGGAAGCTCAGCACGTTGTCGTCGGCCGGGTCCAGGAGGTAGCCCTTGCGCCGGGAGACCTCGCGGACGGCGACGGCCCGCTGGACCCATTCCTGGCCGGCGGGTCCGGCCGCGGCCACCACCCACTCCTCGCCGTGCACCGGTTCGTACACGGGCCGCAGGACGGCGGCGACCACGGCCCGCAGCCGCTGTTCGACCAGATTCAGCCAGATGTAGGCGCGGCCGGCGCGCTGGGCCCGGGTGCGGACCTCGCTCCAGGCCTCGGGCCCCCAGTCGAGCTCCGCCCCGATCTCCACCGGCCGCCCGACGGCGACCGCGCCGGGCGGCACGGCCGTGTCCGGCGGCAGGACGACGCCCGGCGGCACGGTTGTGCCCGGCGGCACGGCCGCCCCGGACGGCGCCTCTGCGGGGTCGGCCGGGCCCCCTTCGTGACCCGCGTCACCTGGGGGCAGCTCCAGACCTCCCGAGCTCACCCGCACACCGCCTTCTGCTCCCGGACACCCGTTCCGGCGGACAGGATGACCATGTGACAACGATCAAGGAAGGGTACTCCGCGAGCGGGAGGCGGTGCAGCAGGATCGTCAGGCTGCTTCCTCAACTCCCCAGATCGGGCTGTCCGTTCTGGGAGGCGAGATCGGCCGGAGTGAGCGGATTCATAGCGGTTACGTCCCTGGGCGCGAGCTGGAAGCCCTGCCAGTGGACCGGCATCGGCTGCTGGTCCTCGTCCCGGGCGATGTGGTGGAACCCGATGTTGACCCACACGGACGGTTTGGTCAGGGTCTCCCCGTTGACCCACTTGTCCACGCTGTCGCCGGCGCCGGCCGCGCAGCCGCCGATGTTGTTGCTCGCGAACTTCTCGCAGGCCCGGGACTGGGTGAAGTAGACGTCGTGCTTGGTGAAGCCGCGGCCCGCGTGGGTGTCGGTGTGGCCGGGCACGATCTCGTACGAGCGGGCGTGGCCGTCGGCGTTCTTGCCGGTGCCGCTGACCACCCGCCACCAGCGCATGTTGTGGGCGTCGCCGGCGAGTTCCTTGGTGACGACGGTGCGCTTGGTCTTCACGGTGGGCCCGCCGCCGCCCGCGGGGGGCGCGGTGACGGTGGAGTCGAACTGCTCGATCCGGTCCTTGGTGGAGCCGTCCAGGCCGAAGTCGAGCTTCCAGAAGACGTTGTGGGCGTGGCTGGTGGCGTAGCCGCGGGCGCCCTTGCCGAGGGGCCAGCTCCGTCCGTCGGTGGCGTTGTAGTCGACGGGCGAGAGGCTGCCGGTGGCTCCGACGTTGGCGCCGATGGTGCCGTCGGCGGTGAAGCGCCACTCGGTGATGTACTCGTACCAGCCGACCTTGTTGACGGTGTAGACGAGCAGGTCCTTGGCCTGGGCCTGCCAGACCTTGGAGCCGTTGTCGCTGGCCATGCGGTACGCGTGTCCGCGCGCCCGCGTGGTGGTGCACAGGCCCTTGACGTCGCCGACGTCGGCCACCTTGACGGTGGTGAGGGTGCCGCCGGGGCACTCGGCCGGCTTGAGGTTCTGCAGGCCGTAGCCGAAGCCGGCGCCGGTGAGGTCGTCGTACTCGGCGCCGCCGTCGTCGTACGGCACGTGGATCTGGGCGAGCCGGGCGCTGTTGAGGACGGGGATGGGCGCGGTGGCGCCGGGCGGCTGGTAGGTGACCCGGTCGAGCGTGAGCCCGGCGTCGGTGTCGTACCGCCAGCACATGCGCCAGGTGGTGCCGCCGTCGAGCTTCTGTGTGATGCGGTACGCGGCCGAGCAGTCGGGCACGGCGGGCGCCGTGGCGGTCGAGGACGGCGGGTTGGGTGCGGCGGTGGCGCCGGTCGCGGGACCGGCGGCGGCCGTGGCGGTGCCGAGCAGGACGGCGGCGGTCAGGACGGCGCCCCGCTCGCGGGTGAGCCGGTTCCGGATTCGCTGGGTGGGCATGGGGACGTACTCCCTCGTACGTGTCGTGAGGCTGTGGAGTGGCCGGGCCGGTGGTCAGCCGACGCGGGTGACGGTCCTCGCGGAGAGGTCGACGATCAGGTTCCGGGTGTCGATCCAGGCCCCGTTGAGGACCTTGGTGACGAGCCGGACGCACCGGTGCTCCCCGCAACGGGCGAGCCGCTCGGGCACGTTGCCCTCGCGGTAGGTGCGGTAGACGTCGCCGTTGAACCACAGCTGCTTGCTGGAGGTCAGCTCCTTGCCGGTGGCGTCCTCGTAGTCCTCCTTGACGCCCTTGCCGAGCGGGCTCGCGAGGATGAGCTCCAGGGCCTCGCGCAGCTCCTCGGGGTGGGCGGAGGGCTGGACCCCGCGCTGTGTCCCGGACCTCTCGACCTTGCCGGTGTCGAGGTTGACGGTCTTGGTGACGAGCTCGTCCCGCCCGTAGTCGTAGAGGCGGACCTCGGCGCGGCGCGAGGCGTCGCCTGGGACCGGGTCGGCGAGCCGGGTGCCGAGGCGCTGGGGGCCCCGGCCGCCCGTGACGTCCTGCTGGGCGGAGGCGGCGGGCGGGTTCAGCGCCAGCGCCTCGGCCCGGGCGAGCTCGTCGTCCGTGAGCGGATCGCCGCCGACGCCCTTCTTCCCCTCGGCCGCGGGCGGGACCACGGTGGCCGGCTGCGGCGCGGAGCCCGCTGCCCGCTCTCCCGCCTCCCCCTGCCCGGTGGCGCCGGCCGGGCCTCCGCCCGTCGCCGCACCCGCGGCTCCGGCTGCTCCGGTTGCTCCGGTTGCTCCGGTGGTTCCGCCGGTTCCGGCGGAGTCGTTCGCTCCTGCCGCACCCGGCAGGCTGATCGCGACCGCGACGGCGGTTCCCGTCACCGCCATGGCCGCTCCGGCCACCACCTTCCCCAGGTGGCGGCGCGCTATTTCGTACACACTTCCCCCTCTGTCCCCCTCTTGGTCTGCGGTCACCCGGTAGGACGGGGCGAAGTCCTAGGAGGTTGCCACTCTTTCGGGCAGGATCTGGCCGAAGAAGAGCTATGAAACCCGGACAGAAGAGGAAGAGTCGTATCCATGCAGGTCTGGCCGGGACAGGCGTACCCCCTGGGCGCCACCTATGACGGAGCAGGAACCAACTTCGCGGTCTTCTCGGAGGCCGCCCACAGGATCGAGCTGTGTCTGCTGCACGACGACGGCTCGGAGACGGCGGTGGAACTGCGAGAGACCGACGCGTTCGTACGGCACGCCTATCTGCCGGGCGTGATGCCCGGTCAGCGGTACGGGTTCCGTGTGTACGGCCCGTACGCGCCGGAGCGCGGGCTGCGCTGCAACGCGGCGAAGCTGCTGCTCGACCCGTACGCCCGCGCGGTGTCCGGGCGGATCAAGTGGGGCGAGGCGGTCTACGGCTACCCGTTCGGGCGGCCCGACGCGCGCAACGACCTCGACTCGGGTCCGCACACCATGACCTCGGTCGTGGTCAACCCGTACTTCGACTGGGGCGACGACCGGCGCCCGCGCACCGAGTACCACCACACGGTGATCTACGAGGCCCACGTGAAGGGCCTCACGATGCTGCACCCGGACCTCCCGGAGGAGCTGCGCGGCACGTACGCGGGGCTCGCGCACCCGTCGGTCATCGGCCATCTGAAGGACCTGGGCGTGACCGCGCTCGAACTGATGCCCGTTCACCAGTTCGTGAACGACCACCGGCTGGTGGACGCGGGGCTCTCGAACTACTGGGGCTACAACACGATCGGCTTCTTCGCCCCGCACAACGCCTACGCGTCCTGGGGCGACCGGGGCCAGCAGGTGCTGGAGTTCAAGTCGGCGGTCCGGGCGCTGCACCAGGCGGGCATCGAGGTCATCCTCGACGTGGTCTACAACCACACCGCCGAGGGCAACCACCTGGGTCCGACGCTCTCCTTCCGGGGCCTGGACAACCCCTCGTACTACCGGCTCGCGAACGACCGCCGGTACCACACGGACACCACCGGCACCGGGAACTCGCTGCTCATGCGCTCCCCGCACGTGCTTCAAATGATCATGGACAGCCTGCGGTACTGGGTGACCGAGATGCACGTGGACGGCTTCCGCTTCGACCTGGCGGCCACCCTGGCCCGCCAGTTCCACGAGGTGGACCGGCTGTCCTCCTTCTTCGACCTGGTGCAGCAGGACCCGGTGGTCAGCCAGGTGAAGCTGATCGCCGAGCCGTGGGACGTGGGCGAGGGCGGCTACCAGGTGGGCAACTTCCCGCCGCTGTGGACCGAGTGGAACGGGAAGTACCGGGACTGCGTGCGGGACCTGTGGCGCGGCGAACCGCGCACCCTCGCCGAGTTCGCCTCCCGGCTGACCGGCTCCTCCGACCTGTACCAGGACGACGGGCGGCGCCCGCTCGCCTCGGTCAACTTCGTCACCTGCCACGACGGCTTCACGCTCCGGGACCTCGTCTCGTACAACGACAAGCACAACGAGGCGAACGGCGAGGGCAACCGGGACGGCGAGAGCCACAACCGCTCCTGGAACTGCGGGGTGGAGGGCGAGACCGAGGACGTCGGGATCGCCGAGCTGCGCGCCCGCCAGATGCGCAACTTCCTCGCCACGCTGATGCTCTCGCAGGGCGTGCCGATGCTCAGCCACGGCGACGAGTTCGGGCGGACGCAGGGCGGCAACAACAACGCGTACTGCCAGGACAACGAGGTCTCCTGGGTGCGGTGGCCGAAGGAGAACGACGACGCGGACGCCACGCTCCTGCGGTTCACCCAGGCGATGGTCCGGCTGCGCCGGGACCATCCGGTCTTCCGGCGCCGCCGCTTCTTCCACGGCAGGCCGGTGGAGGGCACCCACGACGAACTGACCGACATCGCCTGGTTCACGCCCGAGGGCGAGGAGATGACCTCCCGCGACTGGCAGGCGGCGCACGCCCAGGCGCTGACCGTCTTCCTCAACGGCAACGCCATCTCGGAGCCGGGCATGCAGGGCGAGCGGATCGCCGACGACTCCTTCCTCCTGATGTTCAACGCCTCCTCGAAGGAGTTGGAGTTCGCGGTGCCGGACAGCCACGGGCGCTGCTGGCGCATGGTGGTGGACACCTCGGACCCGGAGGGCATGCCGCCCCGGGAGGGCCCGGAGCTGGCGGGCGGCGAGCGGGTGACGCTGGCGCCGCTCAGCCTGACCGTGCTGCGCCGACCGGCCTGAGCCCTCCCCGTACGGGGCCGGGCGACCGGTCCGAGTTCCCGTACGGGGTCAGGCGACCGGCCCGAGTTCCCGTACGGGAGGGGTGGCCCGGACCGCCCAGGACAGCACCGCGCAGGCCACGGCCGCTCCCACCGCCACCGCGAAGGCGGCGGGGGCGCCGTGGCCTTCGGCGAGCCGGCCGGAGAGGGCGAGGGCCAGGGCCTGGCCGCCCACGATCCCGCTGGTGAGGAAGGCCATGGACTCGGCGAGCCGGGTGGCCGGCACGGTCCGCTCGGTGAGTCCGAAGACGGTGATCAGGTGCGGGGCGTAGGCGGCGCCGAGGACGACGACGACCGCGTACAGCGCGGCCAGGGAGTCCACCAGGAGCAGCGGCGCGGAGAGGACGACGAGGCCGGCGGTGGCGGCGCGCCAGCGGGTCGTGAGTCCGATCCGGGCGGGCACGGCGGCCGTGGAGAGGCCGACGGCGGCGCTCATGACGCCCATGGCCGCGTAGACCAGCCCGGCCTGGGCGGGCGCGCCCAGCTCCTCGGTGAGGGCGGTGATCCCGGCCTGCGAGGCGCCGAACATGGCGCCCTGGAGGGCCATCGTGCCGCGCAGGGCGTACGCGGACCCCGGCAGCCGCGTCCGTTCGGCGGCACCCGTACGGGTGGACGCGTCGCGCTTCGGCTCCGTCGCCCGGGCCGTCGGGTGGAGGGCGAAGGCCGAGCCGCAGCCGGCGAGCAGCAGCGCCGCCAGGAGGAGCGCGGCGGCGGGGTGGGCGAGGGCCGCGGCGAGTCCGACGAGGGCCGGGCCGAGGACGAAGGAGATCTCGTCGAGGGTGCCCTCGAAGGAGAGCACCGTGCCGACGAGCCGGTCGTCCGCGCCGGAGCGGCGGGCGAGGGCCACGGAGCGGCTCCGGGCGAGCGGCCCGATCTGCGGGACGGTGGCCCCGGCGAGCGCCCCGAGCGCCATGAGCGGGCCGGTGGCGATCCCGGCGAGGGCGGCGAGGACCAGGGCGGTGACGGCGACCGCGTTGGCGAGGGAGGCCGCGAGGACGATCCCGCGCTGGCCGTGCCGGTCGGCGAGCCGGCCGATGACGGGTCCGGCGACGGTCTGGCCGGCGGCGAGCGCGCCGCCCGTGAGGCCCGCGGTGGCGAGCGATCCGCTGGTCTCGGCGACCAGGAGCAGGCTGCCGAGCTGGCACATCGCGGTGGGCAGCCGGCCGAGGAAGGAGACGACCGGCAGGGCCGGGCCGAGCAACGAGAGGGTGGCGCGGTACGTCCTGAGCATCACGCGAACGTAACGCGATGCACTCGAACGGGTGCATGGGGCGATGACACAGAAGCCCTCCAGCGGGGTACGTACGTTCGCATGACGCCCATTCCACCCACCTCGACCTACCGGTTGCAGCTCCAGCCGGAGTTCCCGTTCGCGGCCGCCGAGCGGGCCGTGCCGCATCTGGCCGGCCTCGGGGTCTCCCATCTGCACCTCTCCCCCGTCCTGGAGGCGGTGCCCGGTTCGACCCACGGCTACGACGTCACCGACCACCGCTCGGTCCGGGCCGAACTGGGCGGCGAGGAGGGGCTGCGGGCCCTGGCGGCGACCGCGCGGGCGCACGGCCTCGGGCTCGTCGTGGACCTGGTGCCCAACCACATGGCCGCCTCCCCGCGCCACAACCACGCGCTGCGCGCCGTGCTCCGCGAGGGCCCCGACTCGCCGTACGCGCGCTGGTTCGACATCGACTGGCGCGCCGGGGACGGCCGGGTGCTGCTCCCCGTGCTGCCCGCGCGACTCCCGGAGGTGCGGGACCGGTTCCGGGTCTCCGGCGGGTCCCTGCACCTGGACGGCCAGGAGTTCCCGCTCCGCGCGGGCACCGAGGGGCTGCCGCTCGACGAGCTGCTCGACGCCCAGTGGTACCGGCTCGGCTGGTGGCGGCTCGCCCGCACCGAGCTCGACTACCGGCGCTTCTTCACCATCTCGGACCTGATCGGGGTGCGGGTGGAGGACCCCGAGGTGTTCGCGGCGAGCCACGCGAAGATCGTGGAGCTGGTCGCGGACGGGGTGGTCGAGGGGCTGCGCATCGACCACCCGGACGGACTCGCCGATCCGCAGGGGTATCTGGAGGACCTGGCGGCGGCGACCGGCGGGCGGTGCTGGACGGTCGTCGAGAAGATCCTCACGGGGTCCGAGACGCTGCCCGCCGCCTGGCCGGTCGCGGGCACCACCGGGTACGACGCGCTGCGGCAGCTCGACGGCGTCTTCACCGACCCGGTGGGCGCCGACGAACTCGCTGACGTCTACCGGGAGTTCGTGGGGAAGGCCGGGGACCGGGGCGGTCGCTGGGAGGCGACCGCGCACCGCGCCGCGTACGAGGTGGTCGGCCACGACCTGGCCGCCGAGACGGCCGCGCTGACCCGGATCGCCGGCCGGATCTGCGCCGCCGACCCCGAGCTGCGGGACCACGCCCCCTGGGCGCTGCGCACCGCGATCCGGGAGCTCCTCGTCCGGGTGCCCGTCTACCGCCCCTACCGGACCGGCGGCGAGGAGGTGCTGACCCCGGAGGCGGCACGCGGCGCGAAGGCCGCGTTCGCGGTGCCGGAGGAGGCGACGGCGGTCGACGTCGTACGGGACCTGGCGCTCGGGAGACGGGGCGACGGGCCCGAACACCGGGCGTTCCGCGCACGGTTCGCGCAGACCTCGTCCGCACTGCGGGCCAAGTCCGTGGAGGACACCGCCTTCTACCGGTACGCCCCGCTGCTCTCCGCGAACGAGGTCGGCGGCGACGCGGGCCGTCCGGCGGTCGCGGTGGAGGAATTCCACGCGTACTGCCTGCGGATCGCCCGGGACTGGCCGGACACCGGCACCGTGCTGACCACGCACGACACCAAGCGCAGCGCGGACGTCCGGGCCGGGATCGCGGTGCTCGCCCAGTGCCCGGAGGTGTGGACGGAGCTCCTCGCGGAGGTCGCCGGGGTGCCCGCGCCCGATCCGCACGTGGCGTGGACGGCCTGGCAGACGGCCTTCGGTTTCGGCACCCCGGACCCGGACCGGCTGGTTCCCGCGATCCTCAAGTCCGTGCGGGAGGCGGGGCTCCGGACCAGCTGGACGGAGCCGGACGAGGAGTACGAGCGGGCGGTGGCCGAGTTCGCGGCGGCCGGGCCCGGCCGGATCCCGCTCCGGACCGTCTCGGAGGCGGCCTTCGCCCTGGAGCCGCACATCCGGGCGCACGCGCTCGGGACGGCGCTCGCCCAGCTGACGATGCCGGGGGTGCCGGAGCTGTACCAGAACACGGAGCGGGAGTACCGGGCGCTCGTCGACCCGGACAACCGGGCGCCGTTCGCGGTCGGTCCGGAGGACGAGCGGACCGCCCTGGTCCGGGCGGCGCTGCGGCTGCGGCGCGCGCACCCGAAGGCCTTCGGAGCGGCCGGCACGTACGTGCCGCTGGCGGCGGAGGGGCCGGCGGCCGCGCACTGCCTGGCCTTCGCCCGCTCCGGCCGGGTGGTCACGGCCGTGACCCGGCTCTCCCTGCGGCTCGCCCAGACGGGCGGCTGGCAGGACACGGAGCTGGTGCTGCCCGAGGGGCGGTGGGTCGACGCGCTCGACGGGGTGCGGGAGTTCACGGGCGGTCCGGCGACGGAGGTGAAGCTGGCGGAACTGTTCGCGGAGCGGCCGGTGGCGCTGCTCGCCCGGCTGGAGTGAGCGGACCGCCGCGCCCGTGGCAAGCTGATGATCATGACAAAGGATCAAACGGGCCGGCTCATAGGCGGTGCCTTCGGGCTCGTGTTCGTCCAGGCCAACGTGACCACCCTGCCGACGGCGGTCGCCGCACCGCTGCGGCTGCTCGCCCTCGCGGCCTTCCTCGGCCTGGTCCTGTTGGGGCGCCGCGCCGGCCGGGCGGCGCCGTCGGCCGCCGCGGCCGAGGGCACCCGGTTCGGCCGGCGTTACTGGTACGTGGTGGCGGCGGAGGTCCTCGGCCTCGCGGCCGGGCTCCTGGTGATCAGCCGCGTGCTGCACGCCCCGCAGGCGTCCGTGGGCTGGATCGCCTTCGTGGTCGGCGTGCACTTCTTCGGCCTGGCGGTGGCCTGGCGCAGACCCGCGCTCCATGTGCTCGCCGCCGCGCTCACCGCCTGCGGGGCGGCGGGCCTGGTGCTGGCCGCGCTCGACGCCCCCGTCACCGCCGTCCGCGTGACCGCCGGGATCCTCCCCGGCGTCCTTCTGCTGGTGTCGGTCTGGTGGCCGGGCCGTACGGACCCGGCCGCGCCGGCACCCCTGGTCGGGAGCGGGACGCTCGGGTGACCTCGCACGTGGTGCGCTCGGAGCCGTCGCCGGACCCCGGGTGCCGGGTGGTCGCTTCGACGCTCCGGGAGGCGCCCGCCGCGACGGCGACGGCGGTCTTCCTCCCCACCGCGGTCGCGGGGCCGTTCAGCCGCCCGGCCGGACGATCAGACTGCGCGGGGCGCGCGTGATGAGGCCGGTGGAAGTGGGACGGAAGCCGTCGGCGAGGCGCAGGCGGGGCATGGCCGTGAAGAGGGCGCGCAGGGCGTACTCCGCTTCGAGCTCGGCGAGGAGGACCGCCGGGCAGAAACCCGTCCCGTAGGTGAGCTGACCGGGGTCGTCGCGGAACGGGTCGAAGCGGTCGGGCTCGCGGAAGCGTTCCGGATCGCGGCCCGCCGAGCCGACGAGCAGGGCGACGGACGCGCCCGCCGGGACGACGCCGCCGCTCACCGGCACTTCGGCGCCGGTGCGGCGCACCGCGATCTGCACGGGCGGGTCCCGGCGCAGCGACTCGGTCCAGGCGCGGGCGACGAGACCGGCGGGCGCGTCGCGGAGGGCGGCGACCTGGTCGGGGTCGACGAGGACGTTGCCGAGGAAGGAGGCGAGCGCCTTCTCCCGTACGGCGATCTGACCGCCGCACTCCCCCGCGAGCGCGCCCGCCGCCCGGCCGCGGACGAGCCGCATCATGTCCCGGTAGGGCACGCCGACGGCAGCGGCGACGGTGCCGGCCGGGAGCCAGTGGCAGAAGTCGGCGACCAGGTCCGCCCGGGACCGTTCGGCGATCCGGCGGGCCAGGACGTGGGCGGTGCGCTCGGTGGCCGCGCGCAGGGCCTCGACGTCCACGTCGACGTGGGCCCGCGCGCACGGCGGGTCGCCGGGCCGGTGGCCGTGGGTGAAGCGCTCGTCGGTGAGGGCGGCGGCCACGTCCGCGTACCGGCTGAGGACCCAGGCCCGCAGCAGCGGGTCGTACGTGAGCGGGAACTCCTCGCGCAGGATCCGGTGGATCCTGTGCGGGTCCAGCGTGGCGCCGGGGTCGAGGGGGCTCGGCGCGACGATCCGGCCACCGGGCGGGCGGGGCCCGGCGGCGGCCGGACCGACCAGGGCCCGCGCGCCTCCGGGGACGGGCCGGCGGCCGGTGCCGGGGGGACGGGCCGGGGTGCCGGCGGGGGCATCAGCCGGGGTCCCGCCGGGCCGGGTCGGCTTCGCGCGGGCAACGGCCGACGGCGTCGCCGGAGTCATCGACGGCAGGCGCCTCCAGGGGTCCCCGGTCTCCTCCGGCCGCTCGCTCCGCGTGCCCCGGTCCGACTCGTGGTTCGGCGCGTCGCTCATCTCGCCCCCTGTCGATCGGCGGTGGGTGCCGCGGCCGGAGATCATGGCGCGCGTCCGCCCAGCCCATCACCACACGGCCCGCACCGCCCGCCGCACACCGCCGAACGGGTGAAGGCGGGGGTTCAGTCGTGCGACAGCCGGAAGGACATCTGTCCGAAGCCGACCACGTCCCCCGGCCGTACGACCACGGCGCCGGTGACCCGCCGTCCGTTGACGGTGGTGCCGTTGGTCGAGCCGAGGTCGCGCAGCACCCACATCCCGCCCTGCAGGGAGAGTTCGGCGTGCAGCCGGGAGGCCGTCTCGTGGCTGAGCCGCAGCCCGTTGACCGGGTCGCGCCCGATCCGCAGCGGGTGCGGGCCGGGGCGCGGCAGCAGCAGCTTCGGGAGCCGCTCCGCGCTCCAGGCCCGCCCGATCCGCGCCGTGAACGCGGACATCCGCTCCACCGCGCCGACCACCCGCCGGGTCCAGGTGCCCTCGGTCCGCAGGTCGGCGGTGAGCAGGGCGAGTTCGTCCGGCCGGCGGGCCTGGAGCGCGCGCTCCATCCGGAAGAGGAAGGTGTCGTGCGAGAGGCGGCCCTGGGCGGCACCCTCACGGAGCAGCACCAGCGCGCGGTCCCGCTCGGCGTCGGTCAGCCGAGGGGAGTTCGCCGGGAGCTCGAAAGGGGTCGTCACATCCGAGATTGTCGGTCCGTCGCCCCCGACGTGTCCAGAAGGGCCGCCTGGAGTCCCGTCCCGACCGGGACCGCGAGGACCTCGTCGCGCCGAGGACGCCGGTCACGGGCGGAACGACCACCACCCCGTCATCGCGCACGTCGGTGTGCTGCCCGCCCACCGCGGGCACGGATGTGTCGACGACGTCCTGACGGAGGAGACCCGGATCCCGGCCGCCGCCGACGTGCCCCGGATCCGTGCGGCGACGGACCCGGGGAACGTGCCGATGGCGGCGTCCTTCGCCCGCGCGGGCCACGTGACGTTCGAGCGCGCGATCGACTGCGTGCGGGACGCGCCGGGCGAGTCGGGGTCCTGACTGCCAGGATGGTCGCGGTGGTGCAGTGAGCGGACCGTCGACGAGGGGATTCCCGTGCTCTTCGAGGTGTGGGCGCCGAGCGCCCGTGACCGGGTGACGCTGGAGCTGAACGGCTCCGCCCACCCCCTGGACCGGGACGCCGAGCGGGACGGCTGGTGGTCGGGCGTGGTGCCCGCCGGGGACGGCGACCGGTACGGCTTCTCGCTCGACGGCGGGCCCGTGCTGCCCGACCCGCGCTCGCGCCGGCTGCCCGACGGGCCCGACGGCCTGAGCGCGGTCGTCGACCACTCGGCGTACGCCTGGCGCCACGCGTCCCCGCGACTGCGGCTGCGCGGCGCCGTCCTGTACGAGCTGCACGTCGGCACCTTCACCCCGGAGGGCACGCTCGACGCGGCGGCCGCGCGGCTCGGGGAGCTCGCGGGCCTCGGCATCACCCATGTGGAGCTGATGCCGCTGTGCCCGTTCCCCGGGGTGTGGGGCTGGGGGTACGACGGGGTGGCCCCGTGGGCGGTCCACGAGCCGTACGGCGGTCCCGAGGCCCTGAAGCGGTTCACGGACGCGGCGCACGGCCTCGGCATGGGCGTGGTCCTCGACGTGGTGCACAACCACCTGGGCCCGTCCGGGAACCACCTCCCGTCCTTCGGGCCGTACTTCACGGACGCCCACCACACCCCGTGGGGCGCGGCGGTGAACCTGGACGCGCCGGGCTCGGACGAGGTCCGGGCGTACTTCCTGGGGAGCGCGCTCGCCTGGCTGCGGGACTACCGGATCGACGGGCTGCGGCTCGACGCGGTGCACGCCCTCGCCGACACGCGGGCGCTGACCTTCCTGGAGGAACTGTCGGCGGCCGTGGACGAGTTGGCGAAGGAGCAGGGCCGCCAGCACTTCCTGATCGCGGAGTCCGACCTCGCCGACCCGCGCACGACGACCCCGCGCGCGCTCGGCGGCCTCGGGGTGCACGCCCAGTGGAACGACGACTTCCACCACGCCCTGCACACCGCCCTGACGGGCGAGTCCCAGGGCTACTACGCGGACTTCGCGCGCGCCCCGATGGCGGCGCTCGCCAAGACGCTCACCCGCGTCTTCTTCCACGACGGCACGTACTCCGACTTCCGCGGCCGCCGCCACGGGCGCCCGGTGGACCGGGAGCGCACCCCCGCCCACCGCTTCCTGGGGTACGCGCAGACACACGACCAGATCGGCAACCGGGCCCTCGGCGACCGCCTCTCCTCCTCGCTCTCCCCCGGGCTGCTCGCCTGCGCGGCGACGCTCGTCCTCACCGGCCCCTCGGTGCCGATGCTGTTCATGGGCGAGGAGTGGGGGGCGAGCACGCCCTGGATGTACTTCACCGACCACACCGACCCGGAGCTCGCGGAGGCCGTGCGGCGGGGCCGGAAGCGGGAGTTCGCCGCGCACGGCTGGTCCGAGGACGAGGTCCCCGACCCCCAGGAGCCGGCCACCCGCGACCGCTCGGTCCTCGACCGCCGCGAACGCGAACGGGACCCGCACAAGCGGCTCCTCGCCTGGCACCGGCAGCTGATCGCGCTGCGCCGCACCCTGCCCGACCTGACGGACCCGGACCTGGCGGGCGTGAGGACGGCCTTCGACGAGGAGGCCCGCTGGCTGGTCTTCCGGCGCGGGGACCTGCGGGTGGCCGTGAACCTGGGCAAGGAGCCGACGGTGATCCCCCTCGGCTCCAACGGCCGCGACCGGGTCCTGGCCTCCTGGGACCCGGTCGAGCCCCCGGCGGCGGACGGGCTCCTCGGCCTCCCCGGCGAGTCCGCGGTCGTCCTCGCGGACGGCTGAGCCCCGGGCCCCTATTCCACGATGGCCATCTCGTGCGGGGTGTTGTTGAAGCGGCGCCCCGCGCCGTCCTCGGTGGCCGTGACGATGTCCTCGATGCGGACGCCGAAGCGGCCGGGGAGGTAGACGCCCGGTTCCACGGAGAAGCACATGCCGGGGACGACGGGGAGCTCCTCGCCCTCGATCATGTACGGCGGCTCGTGGGTGGTGACGCCGATGCCGTGGCCGGTGCGGTGGATGAAGTACTCGCCGTAGCCCGCGTCCGTGATGACCTTGCGGGCCGCCCGGTCGACCTCCTGGCAGGCGACCCCGGGGCGCACCGCCTCGAAGCCGGCCTGCTGGGCCTCGCGGACGAGGTCGTGGACGCGGCGCTCCTCGTCGGTGGGCTCGCCGACGTGGACGGTGCGGGTGGTGTCGGAGCCGTAGCCGTGCTTGAGGCCGCCGAAGTCGAGGACGACCATGTCGCCGCGCTCGATGACCCGGTCGCCGGCCTCGTGGTGCGGGTCGGCGCCGTTGGGGCCGGAGCCGACGACGGTGAAGTCGACCTGCGAGTGGCCGGACTCCATGAGGAACCGGGCGAGGTCGGCGGCGACCTCGGTCTCCTTGCGGCCGGCGAACCGGACCTCGAGGATCTCGCCGTACGCCTGGTCGGCGGCGGCCCCGGCGGCCGCGATCCGGGCCAGCTCGTGGGCGTCCTTGACGCCCCGGAGCATCGGCAGGGCCTCGGTGAGGGAGACGTACGAGGTGCCGGGCAGGGCCCGCTGGAGGCCGAGGAGGTGCATGGCCCAGGCGTTGTCGCTGACGCCGAACCGGCCGTCGACGTCGAGGAGCGGCGCGGTGACGGCGTACGGGTCCTTTCCGTCGGTCCAGTCGCGCAGGGTGAGCGCGGCGGCCCCGGCGGCCTTCTCCGCGTCGGGCGCCTCCAGGGTCGGGACGACGAGCACCGGTTCCCGGCCGACGGCGAGGACGAGGACGGTGAGCCGCTCGGTGATCGCGGTGGGCCGGTAACCGGTGAGGTACACCAGGTCGGGTCCGGGGGCGACGAGCACGCCCGCGAGTCCGGCGTCGGCGGCGGACTCGACGGCCCGGGCCATCCGGGCCCGGTAGTCGTCCGCGGTGAAGGGCACGACCTGGTCGGGGGGTTCCGTGCGCGACATGGGGCCTCTCCTCGCCGTCCTCGTCCGGTGCGTCGTACGGCATCCTGCCGGGCGGGGGCGCGGACCGCGACCGGATCAGCGGCGGTCGGGGCCCTGGGCGATGAGCCGTTCCAGGAGCTCGTGGAAGTCGTCGCCGACGACGATCCGCAGGTCGCCCCGCTCCTCGTCGTGCTCGCTGAGCTGGGTGAGCGTGCCGCCCCGCCACCAGAAGACGTACGGGCTGATGGCGCCCGGCACGTCCTCGTACCCGGCGGCGGCGAAGGAGGCCATCGCGCCGAGGGCCGGGATGATCGAGGTGTCCCGGATGGGGTGGAAGGCGAGCTGGTGCCGGAAGGGCAGGGCGACGAGGGCGCCGTGCTCGCCGAGCGGGAGGCCGGTGACCCGTTGGACGACGCCGTCGAGGTCGAGGACGCGGCTCGCGGTGTAGAAGGAGTCGCCGAGGATGATCTCGAAGGACATGCCGTCGGCGTCGCGGACGGTCTCGTGCTCCTCGACGGGCAGTCCGCGCAGGTTGCGCAGGGCCCGGGCGCGCAGCTGCGCGTGGTCCCCGAGCCGTTCGAGCGCCTCGTCGGTGAGCATCATGACGCTCTCGGGCAGGTCGAGGGCGAGGACCTCGTAGAGGCCGGGGGCGACGGTCCTGGCGTAGCCGAAGGCGCCGGCGTCGATGCCGTCGCCGCTGACGACCCGGGGGTAGAGCTGGGCGCGGATCTGCTCGGGCGGCAGGGTGTCGAGCGCGGAGGGGCCGTCCATGGCGCGGACGACGAGGCCGATGTGGCGGTCGATCATGCCGGGCCAGACGCGGGGGCCGCGCCGGTCCTGGTGGCAGACGGCGGCGAGGTTGCCGAGGCCGAAGCGGCGGCCCTTGTCGTCGACGACGTGGTCGGCGTAGACGGTGACCTCCAGGCCGAGCTCGGCGAAGGTCTGGCGGACCCGGCCGCGGAAGAGCGCGGCCTCGCGCTGGGAGAAGTACGCGAACCCGGGATCCCTCGGCGCGTCCTCACCGTCCCGCCTGGATCCTCGTCGCAGCCACCCCACGCCCGCCCGCCTTCCGTCGCCGTTGCGCCCCAGGGTAGCGACTGCGGGTGTCAGCCCTTGAGCCGTCGGGTGAACTCGGCCACCGGGCCGGACGGTTCGCCGTGGGCGCCCGCCGGGACGAGGAGTTCGGCGCGGTGGACGAGCCGGGGCGCGACCAGGGGGACGGCGACCGCGCCGGGGACGCCCTCCGTCGCGGACAGCGGCAGCAGGACGAGTCCGTGCCCGGCGGCGGCCAGGGCGGCGAGGGTGCGGATGTCGCCGCCCTCGTAGCGCAGGGCGGTGCGGAAGCCGCGCCCGGCGGGGCCGCCGTGGACGGCCCGCAGCCGGTCGAGCGGGACGCCGGCGGCGGGCGCGTCGAGCCAGCGGGCGTCGACGAGGTCGTCGAGGCGGAGCCCGGGGCGTCCGGCGAGGGGGTGCCGGGCGGGCAGGACGACGGCGAGCGGCTCCTCGGCGACGCCGGTCGCGGCGAGCGGGGCGACGTCGGGCAGCCGCAGCGGGTCGCTGGGGGCGGTGACCCCGTCGACGAGCCCGGCGTCGGCCTCGCCGGCGGCGACGGCGACGGGCACCCGCTCGCGGGGCAGGGCGCGCAGGGTGACACCGGTGGCGGGCAGGGCGGCGAGGACACGGGCGGTGAGGGCGAGCGGGGAGGCGGCGACGCTCAGGGTCGCGCGGGGCGCGGCGGCGAACCGGTCGAGGTCGGCGCGGGCCGCGTCGAGGCGCAGCAGCAGCGCCCCGGCGTGTTCGAGGAGCCGCTCCCCGGCCGGGGTGGGGGCGACGGGCCGCCGGGTGAGCAGGGGCAGCCCGAGGTCGGCCTCCAGGGCGGCGATGTGCTGGGAGACGGCGGACTGGGTGTAGCCGAGGTCGCGCGCCGCCTCGGAGAAGGAGGCGAGGCGGACGACGGTGACGTACGTGCGGAGGAGGTGCGGGTCCACCGGCTCAGGACCCCCAGGGGGTCTTCAGCAGGTCCTTGGCGTAGTGCGCGAGGGAGCGGTTGTAGCGGGGCAGCAGGGGCGCGAGGGCGCCGAGGGCGAGGGAGGCTGCCTCGCGGTCGCGGCCGGTGTCGGCGAGGGCCAGGGCGAGGAAGGCGTCGACGGCGCCGGAGAGCGCCCGCTCGTCGGCGTCGAGCCGGTCGGCGGGGAGGGCGCGCTCGGCGGTGAGGAGTTCGACGCTGCGGTCGGGGCGGCCGAGGTTGCGCAGGCTGCTGGCGAGCTGGATGACGGCCCGTCGGCGGCGCAGTCCGGTGAGGCCGAGGTCGAGGGCCCGCTCGTAGTGGACGACGGCTTCCTCGGGCATGCCGGTGGAGTCGTGGGCGGCGCCCCGCTCGAAGACGGCGGCCGGGTCGTCGGCGGGCCGCTCGGCGGCGAGGGCGGCGACGCGGGCGCGGAACTCGGCGGGCTCGTGGTCGTCGAGGCGCTCCCAGAGCGCGGCGACGCGGGTCTCCCAGTCGTGATCGTTCGTCATGCGGCCACCCTAGCCGGAGGGGCATAAGCGTCTCTGATGGAGAGTGCAGCATTCATCGTTGGACGTGAACGGGCGGGGCGGCCCAGCATGGTGGCCATGAACACGAACACGCACGCCCACCCCCGCACCCCCCGGATCGCCCTGGTCGGCGACCGCTCCCCGCACGTCCGCTCGCACGTCCGGATCCCGGTCCTCCTGGACGCCCTCGCCGAGCGGGACGGGCTCGCGCTCGACGCGTACTGGATCCCCACGGGCGACGCGGAGGCCCCCGGCGCCGTGAAGGGCTTCGACGCGGTGTGGGTGCTGCCGGGCAGCCCGTACGCCAGCGAGGCGGGGGCGCTCGCGGCGATCCGCACGGCCCGCGAGGACGGCATCCCCTTCCTCGGCACCTGCGCCGGCTTCCAGCACGCCCTGATCGAGTACGCGCGGGACGTCTGCGGCCTGGAGCGGGCGGCGCACGCCGAGAACGACCCGTCGGCGGACACCGGCGACCTCCTCATCGCCCCGCTCGCCTGCTCGCTCGTGGGCCACGAGGGGGTCGTACGGGTCACCCCCGGCTCCCTCGCCGAGAAGGCGCTCGGCGCGGAGCGGACGACGGAGCGGTACCACTGCGACTACGGCCCGGACAGCCGCCACCTGGACACCCTGCGGGCGCACGGCCTGCGCTTCACGGGCGCGGACGAGGAGGGCGGCATCCGGATCGCCGAACTCCCCTCGCACCCCTTCTTCCTGGCGACCCTCTTCCAGCCGGAACTGGCGGGCGAGGGCACCGTGCCGCACCCGCTGGTCCGTGCCCTGGCGGTGGCGGCGACGGAGCACGCGGACCGCGGCTCGGTCCCGCGGCGGTGAGGCGACGGCCGGCACGGTCTGCTCGCGGGGGCTTCACGGGCGTGGCTCGCTTGACCGGCCGGGGCGCCGCCTGCAAAGTCGGGATGCGGCGCCGTGGCGGCGTCGCCTCCCCCTCCCGGCCGCCCCCTCCCGCACGTGCGGCGGACGGCCCTGACATCCAGGAGTGACCGGTCCGGTGACCCTTGACCTGGTGGTGATCGGGACGGCCATCACGCTGGGGCCCTTGCACAACAGTGCCTTCATCCTGTTGCTCTTCTCGCGGCGCGGCGTTCGCCAGGGCATGGCGTTCCTGCTGTCGTGGCTGGCCAACCTGGTCACGGTGATCGCCGTGGTGGTGCTGCTGACCGGCGGCAAGCCGCCGGCCCGTCACAGCGCGCCCTCGACCGCCGCGATCATCGCGAAGCTCGTCATCGGTCTGGCACTGGTGCTGTACGGGACGTACCGGCACCGTCGGCCGCCCCGCCCGCACGGCCCGCCCCGCTGGACCGCCCGGGTCGACAACGCCTCCCCGGTCGCGGCGGCCGGTCTGGCGTGGCTGCTGCAGCCCTGGGGACTGGTCGCCGCCGGCGCCGCGACCGTCGTCGACGCGGACCTCTCCGCCCTCGACGACTGGCTCGCCCTGGCCGGCTACTGCCTGCTGGCCACGCTCAGCCTCATCGTCATGGAGATGTACGTGGTCTGGGCGCCCACGGCCGCGAACGCCCGGCTGAACTCCCTGCGGGAGTGGCTGGGCGGACACCAGGAACAGCTCGTCGTCACGCTCGCCCTGGCCGTCGGCCTGTGGCTGACGGCCCGGAGCATCTACCAACTGGTCGCCTGACGCGGCGGACCGGCGGACCGGCGGGGCTCAGTCGGTGCGTCGCAGCGCGGGCGGGGTCCATTCGCCGGTGAGGGCGGGCTGCCGGGGCCAGTACAGGCGGAGGAAGACGTTGAAGCTGCCCGCGGGGGCAGGCAGCCAGTTGCTCTCGCGATCGGGTCCGGGGTCGTCGTGCTGGACGTGGATGTCCAGGGAGCCGTCGGGGTTGGTGCGCATGCCGCTGCGGTCGCCGATCGCGTACCGGTTCAGCGGGTTGTCGACGAAGAGCTGACGCTCGTTCATCATCGTGAGGGACCAGAAGCCGTCGACGGGCGGGATCCGATCGGCGTCGAAGTGCAGCACGTAGGCGTGGGCCCCGTCGAGGGGGCGGCCGTCGGCGTCGGTGGTGGCGTGCGGGTACAGCGCGTCGGCGTCGAGGTTGGCTCCGTACCCGAACCGGGTGATGACCGCGCGCTTGGCGTAGTCGGTTCCGTAGTCCCCGAGGCCTCGGTGCACGGCCCATCCACCGGTCTCGGCGGACTCCGCCCGGTCGAGCAGCTCGCGCAGGGCCTCCGGACCGCGCCGCGCGCCCGCGTCCAGGACGGCGAGCTCCTCGGCGGACAGGTCGTCCAGGCTCGCGCCGGGTGCGATGCCGAGTTTGGCCAGGCGGCCCAGGAAGGGGGCGTCGGCGGGGTCGGGAGGGTTGTCGACCATCATCCGGTTGAGGAGGGTGAAGTAGTCGCGGCCGTCGAGGGCGTGGACCTGGTCGACGGGCGCCGTCGTGGTGTCGGCGCCTGCGGGGACGGGGACGTCGGTGGGAGGGGAGTAGTCGTCGGGGTCGCCGGTCCACTGCGAGAGCGGGATCAGCCGGGTGGCGTCCTGGAGCTCGTTGACGGCCGGGAAGTCCGACGGGCCGCTGGTCGCGTACCGGGCGATGATCCAGTTCACGGCGGTGGGCGACTTCAGCAGGGTCAGCCCGGTGGGGACCGCTCCGGACCAGGACGGCCCGGCGATCAGGAACGGGCCGGCGGACGATCCGTTCCCGCGCCGGCCGACGACGGCGCAGACGTTGGACCAGGCGTCCAGGATCGGGACCATCCAGAAGCGGTCGCCGAAGTCGGGCAGGGTCAGCACCAGGGGCTGGTCGGACAGGTCGAGCCAGGCGCTGGAGTACAGGGTGTCGGCGTTCGGCGAGACGACCTCGGTGAAGGAGGCGTCCGGGGTGGCGCGCATGTAGCAGAACTGGTTGACCGGGGCCTTCCGGCGCGCGTCGTCCCGGGCCGGCACCGCCGTCATGCTGCTCTTCGTCACGGCCGCCGTGACCAGCGGGTATCCGTAGAGCCACGCCTCCGTGGCCGGCTTCTCCATCGACTCATCCGTCATCGGCTGCTCCAGGTGTGAGGACGATCCCCGTTCCGGCCCGACGCTATGAGCACGCCCCCTCCGTCGCCCGGCGAGTCCGCCGAACGGGTGGCGGGACGGCGGCCCGCGGGGTCGCCGGACCGGCAGGGCGCCCCCTAGGACATCCGGACGACCAGGTGGGCCCGGTGGCGGCCCCGGGCCACCAGGCGGGCGTTGGGCTCGTCGGACGCGTCGACCCAGCGCTCGGCGTGCGCCCGGTCCTTGCCGAAGCGGACGTGCCGCTCGACGAGCCGGGAGACGCGGTGGCGGTCGTCCAGGTCGAGGTACCAGACCTCGTCGAGCAGCGGCAGGACGTCGGCCCAGGCGCCCCCGTCGTGCAGCAGGTAGTTCCCCTCGGTGACCACGAGCGGGACCTCGGGCGGGACGGGGATCGCCCCGGCGACCGGCTCCTCCAGGGAGCGGTCGAACGCGGGCGCGTAGACGGTGGTGCCGGGGGCGGGGGCGCGGAGCCGGGCGAGGAGCGCGGTGTACCCGGCGGCGTCGAAGGTGTCCGGCGCGCCCTTCCTGTCGGCCCGCCCGAGCCGCTCCAGTTCGGCCCCGGCCAGATGGAACCCGTCCATCGGGACGAGCACGGCGAGCCCGCCGAGCCGGTCGACGAGCCGGTCGGCGAGCGTGGACTTCCCGGAGCCGGGCGCCCCGGCGAGCCCCAGGATCCGCCGCTGCCCCGACGGGACGAGCGCCCGCGCGCGGGCCTCCAGCCGATCGAACTCCTGCGCGTCCATGCACCGCATTCTCGCACCGCGCGCCCCGCGGGGACGGCTCCGCTCCGGAGCCCGCCGCACGCCCTCGGGAACGGCCCCTCCCCCGAAGCCCCCGCCCGGGCAGCGCTCGGCGACCCGGCGACCCGACTGCCCGGCGGCCCGACTGCCCAGCTGCCCGGCGGCCCGACTGCCCGACTGCCCCGACGACCCTCGGGGCGACCCTCCCCGGACCCTCGTTCCGACCCTCCTTTCCGCAAGGGTCGTCCCCCGCCACGACGCGGGTCGACGCGGGTGGGTTCCTACCCTTCCGCGTATTACGTTGGGGAAATGCCGTCCATCGCACTCGTCACCCTCGTCGTCCGTGCATACGACGAGGCCATCGCCTTCTACACCGACGCCCTCGGCTTCGAGCTGGTCGAGGACACCGACCGCGGCGACGGAAGCCGCTGGGTCGTCGTCCGTCCGCGCGGCTCGGCCGGCGTCGGCGGCCTCGGCAACACCGGGCTGCTCCTCGCCCGCGCGAAGAACGAGGAGCAGGAGGCCTCGGTCGGCAACCAGACGGGCGGCCGGGTCGGCTTCTTCCTCCACACGGACGACTTCGCCGGCGACCACGAGCGCATGTCGGCCGCCGGGGTGAAGTTCCTGGAGGAGCCCCGCCACGAGCCGTACGGCTCGGTCGCCGTCTTCGAAGACCTCTACGGCAACCGCTGGGACCTCCTCCAGCCGGCCGCGTAGCCACCGCGCCACCCCGGCACCACCCGAACAATTCGGTGTCGCCCGCGCGGCGGCCCTCCCTACACTCGCGGCACGGCACACCGACCGGTGTGCCGTGCCGCGAGCATTCACCGAGGAGAGCCGACCGTGCGTACGCGCCGCTTCGACGTGATCCTCGCCTCTCGCTCCGGCCGGTGGCGGCTGCGCGCCCGCCATCGCCGACCCGTGACGTCCTGACCCCTCGGGGATCCGTCCGGGAATCGCGCTGCCCCGTTCTCCACGCAGCAGCGAAAGGCACCACCCCATGCGCATCCGCAACCTCGGCATCCTCGCCCACGTCGACGCCGGCAAGACCACCGTCACCGAGCGGTTCCTGTACCTCACCGGCGCCACCCACAAGCGCGGCGAGGTCCACGACGGCACCACCGTCACCGACTTCGACCCGCAGGAGCGGGACCGGGGCATCACGATCTTCGCCGCGGCCGTCAGCTGCGACTGGGCGGGCCACCGGATCAACCTGATCGACACGCCCGGTCACGTCGACTTCTCCGACGAGGTCGAGCGCTCGCTGCGCGTCCTCGACGGCGCCGTCGCCGTCTTCGACGCCGTCGCGGGCGTCGAGCCGCAGAGCGAGACGGTGTGGCGCCAGGCCGACCGGCACGGGGTGCCGAGGATCGCGTTCGTCAACAAGCTGGACCGCGCGGGCGCGGAGCTCGACGCCGCCGTGGCGTCGATCCGGGACCGCCTCGGCACCGTCCCGCTCCCCGTCCAGCTGCCCATCGGGCGCGAGGACGGCTTCACGGGCGTCGTGGACCTGGTCCGGATGCGGGCGTACGTGTGGGCCGACGGCGCCGACGCGTTCGCCGACCTGCCGGTCCCCGACGACCTCCGGGACGAGGCCCACCACCGCAGGAGGCGCCTGGAGGAGACGGTCGCGGAGCTGCACCCGCGCGCCCTGGAGGAGTTCTGCGAGCGGGACGAGCTCTCCGAGGACGTCCTCACGGCCGCCCTCCGCGACCTCACCCTCTCCGGCGAGGCCGTCGTCGTCCTCTGCGGCTCGGCGTACCGCGACCGGGGCATCGAGCCGCTGCTCGACGCCGTCGTCGCGTACCTCCCGGCCCCGTCGGACATGCCGCCGGTGCGCGGCGGGGTCCCGGCGGACCCGGAGGCGCCGTTCACCGCGCTCGTCTTCAAGGTGAACGCGACGGCCACCGGCCGCACGACCTGTCTCCGCGTCTACGCGGGCACGATCGGGAAGGGGGACACCGTGCTCGACACCACCACCGGGCGTACGGAGCGGATCGCCCGCATCCTGCGCGTCCAGGCCGACCGGGCGACGGAGGTGGACACGGCGCGCGCCGGTGACATCGTCACCGTCGTCGGGCCGAAGTCCGCACGTGCCGGGGCGACGCTGTGCGCCCCGGACGCTCCGGTCGTCCTCGAACCGCCGACGACCGCCGACCCGGTCGTCTCGGTGGCCGTGGAGGCCCGCCGCGGCACGGACACGGGCCGGCTCGCGACGGCCCTCGCCCGGATGACGGAGGAGGACCCGTCGCTCGTGGTCCGGTCCGACCCCGAGACGGGCCAGACGGTCCTGTCCGGTCTCGGCGAGCTGCACCTGGAGGTCGCGGTGGAGAAGCTGCGGCGCGACCGGGGCCTGGAGGTCACGGTCGGCCGCCCGCAGGTGGCGTACCGGGAGACGGTGACGAAGGGCGTCAGCGGCCTGCTGTACCGGCACGTCAAACAGGACGGCGGCGCGGGCCAGTTCGCCCACGTCGTCATCGACGTCGAACCGACGGAGAACGAGGAGTTCGCCTTCGCCTCCACGGTCACGGGCGGCCGCGTCCCGCAGGAGTACGTCCGCGCGGTCGAGGCCGGCTGCCGGGACGCCCTCGTCGAGGGCCCCCTCGGCGGCCACCCGGTGACGGGCGTCCGGGTCACGCTCACGGACGGCGCCACGCATCCGAAGGACTCCTCGGAGACGGCGTTCCGCGCAGCGGGCAGGTTCGCGCTGCGCGAGGCGCTCCGCGCGAGCGTGATGACCCTGCTCGAACCGGTGGCCGAGGTGACGGTCACCGTCCCCGCCGAGTCGGTCGGCCCGGTCCTCGGCGACCTCGCGGCCCGCCGGGGCCGGGTCACGGACCGGACGACCCGCCTCGGCACGGCGGTGGTGGAGGCGACGGTGCCGCTGGCCGAGCTCTTCGGCTACGCGTCCCGCCTCCGGGGCCGCACCCAGGGTCGGGGCACGTTCACGACCCGCCCGGCGGGGTACGAGGCGGCCCGGAGCTGAGGTCGCGTTCGGCCCGCACCGACCGTGCGGGCCGAACGCCCGGCACCGGCCCGGCACGCCCCGGAAGGCAGGCCCTAGTCCTGCGGCGCCGGGCCGCGCAGGACGCAGAACTCGTTGCCCTCGGGGTCCGCCATGACCACCCAGCTCCGGCCCGGCCCCTGGCCCACGTCCGCCCTGGTGGCGCCGAGGCCGAGCAACCTGGTCACCTCGTCCTCGGTGCCGCGGTCGATCGGGCTGACGTCGATGTGGAGCCGGTTCTTCGCGGTCTTGCCCTCGGGCACCCGGACGAAGCCCAGGGTGGGCGGCATCGGGCGGGCCCGGACCTCCTCGACGGTCGGCTCCCGGGAGCCGATCTCGACCACGTCCTCGCTCCGGTCGATCACCTCGAAGTCCAGGACCTCGCACCAGAAGGCCGCGAGCGCCTCAGGATCGTGGCAGTCGACGACCAACTGGGTGAACCTGCTCGTCATGACTCTCCCCAAAAGTGCGGAAAGGTTCAGCGTACCGATCGCTCCGGGGCCGGTGGCAGGTCGAACTCGGCCCGTACGGTCTTCCCCACCGGTACGCGGCCGAGCACCGTCCACCGCGAGGCGAGCGCCTCGACGAGGAGCAGTCCGACGGCGTCGGAGGTCTCGGAGCCGTACGGAAGGCGCCAGCGGTCCAGCTGGTGGAGAGCGAGCCGGCGGGCGAGGCGGGCACCGCGCGGGGTCGAGCTGAAGCGCTGGGTGAACACACTTAAGGCGACGGCCGGTTCGCGGATCGCGGGGGAGGTCATGGGGCCAATGTGGCGGCGCCCGGCGGGAGGTGTCGGGGTGACGGACGAGGTCCCGAAGGGAAGCGAACCGGAGACGTCGGAGAGCCTGAAGGCCTTCGGGGAAGTGGTCAAGGCCTTCCGCAGGAGGGTGGCCCTGACACAGGAACAGTTGGTCCCGCTGGTGGGGTACTCGGTGCCGATGATCGCCTCGATCGAACAGGGAAGGCGCCTGCCGTCGAAGGAGTTCGTGAACCGGGCGGAGGAGGTGCTGGAGGCGTTCGGGGTCATCAGGGCGGCGGCGAAGCATCTGACGCGGAGGGCGGGACTTGCGAAGTGGTTCGCGGGATGGGCCGAGCTGGAGCCGCTGGCGGTGACGCTGTGCACCTACGAGAACCGACTCGTGCCCGGTCTGTTCCAGACGCCCGCGTACGCCCGGACGCTCTTCGAGAAGCAGATCCCGGCGATGGGCGACGACAAGATCGAGTCGAACCTGGTCGCCCGCATGGAGCGGGCAAGCATCCTGACGGATCGACCGGAGACCCTCTTCAGCTTCATCGTCGAGGAGCACGTACTGCGCCGCCAGATGGGCGGCCCGGAGGTCATGCGCGAGCAGGTCGACCACGTCCTCGCGCTCTGCGAGCGACGCACCATCGACATCCAGGTCATGGCGCAGTCGCGTGGGCACCACGCGGGTCTCGACGGCCCCTTGTGCCTCCTGGAGACCCGGGAGAACGCCGGGTACGCGTACTGCGAGGGCCAGGAGACCGGCCAGCTCATCTCCGACCCCAAAGTGGTCAGCATCCTCCAGCAGCGGTATGCCAGGATGCGGGCACAGGCTCTGTCCGAAGAAGCGTCCGTGGGCCTGCTGCGGGAGATCCGAGGAGGACTATGAGCACGACTGAACTGGCCTGGTTCAAGAGCAGCTACAGCAGCGGAAGCGGCGACAACTGCGTCGAGGTCGCCACCTGCCCCGCCACCGTCCACGTCCGCGACTCCAAGAACCCCACCGGCCCCCAGCTGGTCCTCTCCCCCGACATCTGGACGGAGTTCCTCGACCAGCTCGGCTGAGGAAGCATCACCTCCATGTCCGTGGTGCGCAACGAGCAGTCCCGCACCGGAATGCGGCAGCCGCACCGGTGAAGAACCTGCTCGTCGAGCCATACGAAGGACACGGGGGATCGCCCTGCGCGCTGCCCGCAAGAGCTGGAAGACGTACGCCCCGGGAGCCGCGGCCGTGACCGCGCTCCTCTCGACCACGGCGTGCGGGCCGGACGGCGGGACGGATGACGGGGCCGTGAGCCCGGCCCCGTCCCGTACCGCGAGCGCGACCGGCACCACCGCCCCCACCACCCCGAGCCCGACCACCGACGCCCCGCAGCCCACCGCGACCCGCTCCGCGAAGCCGAGCGGCGGCAAGGAGAAGGCTCCGGACCCGTCGGTGACGTTCTGGAACCTCGACCGCCGCGAGGTCGAGAGGTTCGTGTTCAAGGCCCGGTGACGACGGCGACACGGTGGTCGCTGGGCCGGGTCCCGTACACGCGCTTGAAGGCGACGCTCAGGCCGAACGCGCTCCGGTAGCCGACCTGTCGGGCGATCGACTCCACGGTGGCGTCGGTGCGGGTCAGCAGGTCGGCGGCGAGGGCGAGGCGCCAGCCAGTCAGGTACGTCATGGGCGGTTCGCCGACGAGGTCGCCGAAGCGGCGGGCGAGCGTGGCCCGGGAGACCCCGGCCTCCTGGGCGAGGGCGGTCACGGTCCACGGGCGCGCGGGGCGGTCGTGGATGAGGCGCAGGGCGCGGCCCGCGACGGGGTCGGCGAGCGCCCGGTACCAGGCGGGCGGGTCGGATTCGGGGCGGCTGAACCATCCCCGCAGGGTGGAGAGCAGCAGGAGGTCCAGGAGCCGGTCGAGGACGGCTTGCTGGCCGGGGTCGTCGCGGCTGATCTCGGTGTCGGTGAGTTCGAGGATCGGGCCGGCCCTGTCGTCCCGGGGGACGACGAGGACGCGGGGGAGGCCGCCGACGAGGCGGGCGGAGACGCGGCCGTCGACCTGGTAGCTGCCGGTGAGGAGCACGGTGGTGCCGCCGGGGGCGTTGGCGCAGGTGCGGAGGCCGAGGATGACGTCCTCGCTGACGTCCTCGCCGTCGGCGGTGGTGCAGTGACCGGAGTGCACGACGTAGAAGGGCGGGGTCTTCGCGGACGGGTCGTCGGTGACGGTGAACGGCTCCGCGCCGGTCACGAGGGCGACGTCGCCGGGGCCGAGCGGGACGGGCGGGAGGTCATCGCCGGGGACGACCCAGCCGGAGCCGCGGAGCAGGGTGACGACGGCGAGGGGCGTCCCGTCGGCGAAGCCGATCGACCAGGGCGAGGCCAGGACGTTGCGGCTGAACAGGGCGCCGTCGGAGCGGACTTCGTAGAGGAGGCTCGCGAGTGGATCCACGGGGCGAGTCTAGGAGGGCTGAGCGTCCGGGACATCGGGATGAGCGCGAGGACCATTCCGTGACGCACCGGCCCACCGTTTGACTGATCGCATGACGACGGACTCGAACACGAACACGAACACGAGCACGAAGACGAAGCCGATCCTGGTCCTCGGCGGGAGGGGCAAGACCGGCCGCCGCGTGGTCTCCCGCCTGAAGGAGCGGGGGTACGAGGTCCGGGCGGCCTCCCGCAAGGGGCCCGCCCGGTTCGACTGGAACGACGAGAACACCTGGGAGCCCGTTCTCGAGGGGGTCGGCGCGGCCTACCTGGTCGACTCGATGCAGAGCGACGCGGCGGTCTCGATGGGTGCCTTCGGCAAGCTCGCCGCGGCCGGCGGGGTCGAGCGGCTCGTCCTGCTCTCGCACCGCGACTGGGTGGCGGCCGAGGGCGAGGAGAAGCTGCCCTGCGAGCGGGCGGTGCGGGAGTCGGGCGCGGAGTGGACGCTCCTGAAGCCGGCCTGGTTCGCGCAGAACTTCGGTGAGGAGCCGTTCTTCCGGGACCAGGTCGTCGACGGCGAGGTGGTGTGGTCGGCGGGGGCGGGCGCGGAGCCGTTCGTCGACGTCGAGGACATCGCGGACGTCGCCGTGGCGGCGCTCACCGAGGCCGGTCACGCCGGGGAGGCGTACGAGCTGTCCGGACCGCGCCTGCTCACGCTGGGGGCGGTGGCCGAGGAGGTCGCCCGGGCGACGGGCCGGGACATCACGTACCGTCCCGTCTCCCCGGACGAGTTCACGGCGTACGCGGCGCGGAAGGGCCTGCCCGAGGACTTCGTCGCCCTCCTGAACACGCTCTTCGGCTGGATCGCCGACGACCGCTTCGCCACGCTCGGCGACGGCGTGCGGCGGGCCCTGGGCCGCGCACCCCGCGATTTCGCCGACTACGTGCGGGCGACGGCCGCGACCGGGGTCTGGCACGGCTGATCCGGAGCCGTGTGCCAGGATGCGGGGACCGGCCGTCCGCCGCACGCGGTCGGCCGGCGCCGTACGACACGAGGAGCGAAACGATGGGCACGAACCCGGCCGGTTACCTCTCCGGGATGTTCTCGCTCGAAGGGCGCAACGCCCTCGTCACCGGCGGCAGTTCCGGCATCGGCAGGGCCATCGCGGGGGCCCTGGCCCGGGCGGGGGCGAGCGTGGTGGTGCTGGCCCGCAAGGAGGCCGAACTCGTCGCGACCGTCGACGAGTTGACGGCCGACGGCTGCCGGGCGGCCCGGGTGAGCGCCGACCTGAGCACCCGCGACGGCATCAAGGCCGGGGCGGAGGAGGCGGCGGCCGTCTTCGGGGAGCCGGACGTCCTGGTGAACTCGGCCGGCATCAACCTCCGTCCGCCGTTCGGCGAGTTGGGCGAGGAGACGTGGGACACGACGATGACCGTGAACCTGGAGGCGCCGTTCCTCCTGGGCCGGCGCTTCGGCCCCGGCATGGCCGAGCGGGGCTTCGGCCGGATCATCCACATCTCCTCGCAGCAGGCGCACCGCGCGTTCGTCCGGAGCGGGGCGTACGGGGTGTCCAAGGGCGCCCTGGAGTCGCTGGCCCGCTCGCAGGCCGAGGCCTGGTCCCCGTACGGGGTCACCGCCAACACCCTGGTCCCCGGCTTCGTGATGACCCCGCTCAACGAGCGCCTCTCTTCCGACCCGGAGAAGGTCGCCGCCCTGGCCGCCCGCACGATGGTCGGCCGCAACGGCCTGGCCGAGGACTTCGCGGGCGCGGCCGTCTTCCTGGCGAGCGCCTCCTCCGCGTACGTCACGGGCCAGTCGCTCTTCGTGGACGGCGGCTTCTCGGTGCACTGAGAAGCCGGGTCGCTCGGCGACGTTCCGGCCGGGAAACCAGCCGTGCTCGCCGAACCAGACGTCGACGTCGGCGGGGACTTCGCGACGGGGCACAAGGGACTCCTCGGTCGCGTGGGGGCGAACGACGGTCAGGACACCGGGGAACCCGCCCAGTCCGCGAGGGCCCGGGCGCAGGCGTCCAGGGCCTTCGCCGTGGGGCCGGACGTCGCGGACAGCGCGGCCGACAGGGTCAGGGCGGGGCCCTCGGTCTCGCCGCCCACCGTCACGGCGCAGGCGACCGTCGCCGCCGGGCCCTCCGCGCCGGGCGGCGCGGACACGGTGAGGGTCAGTTCGCAGGCCCCGGGGCGCGCCCCGGCCGCTTCGAGGCGGCCGGTCATCGCCTCCGCGAGCGGCTCCGCGTTGTCCTCAAGGGCCCCCGGGCGCAGCGGGAACTCCTCGTCCACGGCCACGACGCCGATCCCCCGCAGGGTGGTCGCCCGCAGGTGCAGGGCGCGGGCGCCGAACAGGCCCGTGCTGTGCAGGACGTACACGGCGACGAGCGCGGCCCGCACCGCCGCCCCGAGGTCGTTCTCGGGGCCGGGCAGCGGGAAGCGCCACCGGGGCGGCCGGAGCCGTACCGGCGCGATTCCGGAGGTCAGCGCCGTCAGACCGGCGCGGACCGTCTCGCCGAGGAGCCAGGGACCGCCGGGGCCGAGCACGAGGAGCCGCCCGTGCTCGTCGACCGCGAGCGGCGCGTCCGTGTCCGTACGGCCGAAGGGGAAGAGGCGGGCGCCGAGGGAGTCGGCGAGCCGGTTCAGGGCCGGGACGTCGTGGCGGGCCTCGCGGGGGTCGACGACCGCGCCGAGGGCGGCGACCTCCCGGCCTCCGTCGGCGGCGGGGAGGAGGTGCAGGCCGTGGAACTCGCGCACGGCGCGTTCGGCGGCGGGGAAGAGCTCCGCGCCGACGGTCACCACGACGAGGACCGCCGCCATGGCGGGGTCCCCCGCGTCCCGGCCCGGCCGCCGGCCCGCTTCCGCCAGTGCCTCGCTCATGCCCGGTCGCGTCATGTCCGGTCGTGTCATGCCCGGTCGTGGATGATCGCGATCCCCAGCCGGTCGAGGAGCGCCGTGCAGGAGCGGCACACCTCGGCCTCCGTGCCGTGCTCGGGGTCGCCGTGCGGGCGGATCTTGCGGGCGACGATCGCGGCGCCCGCGAAGTGCGGGACGGCCTCGTCGAGGGTGGCGGTGCGGCCGTCGCCGCGCTGCCGGTCGAACCCGAAGAGCTCGTCGGAGACGAGGGCGGACTCGGCGCAGTAGCCGATGAAGGGTTCGCGCAGGGCCGGCGGGAGGCCGTCGAAGAACTCCCGCACGGCCGGGTGGAGGTCGGGCTCGCCGTCACCGGTGAGGTTGGTGTGGCTGGTGATGGTGCCGTGGACGAGCAGCGAGGCCGCCGTACCGGGGATCAGGTCAGACATAGAAATCCTCCGCGTCCTGCATGGGCGTCCGGTACAGGCCGATCATCGCCTCGTGCTTGCCGGTGCCCATGTAGTAGTCACCCGTGTGGTGCATGCAGAAGAACCGGCCCTGCTCGTCCACGACGTACAACTCCGCGTCCGTGGAGTCCCATCCGACCGGAAAGAGCCGCACGCCGAGGTTGCGGCTCAGCTCCGCCATGTCCTCGAAGGTGTGGCCCCAGTAGGGCACGGGCGTGAATTCGATGTAGTCGTCACGCCGGGCGTCGTGCACCACCCGAAGCCCGGCGTGCTCGTTGAGGAAGTCGGTCGCGACGGCGAACGGCTCCACCGGAAACCCGCGCTTCCGGCTCTCCTCGACGACGACCGCCACGAACGCCGCGGCCGACTCGCCGGCCTGCCGACCGGGAAACCAGCCATGCTCGGTGAACCAGGCGTCGACGTCCGCCGGGACCTTGAGAGGGGGCATGAGGGGCTCCTAACCTGCGTAGGCGGTGATGCCGGTGATGTCCAGGGCGATCGCGCACGAGGGGCACGGCTCTTTGTAGTCGTTGTGACCGAGGAGTCCGCGCCTGTCCCGCCCGATCTGCACGCTGTACATCTGCGCACCCGTCATCGCCTCCCGTACCTGGTCGATCGTACGGAGGGAGGTGCCGGACGGGTCGAGCTGACGGAGCCGGTCCGACAGGAGCATGGCCTCCGCGCACTTCCCGTGGCCCGCGCCGGCGTTCGTGCCCCGGGCGGCGTGGATGGCCTTCACCTCGTCGTAGACCTGCTGCGCGCCCGGATGCAGGTCGGGCTTGTCCTTGCCCTCGAACTGGGTCGCGCTGGTGTGGCTCGTCACGACACCGTCGTGGAGCAGCCCGCCGGAACAGGAGTTGTCCTTGAGGAGGTGCTCACCGACCGGAAAACGGGTCTTGGCCAGGTCGATCTGGTGCTTGGGGTCGTCCGGGTTCTCCGGGTCGGCCCTGCGCGCCCGGTCGGCGAGGTCGCGGGCCTCCTGGACGAGGGCCTCGCGCTGCTGCTCGGGCGTGAGGTGACTGACGTCGAGCGGATCGGTGCGGTGGTGGCGCATGGTACCCGCCGAGCTGCCGTGCCAGGGCGGGGCCGGAGTGATGCGCTTGCCTCCGGAATCGTCGCCGGAACCGGGACCGGAGCCGCCGTTCCCGCCGGGGGGATTGCCGCCTCCACCACCGTCGCCCGCGCCGCCCTCGCCCCCGTTGTCGTGGTCGCCCCCGCGCTGGCGGGCGAAGCGGTCGCGCAGGTCGTCGTCGGTGTTCTTGTGGTCCACCGAGATCTGCTTGACGACCTTCGGGAGCGTCTGGCCGACGTGGTCGCCCATCGACTTCGCCGCCTTGGTCAGGGCCTCCATCGCCTTGTCCGCGATCGGGTCGATCGCGTCGGCGATCGAGTCGCGCCCCCGGGTGCGGCCGTGCGCGGTCTTCGCCTTCGTGAGTTTGCCCGTCGTCTTCCCGTGGATGCGCACGCTGACGGTGTCGAGCTGGGTGGAGGCGTGGGTGTGCTCGGCGTGCTCGATGTGCAGGTTCTTCAGCCCGCTGCCCTTCGAGCCGCCGCCGCCCCCGCCTCCTCCGGCCGAGGCCAGGTTCAGGCTCTCCTTGCCGGACTGCACCCCGTCCTTGAAGCCGTCCGTACCGGCCTTCTTGGCCTGGTCGAGGTCCACCCCGTCCTGCAGGCCGATCGCCATCGCGCCCAGCTGCACGACCAGGTCCGCCGCCAAGCCCTCCAGGGCCGCCACCGCCGGCTCGGTCAGCGCCGCCACGACGTACCCGACGGCCTCCTCCGCGCACTCCTTGACCAGCCGCTTGACGACCTCCTGCGTGGCCCGCATCGCCCCCGCGCCGATCAGCGCCGACAGGCCACCGGTCACCGGGATCAGCGAGAGGGCGATGCCCGCCTCGGAGGCGAGGTAGCCCAGCTGCACCAGCGCCGCGAGCTTCATGCCCTCGACGGCGCCGGCCGCCAGGTCCAGGCCGCCCGCGATCGTGCGGGCGGCGCCGGCGACGTCCTTGAAGTGCTTGCCCTTGACCTTCTGCCAGTGCTCGTCGAGCGCGTCGAGCGCCTCGCCCTGGCCCGAGGACAGCAACCGCTCGAAGTGGTTGTTCGCGAGCTGGCCGTCGTCCTCCAGGTCGTCCGCGAACTCCCTGAGCGCGTCCGCCATCTCGCGGTACGCGTCCTCGTCGACGTTCGGCCAGGCCACACCGATCAGATCGAGAAGCGTGTCGGCCCAGTCCGGAACCGTGACAGCCATGTTCGTGCCCCCGTGTCGGCTGTTTGCAATGCGCAACAGTCCTACCACAGGGGGCGGCTGACGAACCGTCCGGGGGTCAGCCCTCCTCGGGCTCCAGACGCAGCGAGATCGAGTTGATGCAGTACCGCTGGTCCGTCGGGGTCGGGTAGCCCTCGCCCTCGAAGACGTGGCCCAGGTGGGAGCCGCAGCGGGCGCAGCGGACCTCGGTGCGGACCATGCCGTGGGAGGTGTCCGCGACGAGCTCGACGGCCTCGCTGTCCTTCGGGTCGTAGAAGGACGGCCAGCCGCAGTGCGACTCGAACTTCTCGTTCGACGTGAAGAGCTCCGCCCCGCAGGCGCGGCAGGAGTAGACGCCCTTCGTCTTCGTGTCGGTGTACTCACCCCGGAAGGCGGGCTCCGTGCCGGCCAGCCGGAGCACCTGGTACTCCGTCGGGCTCAGCTGCGCCTGCCACTCCTCGTCCGGCTTCTCGACCTCGTACGCCATCGTTCGTCCACTCCCTCAGTTCGACAGGCGGGCGAGGATCTTCGGACCGAGATCCGTGACGTCGCCCGCGCCCATCGTGAGAACGAGGTCGCCGGGGCCTGCCATTCCCGCGACGACGTCGGGGACCGACTCCTTGTCGTGGACGGCCGTGACGTCGGCGCCGGCCCGCTCGGCCGCCGCGATGATCAGCTCGCTGGTGATGCCCGGGATCGGGTCCTCGCGGGCCGGGTAGATGTCGAGGACGACGGAGGCGTCGGCGAGGGCCAGCGCGTCGCCCATCTCCTTGCCCAGCTCCTGGGTGCGGGAGAAGAGGTGCGGCTGGAAGACGACGAGGAGGCGGGAGGCCCCGGCGGCGCCGCGCATGGCCTCCAGGTCGGCGGTCATCTCGGTGGGGTGGTGCGCGTACGAGTCGATGACCTGGACGCCCTTGGCCTCGCCCTTGAGCTGGAGGCGGCGGCCGACGCCGGTGTAGGCGGTGAGGGCCTGGGCGAGCTCGGCCGGGTCGATGCCGACGCGGGCGCCGGCGGCGAGGGCCGCGGCGGCGTTGTGGGCGTAGTGGCGGCCCGGGACGGAGACGGTGAAGGCGTGCTCGACGCCGTCGAGGAGGACGGTCACCTCGCTCTTCATGCCGTTCGGGACGATCTTGAGGATGCGGGCGTCGGAGTCCTCGGACTCTCCGACGGTGACGACGCTCAGGCCGTCGCGGTCCGCGACGCGGCGGGCCAGCTCGCGGGCGCCGGCGTGCTCGCCGACGACCAGGGTGCCGCCGGGGCGGATCTTGGCGGTGAAGGCCTCGAAGGACTCGTAGATCTCGTCCATCGACGCGTAGTTCGCGTGGTGGTCCAGCTCGACGTTGAGGACGATCGCGACCTCGGGGTCGTACTTCTGGAAGCTGCGGTCGCTCTCGTCGGCCTCGGCGACGAAGATCTCGCCGGCGCCGTGCCGGGCGTTCGTGCCGGGGCCCGCGAGGTCGCCGCCGATGGCGTACGAGGGGTCGAGGCCGAGCTCGGTGAGCGCGACGGCCAGCATGGAGGTGGTGGTCGTCTTGCCGTGCGTGCCGGCGACGGCGATCGCGCTCAGGCCGCCCATGAGGGAGGCGAGGGCGTCGGAGCGGTGGACGACGGGGATGCCGAGCTCGGCGGCGCGGGCCAGCTCGGGGTTGTCGGCGCGGATGGCGCTGGAGACGACGACGGCGGAGGCGTCGTCGGCGAGGTGCTCGGCGGCGTGGCCGATGTGCACGGTGGCGCCGAGGGCGCGCAGCGACTCGGCGGTCGCGGACTCCTTGGCGTCGCTGCCGGCGACCTTGGCGCCGCGCTGGGCGAGGATCTTCGCGATGCCCGACATCCCGGCACCGCCGATGCCGATGAAGTGCGGCCGTTCCATGGCGGCGGGAATGGCGGGTGCCATGCGGATCTCTCCCCGGGTGGTTCGTGGCCACCTGTTGCGCGCGCAACGGGTGGGCGTCTGGAAACACCCAGCCTAGTGGCTCCCGGCCGGGGCCCCGGCGGTCGGCGGGTCCGTGTCCGCGGGGACGGGCCGGCCGTGTCCTCGGGGACGGGCCGGCCGTGTCCTCAGGGACGGGCCGGCCGTGTCCTCGGGGACGGGCCGGCCGTGTCCTCGGGGACGGGCCGGCCGTGTCCTCGGGGACGGGCCGGCCGTGTCCTCGGGGACGGGCCGGCCGTGTCCGCGCCCCCTGCACGGGGCGCGGACACGGGCCGGCCGCTACTCGCTGTGGGCGAAGAGCTTCAGGACGGGGACGCCGACCTTGTGGCGGGCCCGGGACGCCCAGTCCCGGTGGAAGAACTCCTCCACGTAGTGCGGAGCGGTGAGAACGATCACCTCGTCCGCCTTCGACTCGTCGACCACCGCCTTCATCTTGTCGAGCGGGTGGTTCTCGACCACCTGGCCGACCGCTTCGCAGCCTGCCTTCCTCAGGGCCCGGAGGGAGACCTCCAGGGCCTGCTCGGCGGGAACCCTGGCCGCCTTGCCCTCCGGTTCGTCGCCCTCCCGGGCGGCGTCCTTGAGCTCGCCCATGGCGACGTCGTCGATGGCGCGCAGCAGTACATCGGCCTGGTCACCACGCGGCTGCATGAGGACGATGAAGGACACGCCCTCGTCGCCGTGCAGGGTGGTGACGAATTCCACGTCGACGGACGTGAGGGGCTTCTCGATCATCAGAACGCTTGTGAACACCTCAGGAGCCCTTCTGCGGAAACCATCCTTCCCCGTGCCCGCACGGGGTCTGCGACAGTAAGTGTGCCCAGCCGACACTAAGCGGAACGACAAATTCCGCCGATTGTCAGATCCGACGGTAGCGGGTGAAGAGGAAGCCGTCCTGCTCCAGCACGGAAGCCACCTGGAAGCGTGTCGGGACGGCCACCGCGGGGCCCCCGGCGATCCGTTGGGCGTCGCCCGCCGTCATCGTCGGCGAGATCGTCAGGCACAGCTCGTCGAGGACGTCCGCCCCCACGAACTGGCCGAGCAGCCGGGGCCCGCCCTCGGTCAGCTGGCGGCGCAGCCCGCGCTCCGCGAGCACCGCCACCGCGCGGGCCGGCATCACCCGGGCCCCGTCGCCCGCGAAGAGCACCTCGGCGCCCGCCTCCCGGGCGGCCCGGATCCGGTCGGCGGGGGCGCCGGACCCGGTGAGGACCACGGTCGGCACCAGCGGCTCGGTGAAGAGCGGCAGCGAGAAGTCCAGGTCGAGGGAGGCGCTGACCACGGCGATCACGGGCGCGGGGCCCTGTCCCGCGGCGGCCCGGCGGCCCGCGAAGGCCTCCCGCGCCCGGGCCGGGCGGTAGCCCTCCAGCCGTACCGTTTCCGCGCCCACCACGACCACGTCGGCGAGCCCGCGCAGCATGCCGAAGATCCGCATGTCGGCTTCGGAGGAGAGCGGCTGGGAGCGCCCGTCGTGCTGACCGGCGCCGTCGAGCGAGGAGACCATGTTGGCCCGCAGCCAGGTGCCGCCCCCCTCCGGATACGCGTAGGCGTCGGCGAGGGCGTCGAGCGACCACTCGCGATCGGAGGCGGCCGACCGCCCCTGGTCGGAGGCGGTCGAGGCTGTCATGTCCGTCACAGGGAAGAGCTGGCGCATCCTCGCAGTCTGGCACGGCGCTTACAGTGGGGAACTGTGTCGACCCGTGCCCTCACCGAAGCGGCTTCCTCCGAAGCGGCCCCGCTCTCGCTCTGCTCCCGAGAGCCCCACGTCCCCGCCGAGCGCCTCGTGGCGGAGATGGTGCCGCCGCCGCGCTTCGACTCCGTGCGCTTCGACACGTACCTGCCCGACCCGCACCAGCCGAGCCAGACGGAGGCCGTCAAGGTCCTCTGCTCCTTCGCCGAGGGCCTCGGCGGAGCGCACGCCTCCGGCGCCGGCAGGCGCCGCTGGTTCGCGAGGAAGCCGGCCGCCCCGAGCGGCCCGCGCGGGGTCTACCTGGACGGCGGATACGGCGTCGGCAAGACCCACCTGCTCGCCTCGCTGTGGCACGCGACCCCCGCGGAGCCCGCGCTGAAGGCGTTCGGCACCTTCGTCGAGCTGACCAACCTGGTCGGCGCGCTCGGCTTCCAGCAGACCGTGAAGACGCTCAGCGGGCACCGGCTCCTCTGCATCGACGAGTTCGAGCTCGACGACCCGGGCGACACCGTCCTCGTCTCCAGCCTCCTCGGCAAGCTCGTCGAGTCGGGCGTGGCCCTCGCCGCCACCTCGAACACGCTCCCGGGCAAGCTCGGCGAGGGCCGCTTCGCCGCCGCCGACTTCCTCCGCGAGATCCAGGGCCTCTCCGCCCACTTCCGGCCGCTGCGGATCGACGGCGAGGACTACCGCCACCGCGGTCTGCCCGAGGCCCCGGCCCCGTACTCCGACCAGGTCGTCACCCAGACCGCGTACGCGACGCCGGGCGCCTCCCTCGACGACTTCCCGCACCTGCTCGAACACCTGGCCAGGGTGCACCCGAGCCGGTACGGCGCCCTCACGGACGAGCTCAGCGCCGTCTGCCTCACCGACGTCCGGCCGGTCCCGGACCAGTCCACGGCGCTGCGGCTCGTCGTCCTCGCCGACCGGCTCTACGACCGCGAGATACCCGTGCTCGCCTCCGGTCTCCCCTTCGACGGGCTGTTCAGCGAGGAGATGCTGAACGGCGGCTACCGCAAGAAGTACTTCCGGGCGATCTCGCGGCTCACCGCGCTCGCCCGCGACGCGAAGGGGCTCGTCGCGCAGTAGCTTGGGGGCCGTACCCGATCGAAAGGGATCCACCATGGCCACCGTGCGTCACGCCCACACCGTCTGGCAGGGCGACCTCCTCAAGGGCTCCGGCGTCGTCACCCTCGACTCCTCCGGTCTCGGCTCGTACGACGTCTCCTGGCCGGCCCGGTCGGAGGAGCCCAACGGCAAGACCAGCCCCGAGGAGCTGATCGCCGCCGCGCACTCCTCCTGCTTCTCGATGGCCTTCTCCAACGGTCTGGCCAAGGCGGGCCACGCTCCCGAGCGCCTGGAGACGAAGGCCGACGTCACGTTCCAGCCGGGCGAGGGCATCACCGGCATCCACCTGTCCGTGAGCGGCACGGTCCCCGGCCTGGACGCGGACGAGTTCCAGGCGATCGCCGAGGACGCGAAGAAGAACTGCCCGGTCAGCCAGGCGCTCGCCGGCACGACGATCACCCTCACCGCCGAACTGGCCTGACGCCCAGTCAGCACACACGCCACATGGGGCAGTTGCGGCCCGCATGGTTCACGTGCCACGAGGGTGCGTGATACACACATGCGGGTCACACGTCACGTCACACACCTGTCCTCCCCCCGGGCCCGGCGGCCCGGGGGGACCCCCTGCAGGAAAGTGGGTTGCCTCATGTCCGCGACACGACGTCAGATCCTCTCCCGCACCGGCGCGTCCGTCGCCGGGATCGCCTTCACGGGCGCCCTCTCCGAACTCTTCGCCGGAAGCGCCGCGGCCGCGGGCCGCCGGGGAGGTCACGGCCCCCTCGTACCGGACCCGGACGGTCTCCTCGACCTCCCGGCCGGCTTCCGCTACAAGGTGCTCTCCCGGGAGGGCGACCCGCTCCGCTCCGGCGAGGGCCCGGTCCCCGGCAACCACGACGGCATGGGTGCCTTCGCCGGCCGCCGCGGCCGGGTGCACCTCGTCCGCAACCACGAGAACCGGGTCACCGGGAAGATCGCCGTGCCCACCGTCCCGGGCCTCACGTACGACCCGGCCGGCAAGGGCGGCTGCACGGTCCTCGAACTCGACGGCCGCAACGACGTCCTCGGCGAGCGGGTCGCCATCGCCGGGACCGCCGTCAACTGCGCCGGCGGCCCCACCCCGTGGAACACCTGGCTGACCTGCGAGGAGACCGAGGACCGGGCCGGCACCAACGGCTACGCCAAGGACCACGGCTTCGTCTTCGAGGTCGACGGGGCCGACCCGCACCGCACCGGAGCCGTCCCGCTCACCGCGATGGGCCGCTTCCAGCACGAGGCGATCGCGATCGACCCGAAGAGCGGCATCGTGTACGAGACGGAGGACGCCTTCGAGCGGCCCTTCGGGCTCTTCTACCGCTTCCTCCCCGAGAAGCCGCTCGGCGGCACCGGCTCGCTGCGCGCGGGCGGCGCCCTGGAGGCCATGCGGGTGCCCGGCGTGCCCGACCTCTCCGTCGTCCAGGAGACCGGTGCCCGCTTCGAGGGCATCGAGTGGGTCCCCGTACCCGACCCCCTGGCGACCACGACCTCGATCCGGCACCAGGACTTCGGGCCCGGGGGCATCACGCACGCCCAGAAGCTGGAGGGCTGCTACTGGGGCGGCCGGGCCGTCTACTTCGTGTCCTCCTTCGCGCGGACCAAGGACGGCTCGGCGGCCACGCACTTCGGCCAGGTGTGGAAGTACGAGCCGCACCGGCGCCGGCTCACCCTCGTCGTGGTCTTCGGCCCGGACACCGACGTCCGGCTCCCCGGCGAGTCCCCGGACAACATCTGCCTGGCGCCGACCGGGGGCCTGATGGTCTGCGAGGACGGCAACGGGGCGCAGCACGTCTTCGGGGTGAGCAGGGAGGGCGAGGTGTACGCCGTCGCCCGGGGCGCACAGAACATCGGCACCCCGGACGCCCCGGAGTGGGGCGAGTTCGCGGGCGTCACCTTCTCCCCGGACGGCTCGACCATGTACGTCAACTGCTACGCGCCCGGCACGACCTTCGCGGTCACGGGCCCGTGGTGCTGAGCTAGCGGGCGCCCGGGATCCGGCGCACGATCGGGAGAGGACGACCGGCGCGGCGGAAGGGGCGGAGGATGCCGAAGAAGGACGGCGGACGGAAGCGGGAGAGGGCACCGGAGCCCGTGCTGCGCGACCTCCTCCGCGTTCCCGGGGGCGAGCGGATCGACCTCGCCTCGTACGACGCGGGGGCGACCCCGGGCGGCCCCGCCGGCAAGGCGGCGGGGCTCGCCGCCACCGCCGCCCTGGGGCCGCGCCTCGCCGAACTCCAGGAGCGGCTGTACGCGGCGAGCACCGCCGGCGACCGCCGGAGGCTGCTCCTCGTCCTCCAGGGCATGGACACCAGCGGCAAGGGTGGCACGGTCAAGCACGTCATCGGTCTCTTCAACCCGTCCGGCTGCCGCATCCACGCCTTCAAGGCACCGACGCGGGAGGAGCGGAACCACCCCTTCCTCTGGCGGATCATGCGGGCGCTCCCCGAGCCGGGCGAGATCGGCATCTTCGACCGCTCGCACTACGAGGACGTCCTCATCGCCCGGGTCCGGGAGCTGGTCCCCCGCCGTCTGCTCGGCCGCCGCTACGGTCAGATCAACCGCTTCGAGAAGTCCCTCGCCGAGGACGGCGTGACCGTGGTCAAGGTCTTCCTGCACCTCTCCTACGAGGAACAGCGCGCCCGGCTCCTCGCGCGCCTGGACGATCCCGACAAGCACTGGAAGTTCAACCCGGGCGACATCGAGGAGCGGGCGCTGTGGCCGGCGTACCAGCAGGCGTACGAGCTCGCCCTCGAACGCTGCACGACGGACGGGGCCCCCTGGTACCTGGTCCCGGCGGACCGCAAGTGGTACCGCAACTGGGCGATCAGCAAGCTGCTCCTCGACCACCTGGAGGAGCTGGACCCGCGGTACCCGCCGGGGGACTTCGACGTGAAGGAGTACCGACGACGGCTACTGGCCTCGTGAGCGGTGCCGGTCGCGGACGGCGCGCTGCAGCCGTCCGGACGTGCGGGCGTCGAGGAGGTCGAGGAGCTCCAGCCTTCCGCACTCGGCCATCGTGGTGAGCAGCCGGTCGAGGAGTTCCGTCTCGTGCGCGCGGGCCAGCCGGTCGGCGAAGGTGGTCATGACGTCCGTGTCGTCCAGCCAGGCCACCAGATCGAACAGGCTGTCGATCCCGGCGTCGTCGAACGCCCCGACCCAGCGGCCGAGCCGCACGTCGTCGATCTCGTCGCCCTTCCGGTCCGGCGCGTGGCCGGCCGCGGCGGCGATGACGAGGGCCGCCACGTCGAGCCGCCCCGCCTCCGCGAGCCCGACGGCGACCCGCAGACCGAACGGGTCGAGCCGGCTCCCCTTGGCCAGCTTCTCCGCCAGTCGCGTCAGACGGGCCGGGGGCGCCGTGCCGGCCAGGGCGGCCGAGACGAGGGCGACCGCCTCCGCGTTGCTCCGCACGCGGCCCACCGCCGCGGCGAGAACGCGGTCGGCCTCGGCCTCGGAGCGGGTTTCGGGGTCCCGCAGCCCCTGGTAGACGGCGGCCGCGTTGCGCTCGGTGACCCGAGCGGCGACGGCGGACGTCCATGACTCCCGGATGCGGGACCGTCCCAGCCGCTCCACTTCCGGGGCGAAGGCGAGCACGTCCGCCAGCGGCCGCAGCCGCGCCACGTCCGCGGCGAACGTCTCCGGGGACGCGCCGTTCTCCCTGAGCCAGCGCAGCAGCTCCGCCACTTCCGCCAGGGGGCGGGACCACGCGGCCTCGGTCAGGTCACGCGCCGCCTCGGGCAGGTCCTCCTCGTCCCACGTCCACCGGAGCTGCTCCTTGAACAGCTCCAGCGGCACGTCGCCGAGGGAGGTCCCCGGCCTCCGCCGCGACAGCTCCTCCTCCAGGTCCAGCACGTGGTCCCGCAGCTCCCGGGTCTGGCGTTCCGCCTCCGCCCGGAGGTGTTCCGCGTCCTGGAGGTCCTGACGGAGTTCTGCCACCTGGCGGAGGAGGTCCTCCTGGGTGTGGGCGAGGGCGGCCCGCTCCGCGCCCCAGTCCAGGCGGAGGCGGGTGAGGTCGTCGGCGACGTCCCGCACCTCCGCCTCCTTCCTGTCGAGGAGGGCGTGCAGCGCCTCGATGGTGCGGTGGGCCCGCTGCGCGTCCCGGCGCGAGCGCGCCAGCTCGTCCCGCAGGCTCTCCAGCCGGAACTCGTCCGGACTGTGGACCCGCAGCGCCTCCAGCCTCCGTCCGCGGAGCGCCTCCTTCGCCTCCGGCCGGAGCGGCGCTCCGAGGTGGTCCTCGATCTCCCGGACCAGGCGGTCGATGAAGTCCTGGGGCGCGATGCGGCGGCCGGCCAGGTAGCGGGAGACGGCGGACTTGTCGAGGTGGACGCGGTGGGCGTACTGGCTCTGGCTGACGCCCAGCCCGTTGAACAGCTCCTTCAACGCGTTGCCGAGCGCCGCGACCTCGGGGGCCCCGCCCCGCTCGACCTCCGAGGAACTCCCCTGCGTACGGGCCACTTCGGTCATCGCACCCCTCCCCCAGAGCGTTGCCACCGCACCGGCAACGGTTGCGGCTGTCGCAACGTACCGGATGCCGCCGACGGTGGGGGTCCGTACAAGCCACCACCCCTGAGGATCCCCATGCGTACGCTCCGATGGGCCCAGCGCGCCCTGATCGTCCTCGTGTCGACCCTGCCCCTGCTCCTCGTGACGCTCGCCTTCGTGCCCGCCCTGCTCGTCCTCCCCTTCCGTCGGGACCGGGCCGCGCACGCTCACGCGATGGTGCGTCAGCTCAGCGCGTGGACTCGGGTGCTGCTGCTGTCGAGTCGCGAGCGATAATCACTTTGATCGGTTAACTTCCGATCGTGAACACTTCTGTACGAAAATTGGCGGCGCTCGGTCTCCTGGGCGCCGCCCTCGTCGGCTGCGGCGGCGGCGCGGCCGAAAACCCGGCGTCGAAGGCGAAGGCGGCCGTCGTCGACGGCCCCTCGCCGAAGCCCAGCGAGGCCGCCCCCGGCCCCAAGCCCGCGCGCGTCCCCGCCGCCCCGCCCACCATGGCGCCCGGCCCCGGCGGCCTCACCCCCGTCTACACGCACCGCGCGAAGGGCGCCGAGAAGGTCGTCGCGCTGACGTTCGACGCCGACATGACCGCCGATCAGGGCCCCCGCGCCGCACGCGGCGAGCACTTCGACAACCCCGAGCTCATCGCCACCCTGCGCCGGCTCGAGGTGGACGCGACCGTGTTCATGACCGGACGCTGGGCGGAGGAGTACCCGGACCAGGCCAAGTCCATCGGCGGCGACCCGCGCTTCGAGATCGCCAACCACTCCTACAGCCACTACGCCTTCTCGTCCCCCTGCTACGGCCTGCCGACCGTCTCCCGGCCCGACATGGCGTCCGACGTGCAGCGCGCCTTCGACGCCTTCCGGGACGCCGGGGCCGTCAACGTCGTCCCGTACTTCCGCTTCCCCGGCGGCTGCTACGACGACGCGGCCCTGCGCGCCCTCGCCCCCGCCGGCGTCACCGCGGTCCAGTGGGACGTCGTCAGCGGCGACGCCTTCGCGAAGGACGCGGACGCCGTCGCCGAACAGGTCCTCGACGGCGTGAGGCCCGGCTCGCTCGTCGTCATGCACTGCACGCGCAGCGCCGCCCCCGTGACCGAGCGGGCGGTCCGCCGGATCGTCCCCGAGCTCCGCGCCCGCGGCTACCGCTTCGTCAAGGTCTCGGAGCTCATGAGCCGCTGACCCGACGACGTCCCTCCGGTCACTCCAGGCGCGCCGTCGCCCGGCACGCGAGCACCACCGTCGCCGCCGCCAGGAGCAGCGCGCCGCCGCAGGCCGCCCAGGGCGGCTCGACGGTCGCCGTGCGGGCCCCGGCGACCAGGGCGGTCATCGCGGACTTCGCCGGGGACCCCGTGGTCACGAGCGCGAGGAGGGAGCCGAGGACGAGGGCGGCGAGGGACCAGCCGGGGGCCCGGAGGAAGGGGCGGGAGGCCAGCGCGCCGACGGCGGCGCCCGTCAGGGCGCAGGCCAGGGCCGCCGACAGCCCCGTGAGGACGGCGGCGAGCGGGGTGACCCCGCGCCGGTCGCCGACCGCCGTCACCGCGAGCACCGCGACCGTGCCGACGAGCACCGGCCAGGCGGCCCCGGTGAGCAGCGCCGCGAGATGGGCGCGGCCCCGGCCGGCCGCCGCCGCGACCACGCCCCGGGCGGCGGGCGGCTCCTGGGTGAGACAGGTCCGCACCGTCCAGGCGGACACCGGGAGCAGCGCGGCCGCGGTGAACCCGAGCGCCCCGAGGACCGGCTCGCCGGCCTGGACGCCGACGCCGATGAGGGCCGCGTAGAGGAGCAGCGGTGCAAGCCAGCGCTGGGACCGGAGCAGCAGAGCCGACTGGTAGCGCAGGAGCGCCGTCATGTCCGTACGCCTTCGGTGCCGAGGTGGTGGATGTGCCAGGACGCGGCGAGGAGCACGCCCAGGAGCGCGTCGGAGTGCGCCGCGTCCACGGTGAGGACGGTGGCGCCGCCGTCGGCGCCGGGGGCGACCGCGGGGCCGCCGGGCAGGCGCCCGGGAAGCGGTCGCCCGCCGGAGGCGACGATACGGACGGAGCGCCGGGGGGCGGCGGGAGCGGACGTCGGCAGGGGCACGGCGGGAGCGGGCGCGGGCCCGCCCGTCGAAGGACCGCCCGCCGTCGGCCCGGGCCCGGGCCGGGCCTCCCGGAGACCCGCGCCCGTCGCCGCGCGTCCGGGCCCGGCCGCCGGGCCTCCGGGCCCCGGCCCCGCGAGTCCGGCAGGCGCCGCCTGCCGCACCCGGCCCGCCTGCACCCCGTACACCGCCGTCGCCTCCCCCCGCAGGCGGCGTGGGTCGTGGTCGACGAAGACGACCGTCGTGCCCGCCGCGAGGCGCTCGCGGACGACGGTGTCCAGTTCGGCGCGGGCGCCGGTGTCGAGGCCGGTCCAGGCCTCGTCGAGGACGAGCAGGGCCGGGTCGGCGAGGAGGGCCTGGGCGACGGCGACCTTCTGGCCGGTGCCCTTGGAGAGCTCCGCGAGCCCGGTCCCGGCGTGCTCGCCGGCCCCGAAGCGCTCCAGCCACTCCCCCGCCCGGGTCCGCGCCGCCGCCCGGCCGAGGCCCTGGACGCGTCCGAGGTGGACCAGGTAGTCGACGGCCGTGAAGGGGAGGGCGACGGGGAAGCGCTCGGGGACGTACGCGGTGCGGGCGGGCCGGCCGGTGACGCGGCCCTCGGTCGGCGCGTCGATGCCCGCGAGCAGCCGGAGCAGCGTGGACTTGCCGGTGCCGTTGGTGCCGACGACCCGGACGAGCGCGCCGGCGGGCAGGTCGAGCGAGACCTCCCGCAGCACCCACGGCCCGCGGAGGCCGTGCCGCCGCCCGACGTGCTCCAGCCTCAATTCGAGGGGTTCTTCTGCGGGGTGAGCTCGCTCGGCCGGACGACGACGAAGCCCTGCCCCTCCAGCTTGAGCTGCACCGCCTCGCCCGAGCCGCCGCGGATCATCGAGCCGAGGGACTGCGAGCGGTGCAGGGAGGTGTGGAGCTGCTCGCTCCAGCCGACGACGGCGTCGGTGTCGACGTGCACCGGGGCCTGCGGGGTGACGGGGATGACGATCGGGTTGCCCTCGCACACCAGGGCGATCTTGCCGTAGCCGGAGAAGACGGAGTTGAAGAGGCCGCCGCCGGTCATGCCGGCGCCCTTCACGGTCCTGATGTCGTAGTGGAGGGTGGAGTCGAAGCAGAGGACGTTGCGGCCGTTGACCGTGAAGGCCTCGCCCTGCTCGATCTCCACGATGAAGCAGTTCTGCGCCTCGTGCGCGAACCAGGCCTCGCCCTGACCGCGCACGGCCATCAGCGGCAGGCCCTCGCCGGTGACGGCGCGCTTGAGCAGGCCGCCGATGCCCTGGCCCTTGCGCTCGAACTGGAGGTCGCCGCGGAAAGCGATCATCGAACCCTGGCGGGCGTGCATCTCGCCGTTCACGGTGTACTTGACCGACTTGGCGTTCTGCAGGGTCATCCCCGGGAAGGTCGCCGCCTCGGCGAGGTGCTCGCCGGAAAAAAGATCGCTCTTCATGAGGGGCATCCTGGCCCGGAAGGGATCATTCCCACAAGAATCGCTCCTGAGTCCGATGGCAGACTTGCCGGGTGAGCAGCAACGAGACCGATCTCCGCGACGAGAAGCCCCAGTTCGTCCTCCCCCTGGTCGTCCGGATCGAGCGCGACGCGCCCCCGAGCCGTACCGACGCCCTGGAGACCGCGGCGCGGGCCGTCCTGGAGATCCTCGGCGACGACCGCTCCCTCGGCGAGGGCGAGTGGGCGCGGGCGATCACCGACTGGCAGGACGCCCGGATCCGGAAGGTGGTGCGCCGGGCCCGCGGCGCGGAGTGGCGCCGCGCGGGCGCCCTCCCCGGGATCACGGTCGGCGGTACGGAGGCGGAGGTGCGGGTCTTCCCGCCGGTCCCGCTCGACGGCTGGCCCAAGGAGCTCGCCCGGCTCCAGGTGTCGGGCACCGACCTCGACGACCCGGCCGAGCCCGGTCCCGTGCCGGAGGGCGCGGTGGTGCTGTGGTTCAACCCGGAGCTCCACATGTCGGCCGGCAAGGCGATGGCCCAGGCCGGGCACGGGGCGCAGCTGCTGTGGTGGGCGATGCCGGACGCCGACCGGAAGGCCTGGCGCGAGGCGGGCTTCCCGCTCGCGGTGCGGACCGCGACGGCCGGGGAGTGGGCGCAGCTGACGGTGAGCGGCCTCCCGGTGGTGCGGGACGCGGGCTTCACGGAGATCGCCCCGGGTTCGTGCACGGTGGTGTCCGAGGGCGGTGCGCGCTTCGCCCCGCAGCTGCGGCTCCCCCGGACCTCCTGACCGCCGCCCGCCCCGGCGGACCGACGGCCGGGCCGCCGCGCTCGGTGACGGCGCCCGGGCGACGGCGTCCGGGGCCGGCGGCGCCCTGTGCGTCCGGGCGGCGGCCGAAGCTCAAATGAAGCTCTGAACCCGGGGCGTTCACGGTTCGGACGGAGGCGCCCGGGCCATCACCTGGGGGACTGGGGACCGAAGGAGGGGGACATGACGGAACTCGGCATCGGCATCGGCTGGCGTCCCGAGATCGCGGAGGCGGTGGAGGCGCTGCCCGGCGTCGACTGGGTGGAGGTCGTCGCGGAGAACATCTGCGCGGACCATCTGCCCGATTCCCTGACCCGGCTGCGCGGGCGCGGCGTGACGGTCGTGCCGCACGGCGTCTCGCTCGGGCTCGGCGGCGCGGACCGGCCGGACCCGGCGCGGCTCGCGGCGCTCGGCGAGAAGGCGGTGGCCCTGGGGGCGCCGCTGGTCACGGAGCACATCGCGTTCGTACGGGCCGGGGGGCCGCTCACCGCGACCCCGCTGCTCGAAGCGGGCCACCTGCTGCCCGTGCCCCGCACGCGGGACGCCCTCGACGTGCTCTGCGAGAACGTGCGCATCGCGCAGGACGCGCTGCCCGTGCCGCTCGCCCTGGAGAACATCGCGGCCCTGATCGCCTGGCCGGGCGAGGAGATGACGGAGGGGGAGTTCCTGGCGGAGCTGGTGGAGCGCACGGGGGTGCGGCTCCTCGTCGACGTCGCCAACCTGCACACGAACCACGTCAACCGGGGCGAGGACCCGGCGCGGGCCCTGTCCGAGCTGCCGGTCGGGGCGATCGCGTACGTGCACGTGGCGGGCGGTGTCGAGCGGGACGGCGTCTGGCACGACACCCACGCCCACCCGGTGCCGAAGCCGGTGCTGGACGTCCTGGCGGACCTCGCGTCCCGGGTGTCGCCGCCGGGGGTGCTGCTGGAGCGTGACGACGACTTCCCGCCCATGGCGGAGCTCGCGGGGGAACTGGACGCGATCCGGACCACTGTGGGCCTGCGGTCCGCCGGGGCGGAACGGGCGGGCGCGGCCCGCGCGCACGGCGCCCTTCCGCTGATACCCGCACCCCAACGGGCCCCGCTCCTGATCGGCGCCGGCGCCCGCGCGTCGGGCGGCCCGATGCCGAGCGCCCCGGTCGTCCACGAGCCCGCGCCCGCCCCGTGCGACGGCGCCCGTCAACGCCTGGCCGTCACCCAGGCCGCCCTCCTCTCCGCGCTCGTCGCCGGCACCCCCGTCCCCGAAGGGTTCGACACCCGTCGGATCGGGGTCCAGAGCCGTGCCCTCGCGGCCAAGCGGGCCGGGGTCGTCGCGAAGGTCGCGCCGGAGCTGCCGGAGATCCTCGGCAAGGGCTTCCGGCCCGCGTTCCTCGCGTACGCCCGGTCCCGTCCCATGACCGGCGGCTACCGCCGGGACGCGCTCGACTTCGTCGAGCACCTGCTGCTCGCCGGCCGTCCGGAGGACCCGGCGGCGCGGCGGCTGCTCACGGAGTGGTGGCAGGACCGTTCCGGCAACCGTCCGCCGGGCCGCGCCACCCGGCTCGTACGGGCCGCCCGCCACGCCCTCGTAGGGAGATGACCATGGACTTCCTGCTCGCCCTCCTCTACCTCGCGGGCGCCGTCGGCATCGCCCTCGTCATCACCCGGGTGGTCCGGACGCGCGGCGGTCCCGGCGGGCCCGTCCACGACCGGTACGAGGTCGCGTTCCTCAACGGCGGCCCGGCCCGCGTCGTCGACACCGCGCTCGCCGCCCTCCAGGCGGACGGCAGGATCGCGATCGGCGGTCCCGGCATCGTCGCGGTCGTCCGCCCCACCGCGTACGACCCGGTGGAGCGCGCCGTCCTCCAGGAGCACGCCGCCGCCCCGCACGGGGCCCTGCCCCCTCTGCGTCTCGGCGTGATGCGGCACCCGGCGGTCCAGGAGATCGGCGACGGCCTCGCGGCGCGCGGGCTGATCGTCGCGCCGGCGACGCGGCGGACCACCGCCCGCCGGTGCCTCGCCCTCGGCCTGACGGCCCTCGTGCTCTTCCCCGTCTCGATCCTCCTCACGGTGATCGACTTCGCCGGCGACCCGGAGTTCCGGCTCCCGTTCGTCATCAAGGTGCTGCCGGTGCTGTTGGCCGCCGGGATCACCGCGATCGTCTGCGGGTCGATCTCCGCCCGGCAGGTCACCTCGGCCGGCCGCCGCGCGGTCTTCGCGTACGGGCGGGCGCACGGCGGCCCCGCCGACGCCGGGCACCTCGTGGCCCTGCACGGGCTGCGGGCGCTGCCGGATCCGGTGCTCCGGGAGCAGCTGATCGCCGCCGCCCGGTTCCACGCGCCGCCGCGGCGGCGGAACGGGCGCGGCGGGCGGCCCTCGCCGTCGCACTTCTCCTCCGCGGACGCGGCCGTCCTCGGCGCGGCCACGGAGTGGTGCGCGACCAACAGCTCCTGCGGAGGCGGGGGCGGGAGCTCCTGCTCGGGCGGCGGCGGGTCCTGCTCGTCCGGGTCCTGTTCCTCGGGCTCCTGCTCCGGCGGCGGTTCCGGCGGCGGTTCGTGTTCCGGTTCGAGCTCGTGCTCCAGCTCCAGCTCGTGCTCCAGCTCAAGTTCGTGTTCGAGTTCGAGCTCCAGCTCGTGTTCCAGCTCCAGCGGCTGAGCTCCCCCGGCCGTGCGGCCGATCGGGTGGCGGACGCGCCCGTCCTCCCGTAGAACCGGGGCATGGCCTGGGTTCCGCTCCTCCTCGTGGCGTACGTCGCGGCCGGTGTCGGCTGCGTGCGGGTCTGCCGTGCCTCGCTCGCCGCCGCCCGCCCGCACGGGTCGCCCGGCGGTGCGCGGGAACTCACCGTGCGCGAGGCGGCCTACCTCGCCGGGGGGCCGCTCCGGGTCACCGACCTGACCCTGGTGTCGATGCACCGGGCGCGGCGGCTGCTGCTCGCCCGCACCGGCTGGGCGACGGTCGTGGACGCGAGCGGCGGGGACGGGCTGGAGCGCGCGGTGCTGGCCGCCATCGGGCCCGGCGGGCAGTCGCCGATCCCCGCCGTCCGTCCGGTGGTCGCGGGCGCCGAGTCCGTGCGCCTCCTCGCGGAGGATCTCGTCGGCCGGGGGCTCGCCGTGTCCGAGGAGGGCCGCCGGGAGATCGCGGCGGGGGTGCGGGCGGTACGGGCGGGGTTCCTGCTGGCGCTGGTGCTGGGGACGGTCGCGGCGCTCCTGGTGCCGGCGGCCGATCGGACCCCGGTCGTCGCCGCGTTCGCGCTGCCGCTGATCGGGTCGGGGCTCTGCCTGCTGATCGGCCGGGTCGAGGTGTACCCGTACACCCGCTGGGCGTCGCCGGCCGGGCAGCGGCTGCTCTCCGGGCTCTCGTCGGCCGATCCGCTCACGGCTCTCGCGACGCGCGGTCCCGCCGTCCTCGAACCGGAGCTCCGCGCGGCCCTTCGGGGCTGAGCCCGGACGGAAGAGGGGCCGGGCGAGAAAGGGCCCGGAAATGACGCCGGTGCGGCGCGCGTGACGCGCGCCGCACCCGGAGCCGGACCCGGTGTCGCTGGAGCGACGGGCAAGGGTGCCGCCCGCCGTCTGATCTTCCGGGTCAAGGGATGGCGCGCCCGGCCGGGAGCCGGGCGCGCCACCAGGTCTCGTACGGCCGTCAGGCCAGGCCCGCCACCAGGTCGGCGACGCTCTTGCGGCGGCCGGTGAAGAACGGGACCTCCTCGCGGACGTGCATCCGCGCCTCGGAGGCGCGCAGGTGACGCATGAGGTCGACGATGCGGTGCAGCTCGTCGGCCTCGAAGGCGAGGAGCCACTCGTAGTCGCCGAGCGAGAAGGAGGCGACCGTGTTGGCGCGGACGTCGGGGTAGCCGCGGGCCATCTTGCCGTGGTCGGCGAGCATGCGGCGGCGGTCCTCGTCCGGCAGCAGGTACCAGTCGTAGGAGCGCACGAAGGGGTACACCGAGACGTAGTCGCGCGCGTTCTCGTCGGCCAGGAAGGCCGGGATGTGCGACTTGTTGAACTCGGCGGGGCGGTGCAGCGCCATGTTCGACCAGACCGGCTCCAGGGCGCGGCCCAGCCTGGTGCGGCGGAAGAGGTTGTACGCCTCCTGGAGCTCGTCGCTCGTCTCGGCGTGCCACCAGATCATGACGTCGGCGTCGGCGCGCAGACCGGAGAGGTCGTACGTGCCGCGGACCGTGATGTCCTTGGCCGCGAGCTGGTCGAACAGCTCCTGGACCTCGTCGGCGTAACCGCCGCGGTCCTCGGGGAGGACGTCGCGCAGCTTGAAGACGGACCACAGGGTGTAGCGGATGACCTCGTTGAGGTCCTTCGCCTTCTTACCGGCGTTCGGGATCTTTTCGGGCGCACTCATACGCCTATTCTCGCCCGTCACGAGGAGTGCCCCGCACCGGGGTGCCCCGTTCCCGACGTGGCGGTGATCTCGTCGGCGATCTCGTCCGCGGCCCGGTGTGCCGAGGCGACGCAGGCGGGGATGCCGACGCCGTCGTACGCGGCGCCCGCGAGCCGCAGCCCGGGGAGGGCGGCGACGGCCGCGCGGACGCGGGCGACGCGGGCGAGGTGGCCGACCGGGTACTGGGGCAGGCCGCCGATCCAGCGGGTGACCGTGCCGGCGACCGGGCGGGCGGAGAGTCCGGTGGCGGCGGCGAGGTCCTTGAGGGAGGCGTCGACGAGGTCGGAGTCCTCGCGGTGGACCTGCGCCTCCTCGCCGTGGCGGCCGACGGAGGTGCGCAGCACGAACAGGTCGGGGGCGCCGTCGGAGACCCACTGCCACTTCCGGCCGGAGAACGTGGAGGCCTTGATGGTGTGGCCGTCGACGGGGGGCACGAGGAACCCGGAGCCCGGCAGGGCGGGCACGTCGGAGCGGCGGAAGGCGAGGGTGACCAGGGCCATGGAGGCGTAGTCGATCGCGTCGAGCTCGGCGGCGGCGGCCGGGGCGTGCCCGCCGAGGAGCCCGGCGGTGGCGCCGGCGGGGGTGGCGAGGACGACGGCGTCGGCGTCGAGGGTCCGGTGCGGGGTGACCACCCGCCAGCCGGTGGCGCCGGTGCGGACCAGGGCCTCGACGGGCGTGCCGGTGAGGATCTCGCCGCCCGCCGCGCGGATCGCGTCGGCGACCGCGCCGGGAAGGGTGCCGATGCCGCCCGCGATGCCGAGGAAGGCGGCGCCGCCCAGGCCGGTGGCGGCGCCCGCCGCGTCGGTGGGGGTGGCGGCGCCGGCCCGCTGGACGGCGTGGACGGCGGCGGTGAGCGTGGGGTGGACGCGGGCGGCCTCGAAGAGGGCGGGGACGGCGGCCTTCATGGAGATGCGGTGGGCGTCACCGGCGTAGACCCCGCCGAGGAGGGGTTCGACGAGCCGGTCCACGACCTCGTGGCCCATGCGCGCGGCGACGTACGCGCCGATGGCGACGTCCTCGCCGATCTCGGTGGGCGGCAGCTCCACGTCGCCGCCGACGCGGCGCACGCCCTCCGCCGAGAGGAGGCCCTCGACGGCGGCGGGGGCGCCGGGGACGCCCATGACGTGCCCCTTGGGCATGGGGACGAGAGCGCCCCGGGACCAGACGGACGCGGTGGTCGTCGCGGGGGCCTGGAGCCGGTCGCCGAGACCGACGGCCCGGGCGAGGGCGACGGCCTCGGGGCGGCGGGCGAGCAGGGACTCGGCACCGAGGTCGACGGGCGCGCCCGCGATCTCCCCGGCGAGGAGCTTGCCGCCGATCCGGCCGTCCGCTTCGAGGAGGGTCACCCGGTGGCCGGCGAGGGCCAGCCGGTGGGCGGCGGCGAGTCCGGCGATCCCGCCTCCGGCGACGACGACGTGGGGCCCGGCGTGCTGTCCCGTGGTGTCCGCATTCATGGCACCACTCTCTCAAACCGCCCGCCCGCTCCCGTTCCGAGGCCGGACCGTGACCGCATCGCTACCGCAGGAGGGCAACTCCCGCCGGGGGCCGTACGTCCAAGGAACGTCACTCTTCACCACCCTGGGGGGATCCTCGTGCGGGCAACAAGGACGAGAACGACGGCCGCGGCCCTGCTGGCGGCCTCACTGCTCCTGGCCGGCTGCGGCGCGGGCGCCACGGACACGGCCTCGGACGGCAAGGGGGGCACGGCTGCGGCGGGGCCCGCCGACGCGGGGGCCGAGGGCGCCGCGGACCGTTCGGCCGCCGGAGCCGCCGGAGCCGCCGGGAAGCCTGCGGCGAAGACGCCGGCCGGGCAGCACGTCATCCGTACCGCCTCGCTCTCCGTGGAGGTGGAGGACGCGGCGAAGGCCCTGGTCACGGCCCGCCGGGTGGCGGCGGACGCGGGCGGGCACGTGGAGAACGAGTCGACGGAGCGGGTCGACGACGTCGCCCTCACCTCGCAGGTCGTGCTGCGGGTGCCGCAGGAGCGGTACGACTCCGTCCTCGCCGAGCTCGCGGGCACCGGGAAGCTCCTCGGCCGCAAGGCCGACGCCAAGGACGTCACCGACCAGGTGGTGGACGTGGAGAGCCGGATCGCCACCCAGCGGGCGAGCGTGGCGCGGGTGCGGGCCCTGATGGACCGGGCGGAGAGGCTGTCCGACGTGGTGACCCTGGAGGGCGAGCTGAGCCGTCGTCAGGCGGACCTGGAGGCGCTGCTCGCCCAGCAGGCCTCGCTGAGGGACCGGACGACGACGGCGACGATCACCCTGCGGCTCTCCGAGCGGGAGAAGGCGTCGGCGGAGGAGCCGGAGGAGGGCCGTCCCGGCTTCGGGGACGCCCTGAGCGGCGGCTGGAACGCGCTGGTGGGCGCGGCGGCCTGGATCGGGATCGTCCTGACCGCCCTGGCCCCGTGGCTCGCGGTCGCCCTGGTCGTCTTCGTCCTGTGGCGCCGGTTCGTCCGGCCGCGCCGCGCGGCCCGTCCCCGGCCGGCGCCTCCGGCTCCCGGCCTGCCGGACGCTCCGCGGAACGCCGCCGGGGCCGCCGTGGCCCCCGAGGCGGTGAAGCCCCCGCAGCCCCGGGAGGCCCCCGAGAAGTAGCGTCTCCCCATGAGCGAACGACTGGTGATCATCGGCGGCGACGCGGCGGGCATGTCCGCAGCGTCGCAGGCACGCAGGCTCAGGTCTCCCGGGGAGCTGGAGATCGTCGCCTTCGAGCGCGGGCACTTCTCCTCCTACTCGGCCTGCGGCATTCCGTACTGGGTCGGCGGGGACGTGGCCGCGCGCGGGGAGCTGATCGCGCGCTCCCCCGAGGAGCACCGGGCCCGCGACATCGACCTGCGGACGCGGACCGAGGTGACGGAGATCGACGTCCCGGGGCAGCGGGTCCGCGCGCGGGACCTGGAGGCGGGCACGGAGGCGTGGACCGGCTTCGACAAGCTGGTGATCGCGACCGGGGCCCGGCCGCTGCGCCCGCCGCTGCCGGGGATCGACGCGCCCGGGGTGCACGGGGTGCAGGACCTGGAGGACGGCCAGGCGCTGATCGACTCGCTGTCCGGTACGGAGGGGCGGCGGGCGGTCGTGGTGGGCGGCGGCTACATCGGCGTGGAGATGGCCGAGGCCCTGCTGAACCGGGGCTACGAGGTGACGGTCCTGACCCGGGGCGAGCAGCCGATGGCGACGCTCGACCCGGACATGGGGCGGCTCGTGCACCGGGCGATGGACGGACTGGGGATCAGGACGGTCGTCTCGGCGCCGGTGACGAAGGTCCTGACGGGCTCGGACGGCCGGGTGCGGGCGGTGGCGACGGAGGCGGACGAGTACCCGGCGGACGTGGTGGTGCTGGGCACGGGCGTGGCGCCGGAGACCTCGCTCGCGAAGGCGGCGGGGCTGCCCCTCGGGGCGTACGGCGGGCTGCTCACCGATCTGTCGATGCGGGTCCGGGGCCACGGGAACGTCTGGGCCGGCGGCGACTGCGTGGAGGTCCTCGACCTGGTCTCGGGCCGGGAGCGGCACGTGCCGCTGGGCACGCACGCGAACAAGCACGGGCAGGTGATCGGCGCGAACGTGGGCAGCGGTTACGCGACCTTCCCGGGCGTCGTGGGGACGGCGATGTCGAAGGTGTGCGACCTGGAGATCGCGCGGACGGGCCTGCGGGAGAAGGACGCCCGGGAGGTGGGGCTGCGGTTCGTGACGGTGACGGTCGAGTCGACGAGCCGGGCGGGCTACTACCCGGGGGCCGCGCCGATGACGGTGAAGATGCTGGCCGAGCGGCGCACGGGCCGGCTGCTCGGGGTGCAGATCGTGGGCCGGGAGGGCGCGGCGAAGCGGGTGGACGTCGCGGCGGTGGCGCTCACGGCGGGGATGACGGTGGAGGCGATGACGGCCCTGGACCTGGGGTACGCGCCGCCGTTCTCGCCGGTGTGGGACCCGGTGCTGATCGCGGCGCGGAAGGCGGCGGGGGCCGTTCGGGCGGCGGGCTGACCCGGGCGGCACCGGGTCCGGTCCGTGCCGGGCGGCGGCCCGTCCGTCGGCCGCGGGGCCCGGCACCCGCCGGTCGCGGGGCACGACCGTCCGTTCCCCGTGTGCCGCCGGTCCCGGCGGCGCACGGGGGCGCGGGGGCGGCGCTCAGCGGGCCGTCCGCGTGTGCACGTACTCGACGAGCCGGCTCAGCGCGTCGGGGTCCATCGCCGGCATCACGCCGTGGCCCAGGTTGAAGACGTGGCCCTCCAGGTCCTTCGCGGCGTCGAGGACCTCGTCGGTCTTGGCCTCCACGACCTCGCGCGAGGCGAAGAGCACGGCCGGGTCCAGGTTGCCCTGGAGGGCCTTGCCGGGGCCGACGCGGCGGGCGGCCTCGTCGAGCGGGACGCGCCAGTCGACGCCGACGACGTCCGCGCCGGCCTCGCCCATGAGGCCGAGCAGCTCGCCCGTGCCGACGCCGAAGTGGATGCGCGGGACGCCGTAGGGGGCGACCGCGTCGAAGACCTTGGTGGAGGCCGGCATCACCGAGCGGCGGTAGTCGGCCGGGGCGAGGGCGCCGACCCAGGAGTCGAAGAGCTGCACGGCGGAGGCGCCGGCCTCGATCTGGACCTTGAGGAAGGCCGAGGTGATCTCGGCGAGGCGGTCGAGCAGGTCGGCCCAGAGCTGCGGGTCGCCGTACATGAGCGCCTTGGTGTGCTCGTGGCTGCGGGACGGGCCGCCCTCGACGAGGTAGCTCGCGAGGGTGAAAGGCGCGCCGGCGAAGCCGATGAGCGGGGTGTCGCCCAGCTCTCCGGTGAGCATGCCGATGGCCTCGGTGACGTAGTGGACGTCCTCGGGGGTCAGGTCGCGCAGCCGGGCCAGGTCGGCGCGGGTGCGGATCGGGTCGGCGACGACCGGGCCGACGCCGGGCTTGATGTCGAGGTCGATGCCGATGGCCTTGAGCGGGACGACGATGTCGCTGAAGTAGATGGCGGCGTCGACCTTGTGGCGGCGCACCGGCTGGAGCGTGATCTCGGTGACCAGCTCGGGCCGCATGCACGACTCGAGCATGCGGATGCCCTCGCGGACCTTCAGGTACTCGGGGAGGGAGCGCCCGGCCTGTCGCATGAACCAGACGGGGGTGTGGGGCACCGGCTCGCGTCGGCACGCCTTGAGGAACGCGGAGTCGTGCGTCCGCGACTGCTGCTTCGTCTGCTGGCCCTGCGGGCTGTCCATGGCACTCACGCCCAAATCTTCGCATGTGGCGGGAAGCCGCTCGTCCGGGCCGGGTGTCCTCCCTGCACAGAGGCCCCGTTCCGCCTACTCTTCCCCGCATGGCTGCGGCTCAGGGACATTTTTCCGATCATTCCGACGGCGATCGAGGGACGGACGAAACGGCGGACAGTACGGAGGCGAATCCGGTTCCGCCCGCGTTCCGGCGGGCGGTGGAGGCCTTGCGGTCGGCGAGGCTGCGGTCCGAGATCGAGATCGATCCGACCAGGCCGCCGCAGCGGCTCGCCCCGTACGCGTACGCGGTGGAGGCGGCCGTCGTGGAGGGCGAGGAGGACCTGGCGGACGGGCGGCTCGTGCTGCTGCACGACCCGGACGGCCACGAGGCCTGGAAGGGCGCGTTCCGCCTGGTGACCCTGGTCCGGGCGGAGTTGGAGCCCGAGATGGCGGCGGACCCGCTGCTGCCCGAGGTGTGCTGGTCCTGGCTGACCGGGGCGATGGAGGCGCGGGGGCTCGCGTACGGGGAGGCGAGCGGGACCGTGACGATGGCGGGCTCGCACTACTTCGGCGGGCTCGCGGACCGCAGGCCGGCGACCCAGATCGAGATCCGGGCGTCCTGGACCCCCCGCGAGGGCCTGGGCGGGGTGCCGGACACGGGGGCGCACCTGGCGGCCTGGTGCGATCTGCTCTGCCAGATCGCGGGGCTGCCGCCCGCGCCGGCGGATCCGGGGGCGGGGACGGTGACGGGTGCGGGGGTCGTCTCGTTGCCCCAGCGCCGGGGGCCGCAGGGGGCCTGAGGGTCCCGGCGCGGCTCCCGGCCCCCTTCGGAAGGGTGCTCCGGGGCTCCCTCGTGGGAGTGAGGGGGCGGGCCCGCTCGTAGGATGATCGATCACGTGTCCGAATCGCCCTAATTGTTACTCACCAAATCGTGATCTTTCCCTAAAGGCGGGCGGCCCGGCTGCCGAAGGAGTCAGTGACCCCTTCACATCACGGGTTCGCCCCCGGCTTCTTCCCCGAGCCGGCTCCGTCCCGCACCCTTCCCCCCAGGAGGCCTGGTGTCCGTTCTCCTCGAGCAGCCCGCAAGCCTGGTCGCCTACCGCCCGAACAAGCCGACGGCCATGGTCGTCGTGGCCGATCCGCGCGTCCGTTCCACCGTGACCCGCCACCTGTGGGCCCTCGGAGTACGCGACGTGATCGAGGCTTCGTCCATCGCGGAGGCCCGTCCCCGCGTCGGCAACCCGCGCGACATCTGCGTTGCCGACGTCCACCTGCCCGACGGCAGCGGTCTGACCCTGCTGTCCGAGACCCGCGCGGCGGGCTGGCCCAACGGCCTCGCCCTCTCGGCCGCCGACGACATCGGCGCCGTGCGCAACGCCCTGGCGGGCGGCGTGAAGGGCTACGTCGTCACCGGCACCCGCACCAACATCGGCCACCCGACCCGCCCCGGCGCCGCCCCCATCGGCGCCGCGGCGGCCCGCCTCGGCCACCGCCGCCCCCCGGGTGCCCCGAGCCACCCGGGCGGCTACCGCGAGCTCTCCGGCCGTGAGGTGGAGGTGCTGCGGCTCGTCGCGGAGGGCCAGTCGAACAAGGCGATCGGCGTCTCCATGGGCCTCTCCGCCCTCACCGTCAAGAGCCACCTCGCCCGCATCGCCCGCAAGCTGGGCACCGGCGACCGCGCCGGCATGGTCGCGGTGGCCCTGCGGACGGGGATCATCCACTGACGGCCGGTGGACACGGGTCGGCGCCTGTCGGCGGAACGTTCCGCCGACAGGCGCTTGCCGTCGACCGATACCCTTGACACGTGACCGACGCCCAAGAGACCGCAGCAGACACAGCACTGCGCACCACCGGGGGCGGCCCCCCGGACGACGACGTCCCTGCGAATGGGCTTCCGATCCCGTTGCTGGAGCCCCGTGAGGGGATCCCGCCCGTCGTCGAGACCGAGGACGCCCTCGCCGGGGTGATCGCCGCGTTCGCCGCCGGAAGCGGCCCCGTGGCCGTGGACGCCGAGCGCGCCTCCGGCTACCGCTACGGCCAGCGCGCCTACCTCGTCCAGCTGCGTCGCGAGGGCGCGGGCACCGCGCTCATCGACCCCGTCGGCTGCCCCGACCTCTCGGGGCTCGGCGAGGCGCTCGCCGGGACCGAGTGGATCCTGCACGCCGCGACCCAGGACCTCCCGTGCCTGCGCGACATAGGCATGCTCCCCACCTCGCTCTTCGACACCGAGCTGGCCGGCCGTCTCGCGGGCTTCCCCCGGGTCGGCCTCGGCGCGATGGTCGAGTCCGTCCTCGGCTACGCCCTGGAGAAGGGCCACTCCGCGGTCGACTGGTCCACCCGCCCGCTGCCCGAGCCCTGGCTGCGCTACGCGGCGCTCGACGTCGAGCTCCTCGTCGACCTGCGCGACGCGCTGGAGAAGGAGCTCGACCGGCAGGGCAAGCTGGAGTGGGCCCACCAGGAGTTCGACGCGATCGCCTCGGCTCCGCCGGCCCCGCCGCGCAAGGACCCGTGGCGCCGCACCTCCGGCATGCACAAGGTGCGCCGCCGCCGTCAGATGGCGGTCGTACGGGAGCTGTGGACGGCCCGTGACAAGGTCGCCCAGCGGCGCGACGTCTCCCCCGGCAAGGTGCTGAGCGACACGGCGATCGTGGAGGCGGCGCTCGCGGTGCCGCTGAACGTGGCCGCGCTCACCGCGCTGCCCGGCTTCGGCAACCGGATGGGCCGGCGCCAGCTGGAGCAGTGGCAGGCCGCGGTGGACCGCGCCAGGGCCCTTCCGGAGGGCGAGCTGCCCCAGCCGGGCCAGCAGGTGGCGGGGCCGCCCCCGCCGCGCGCCTGGGCGGACAAGGACCCGGTCGCGGCGGCCCGCCTCGCGGCGGCGCGCGCGGCGGTCTCGGCGCTCGCGGAGGAGCTGAACCTCCCGCAGGAGAACCTGATCACCCCGGACACCGTGCGCCGGGTCTGCTGGGAGCCGCCGGTCCCGGGCACCCCGGACGCGGTCGCCGCCGCCCTCACGGGCCACGGCGCCCGCCCGTGGCAGGTCGAACTGGTGACCCCGCTGCTGGTGAAGGCGCTGACGGCGAGCGCGTGAACCCCGCTTCCGGAGCCCCCGGCCGCGTGCGGCCGGGGGCTCCGCCGTCCTGTCCGCCGTCCTGGGGGACGGGGGTGGGGTTGCCGGCGGTGTCCATGTCGAAGACTCCGTTGGTCTTGCCGTCGACCTTGAGGTGCTTGGGCCGGTGCTTCGAGAGGTTGTGCACGTTCTGGTGCTGCGTCTCCCACTGGTGCTGCGTCTCCCACACCACCGAGTGCCCCGCGCAGGCCGGCTCGACCGTCACGGGCCCGTGGTGAACACCGCGGCGGACCAGCCGACGAAGGCCACCATGTCCACCTCGCACTCGTCGGGGATGAATTCCACGACGGCGTTCGGTTCGTCCCGGTCGCCGTTCGAGTCGGACAACTGGAACGGGTAGCTCGGCGGGCCCGGCACGAATCCGATCCGGGGCCTCGCGCCCCGGCCGGTGCCGCCTTCCGTCCGTCGGAGGCCCTCCGGCCGCGACGCGGCCGTCGCCCTGGGCCCATCGGGTCGCAGGAGACTTCGATCGGACGGGCGCGCGCCGGGGGCGTTCGGCCGTGTCGGTGGCATCCTCGGTGTGACCTTCACCGCTTGGCCCTCAGGGGGTGGGCAGCCTGGTTACTCACAAGTAGCATGGGGGGAAGCAAGCGCACGCTTAGGCGTGGGCCGCAGCAGCAGTGCCATCCCGCACCCTGGAGGAGAGCCATCGTGCCTCGTACCGTCAGGGACGTCGTCTTCGTCGACGGCGTCCGCACCCCGTTCGGCAAGGCGGGCCCGAAGGGCATCTACCACGAGACCCGCGCCGACGACCTCGTCGTGAAGGCCATCCGGGAGCTGCTGCGCCGCAACCCGGGCCTCGACCCCGCGAAGATCGACGAGGTCGCCATCGCCGCGACCACGCAGATCGGCGACCAGGGCCTGACCCTCGGCCGCACGGCGGGCATCCTCGCCGGGCTGCCGCAGTCCGTGCCGGGCTACTCCATCGACCGCATGTGCGCCGGCGCCCTCACGGCCGTGACGAGCGTCGCCGGTTCGATCGCCTTCGGCGCGTACGACGCCGTCATCGCCGGTGGCGTCGAGCACATGGGCCGCCACCCCATGGGCGAGGGCGTCGACCCGAACCCGCGGTTCGTCAGCGAGAAGCTGGTCGACGAGTCCGCCCTCTTCATGGGCATGACCGCCGAGAACCTGCACGACCGCTACCCCACCATCACCAAGCAGCGCGCCGACGAGTACGCCGTGCGCTCGCAGGAGAAGGCCGCCAAGGCGTACGCCGACGGCAAGATCCAGCAGGACCTGGTGCCGATCTCGGTGCGCCGCACCGACGCCTCCACCGGCGAGACCGGCTGGGGCCTGGTCACCGCCGACGAGCCGATGCGCCCGGGCACCACCCTGGAGTCGCTGGCGAACCTGAAGACGCCGTTCCGCGTCCACGGCAACGTCACCGCGGGCAACGCGGCCGGTCTCAACGACGGCGCCACCGCCTCGATCATCGCCTCCGAGGACTTCGCCCGCGAGAACGACCTCCCGGTCAAGATGCGCCTCGTCTCGTACGCCTTCGCCGGCGTCGAGCCCGAGGTCATGGGCTACGGCCCGATCCCGGCGACCGAGAAGGCCCTCGCCAAGGCCGGTCTGTCCATCGAGGACATCGACCTCTTTGAGATCAACGAGGCCTTCGCGGTCCAGGTCCTCGCGTTCCTGGAGCACTACGGCATCGCCGACGACGACGCCCGCGTCAACCAGTACGGCGGCGCCATCGCCTACGGGCACCCGCTCGCCTCCTCCGGCGTCCGTCTGATGACGCAGCTGGCCCGCCAGTTCGAGGAGCAGCCGCAGGTCCGTTACGGCCTCACCACCATGTGCGTCGGCTTCGGCATGGGCGCGACGGTCATCTGGGAGAACCCCCACTGGGAGGGCAAGTGAGCACCACCGCCGAGCTTCTGAAGGGCGCCGCCGAGCTCTTCCCGGACGAGGTCGTGACCTCGGCCCACGTACGGCACTTCGAACTGCCCGCCGGTGCGGGCCGGTTCGCGCTGATCACGCTGGACAACGGCTTCGACCACACCAAGCCGACCACCTTCGGCCCGCAGTCCCTCGCCAATCTGAACACGGCGATCGACCAGGTCGAGGCCGAGGCCGCGAACGGTGAGATCGTCGGCGTCGGCATCACCGGCAAGCCGTTCATCTTCGCCGTCGGCGCCGACCTCAAGGGCGTCGAGCTGCTCAAGAAGCACGACGAGGCGCTCGCCATCGGCAAGGGCGGCCACGACGTCTTCAAGCGCCTCTCCGCGCTCGCCGTGCCGACCTTCGCGTACTACAACGGCGCGGCCATGGGCGGCGGCGTCGAGGTCGGTCTGCACTGCACCTACCGCACCGTGTCGAAGGCCCTGCCGGCCTTCTCGCTGCCCGAGGTCTTCCTCGGCCTGGTGCCCGGCTGGGGCGGCTGCGCCATCCTGCCGAACCTGATCGGTGCCGAGAAGGCCGTCTCGGTCGTCATCGAGAACTCGCTCAACCAGAACCGCCAGCTCAAGGGCAAGCAGGTCTTCGAGCTCGGCATCGCCGACGCGATCTTCGAGGGCGCCGACTTCCTGGAGCAGTCGCTGATCTGGACCGCCTCGGTCCTCAAGGGCGACGTCACCGTGGACCGTCCCGAGGTCGACCGCGGCGAGGCCTGGGACCAGGCCGTCGCCAAGGGCCGCGCCATCGCCGACTCCAAGGTGCACGGCGCCGCCCCGGCCGCCTACCGCGCCCTCGAGATCATCGAGGCCGCCAAGGACGGCGACCTGCAGAAGGGCTTCGACGCCGAGGACCGGGCCCTCGCGGACCTGATCATGGGCGGCGAGCTGCGCTCCGGCATCTACGCCTTCAACCTGGTGCAGAAGCGCGGCAAGCGCCCGGCCGGCGCCCCGGACAAGTCCCTGGCCCGCCCGGTCACCAAGGTCGGCGTCGTCGGCGCCGGTCTGATGGCCTCCCAGCTCGCCCTGCTCTTCCTGCGCCGCCTGGAGGTGCCGGTCGTCCTGACCGACATCGACCAGGAGCGCGTCGACAAGGGCGTGGGCTACGTCCACGCCGAGATCGACAAGCTGCTCGGCAAGGGCCGCATCAACCAGGACAAGGCCAACCGCCTCAAGGGCCTGGTCTCCGGCGTCCTGGACAAGGCCGAGGGCTTCGCGGACGCGGACTTCGTCATCGAGGCCGTGTTCGAGGAGATGTCCGTCAAGCAGAAGGTGTTCGCGGAGGTCGAGGCGGTCGCTCCGGCGCACGCGATCCTCGCCACCAACACCTCCTCGCTGTCGGTCTCCGAGATGGCGTCCAAGCTCCGGCACCCGGAGCGCGTGGTCGGCTTCCACTTCTTCAACCCCGTCGCGGTCCTCCCGCTCCTGGAGATCGTCAAGGGCGAGCAGACCGACGACGCCTCCCTGGCCACCGCCTTCGGCGTCGCCAAGAAGCTGAAGAAGACCGCGGTCCTCACCAAGGACGCCCCGGCGTTCGTCGTGAACCGCATCCTGACCCGCTTCATGGGCGAGATCCAGAACGTCATCGACGAGGGCACCTCCGTCGAGACGGCGGAGAAGGCGATCGAGCCGCTCGGCCTGCCGATGTCCCCGCTGGTCCTCCTGGAGCTCGTCGGCCCGGCCATCGGCCTGCACGTCTCCGAGACCCTGAACCGCGCCTTCCCGGAGCGCTTCACGGTCTCCCCCAACCTGAAGGCCGTCGTCGAGGCCGGCAAGCGCGGCTTCTACGTCTACAAGCCGGAGAACGGCTTCAAGCCGGAGCTCGACCCCGAGGTCGCCGCGCTCCTGAAGCAGGGCGACGTCGTCCTGACGGAGGAGCAGGTCCGCGACCGCGTCCTCGACGCGGTGGCGCAGGAGATCGGCCTCATGCTGGAGGAGGGTGTCGTCGCCGAGGCGCAGGACATCGACCTCTGCCTGATCACCGGTGCGGGCTGGCCCTTCCACCTGGGCGGCATCACGCCGTACCTGGACCGCGAGGGCGTCTCCGAGCGCGTCAACGGCAAGCGTTTCCTGGCGCAGGGCGTGGCGAGCGTCCCGGCGTAACACCAGGGCGTCACGACGGACGGCCCCGGCACCTCGCACAGGTGCCGGGGCCGTTCCCGTGTCGCGGGCGGGCTCACCCTATGGAGCGCCAGCCTTCGAGCAGCAGCCCCTCGGCCCCCACCTTCTGACGGGTGGTGACCGGCGCGCGTCCGTCGGCGACGGCCATCGCGACCAGACCGCCGTCGAGGCCCCGGGTGAGGACGGCGTCCAGGTTCCCGTGCCGCTCCCCCGTCTCCGACCAGTTCAGGCCCTCCGCCTCCTGCTCGCTGGGGTAGGCGGCGAGGGCGAGCCGGCCGTCCTCGGACTGCTGGGCGAGGACCGTGCAGTCGAAGCCGTCGATGAGGCAGCGGGTGACGGCCGGCCGGCCGGTGCCGACGGCCTTGCCCAGCGGCGTCGGCCGCAGCGAGCGCTCCGGCGACCAGGCGGTGATCTGGCCCTCCTGGTCGAGGTAGAAGGCCGTCACGTGCCCGGAGGGCCCGGTGACGGCGGCGAGGGTGCCCATGGTCACCGAGGCGGGCAGGAGCTCCTCGCGGACCGGCTTCGCCCCGGCCTCGCGCTGGACGTAGCGGACGAGGCCCTTGGCGTGCGAGCTGTACAGCTCGACGAGGCCGGAGCCGTTGGTGACGGCGACCGGCGAGGGGTCGGTCTTGGAACCCATCAGGTCCCACCAGGGGTGCCAGCCGCCCGCGTCCTTCTGCGCGCGGACGCTGAGGCCGCCGCCGCCGTTCCGTACGAAGGCGTAGACGCGGCCCTGGGCGTCCACGGCGACGGCGGGGTTGCCGGTCCAGGGGCCCTTGCCGTTCGAGTGCCCCAGCGACCGCCAGGCGGCCGCGGGACGGCCCGTCTGGAACTGGACGGCGTGCACCAGCTCGACGTGCCCCTCGTCCCCGCCCGTCGGCCGCAGGCCGACGAGGTGGACGTAGCGGTCGGCGCCCTGGCCGACGGCGAGGAAGGGGGTCAGGCCGTCGCCGCCGAGGGAGACGGGGCCGCTCCAGCCTCCGCCGGGCTCCTCGGTCCAGCGCACCACCTCGCCGTCCCGGGGCAGGTAGGCGCTGAACCGGCCCTCCTCCCCTCTGGTCAGCCAGCCGCCCTGGAGCACGGGGGCGGCGGGGCCGTGAGGATGGTCGGTGGGGGCGTGGGATCGATTCGCCATGAGGGGATCCAGCACTCCGGTCGTCGGGAGGAGTTCGGGTACGAACCGACTGTAGTCGCCCTCCCGGACCGTCCCCGACGCGCCCGGGGCCCTGCGGCCCCGGCCCGCTCAGTAGCGGGCTTCCCGGCCCTCCCGGCCGAGCCGGCTGTGACTGCGCCCGTACAGGAAGTACACGACCAGGCCGATCACCATCCAGACCGCGAACCGGAACCAGGTCTCGCCCGGCAGGTTGAGCATCAGCCAGAACGAGGCGGCGATGGAGAGGATCGGCAGCACGGGCACCCAGGGGGTGCGGAAGGCCCGCGGCAGGTCGGGACGGGTGCGGCGGAGCACCATGACGCCGACGGCGACGACGACGAAGGCGAAGAGGGTGCCGATGTTCACCAGGGTCGCCAGTTCGTTGATGCTGGTGAAGCCGGCGACGATCGCGATGATCACACCGAGCAGGATGGTCGGCCGGTACGGGGTCCTGAACCGGGGGTGCGTGACCGAGAAGAAGCGCGGCAGCAGGCCGTCGCGGCTCATCGCGAAGAAGACGCGGGTCTGGCCGAGCAGCAGGATCAGACAGACGGTGGTGAGGCCGACGGCGGCGCCGAAGCTGATCACGCCCGCGTAGAACGGGTGTCCCACCGCCTTGAAGGCGTCGGCGAGCGGGGCGCTGGTGGACAGCTCGGTGTATTTCTCCATGCCCGTGACGACGAGGGCGACGGCCACGTACAGCACGGTGCAGATGAAGAGCGAGCCGAGGATGCCCCGGGGCATGTCCCGCTGCGGCAGCTTGGTCTCCTCCGCGGCGGTGGCCACCACGTCGAAGCCGATGAAGGCGAAGAAGACGACGGAGGCGGCGGTGAAGATGCCCATGACGCCGAAGTTGGTCGGCTCGTAGCCGAAGATCAGCTGGACCAGCGGCTCGCTCCAGCCGGAACCGCCGCCGGGCGGGGTGACGGCCGGGGGGATGAAGGGCTTGTAGTTGTCGCCGACGATGAAGAACAGGCCGGCGACGATCACGATCATCACCACGGTCACCTTGATCGCGACGACGACCCCGGTGATCCGGGCGGAGAGCTTCATGCCCAGGACGAGGACGGCGGTCAGCACGAGGACGAGCAGGAACGCCAGGATGTCGAAGGTGCCGCCCCCGACGTCCGGGCCTTCGAGCGCGGCCGGCAGGTGCCAGCCGATGTTGTCCATCAGGGATCTGACGTACCCGGACCAGCCGACGGCGACCACCGCCGTGCCGAGGGCGAACTCCAGGACCAGGTCCCAGCCGATGATCCAGGCGGGGAGCTCGCCGATCGAGGCGTACGCGAAGGTGTACGCCGATCCCGCCACCGGCACCGTCGAGGCGAACTCGGCGTAGCACAGGGCGGCGAGGGCGCAGACGATGCCGGCGGCGACGAAGGCGAGGGCGGTGGCCGGCCCGGCGTTCTCCTTGGCGACCTTGCCGGTGAGGACGAAGATGCCGGTGCCGATGATGACGCCGACGCCGAACACCGTCAGGTCCCATGCCGACAGGGACTTCCGGAGCGCGTGCTCCGGCTCCTCGGTGTCTCGGATCGACTGCTCGACCGACTTGGTCCGGAACATTCCGGTATTGGCGCGTGGCTGTTGGTCCGTACTCACGTCCACCTCCCTGCCATGGGGCTGCCCGCCCTGTGGTCAGAATGCACGCGAAAGGGCCGGTCGGCACTCCGAAGAGTGAGCCGACCGGCCCAAAGGTGACGCCGGGTGACGCCGATCCGTCAGTCGCGGGCGGGCTCCACGGCCTGGGCGCTGCTCTCGAACCGTCCGTCGAGCCGCGAGACCAGACCGGTGACCTGGCGCGCGACGTCCGGGGCGGTCAGCCCGATCTCGGCCAGGACCTCGGCGCGGGAGGCGTGGTCGAGGAAGCGCGGGGGGATGCCGAAGTCACGCAGCGGTACGTCCACACCGGCGTCGCGCAGCGCCTGGGCGACGGCGGAGCCGACGCCGCCGACGCGGCTGTTGTCCTCCACGGTGACGACGACCCGGTGGCGCTCGGCCAGCGGGGCGAGGGCCTCGTCGACCGGCTTGACCCAGCGGGGGTCGACGACGGTGGTGGAGATGCCCTGCCGGTCGAGCAGGTCGGCGATCTCCAGGCACATCGGCGCGAGGGCGCCCACGGAGACCAGGAGGACGTCGGGCCGCTCGCTGTCGGCCTCGCGGAGCACGTCCATGCCGCCGACGCGGCGCAGGGCGGGGACGGCCGGGCCGACCGCGCCCTTGGAGAAGCGCACCACGGTCGGGGCGTCGGTGACCTCGACGGCCTCGCGCAGCTGGGCGCGGACCTGGTCGGCGTCGCGCGGGGCGGCGAGCCGCAGGCCGGGCACGACCTGGAGGATCGACATGTCCCACATGCCGTTGTGCGAGGCGCCGTCGGTGCCGGTGACGCCGGCCCGGTCCAGGACGAAGGTGACGCCGCACCTGTGCAGGGCCACGTCCATCAGGACCTGGTCGAAGGCGCGGTTGAGGAAGGTCGCGTAGACCGCGAAGACCGGGTGGAGGCCGCCGGTGGCGAGGCCGGCCGCGGAGACCGCGCCGTGCTGCTCGGCGATGCCGACGTCGAAGACCCGCTCGGGGAAGGCCTTGGCGAACTTGTCGAGGCCGACGGGCTGGAGCATGGCCGCGGTGATGGCGACGACGTCCTCGCGCTCCTTGCCGAGCGCCACCATCTCCTCGCCGAAGACCGAGGTCCAGTCGGCGCCGGAGGAGGCGATGGGCAGGCCGGTGTCGGGGTGGATCTTGCCGACGGCGTGGAAGCGGTCGGCCTCGTCCTGGAGGGCGGGCTGGTAGCCGCGGCCCTTCTCGGTCAGGCAGTGGACGATCACGGGGCCGCCGAAGCGCTTGGCGCGCGTGAGGGCGGACTCCAGGGCCTCGATGTCGTGGCCGTCGATGGGCCCGACGTACTTGAGGCCGAGGTCCTCGAACATGCCCTGCGGGGCGATGAAGTCCTTGAGGCCCTTCTTGGCGCCGTGCAGGGTCTCGTAGAGCGGCTTCCCGACGACCGGGGTGCGCTCCAGGATGTCCTTGCCGCGGGCGAGGAAGCGCTCGTAGCCGTCGGTGGTGCGCAGGGTGGCCAGGTGGTTGGCGAGGCCGCCGATGGTGGGCGCGTAGGAGCGCTCGTTGTCGTTGACGACGATGACGAGCGGGCGGTCCTTGGCGGCGGCGATGTTGTTCAGCGCCTCCCAGGCCATGCCGCCGGTGAGGGCGCCGTCGCCGATGACCGCGACGACGTGGTCGTCCTTCTTCAGGACCTCGTTCGCCTTGGCCAGGCCGTCGGCCCAGCCGAGGACGGTGGAGGCGTGCGAGTTCTCGATGACGTCGTGCTCGGACTCGGCCTGCGAGGGGTAGCCGGAGAGGCCGCCCTTCATCTTGAGCTTCGAGAAGTCCTGGCGCCCGGTGAGGAGCTTGTGGACGTAGCTCTGGTGGCCGGTGTCCCAGAGGACCTTGTCCTTCGGGGAGTCGAACACCCGGTGCAGGGCGATGGTCAGCTCGACCACACCGAGGTTGGGGCCGAGGTGCCCGCCGGTCTTGGAGACGGCGTCCACGAGGAACGTCCTGATCTCGTCGGCCAGCTGGTCCAGCTGTTCCGGGGAGAGCCGGTCCAGATCTCGCGGTCCCCTGATACGGGTCAGCAGAGCCACCCGTTCCTCCTTGCGTTGAGCTGGTCGAGCTTGCCGATTTGTCGAGTCTAATGTTCCGTCTTGGATCGTGGGCATCGGGCCGGGGGGTGAGGCGTCACCCGCACGGCCGACAAGCCGCTGATCCGTACGGCTCCGTACGCGCGCGTGCGCTGGATTCCGTACGCGCGCGTGCACTGGTCCGGACGCACCGCGGCCCGGCACCGGTTTCCCGGTGCCGGGCCGTTGTGACGGGGGTTACGCGCGGCCCGCCGTCTTCTGCGTGCGGCGCGAGACCGAGTCGATGATCACGGCGATGAGCAGGACCGCTCCGGTGATCATGTACTGGATCGCGTTCGAGGACAGGTTCATCTGGTTGAGGCCCTGGACGATCGACTGGATGACCAGGATGCCCAGGAGCGCCGACCAGACCTTGCCGCGTCCGCCGAACAGGGACGTGCCGCCGATGACCGCGGCCGCGATGCACATCATCAGCTGGTTGCCGCCGCCGAGGGAGCGGTCGGCGCCGCCCGTCGCGGAGGCGAGGAAGAGACCGCCGACGGCGCCCATCGTGCCGGAGATCATGAAGACCGAGATCCGGATCCACGACACGTTGATGCCGGCGCGGCGGGCGGCCTCGATGCCGCCGCCGACCGCGAAGACCTGGCGGCCGTACGTGGTGCGGCGCAGGACGAAGTCGGTGGCGAGCAGGATCACCAGGAAGATCACCAGGGAGAGCGGCAGGCCCTGCTCCTGGTTGAAGCCGTACGCGGCGACGAGGACCAGGACCGCGAGGACGGCGGTGCGCAGGATGATCTCGCTCTGCGGGCGGTGCGGCAGCTCGGCGGCCTTGCGGCGGCGGGAGTCGCGCAGCTGGGCGAGGTAGAAGGCGGCGATCACGACGACGGCGAGGCCGTAGGCGGCGGCGACGTCGGAGAAGTAGTACTTCGTGAGGTCGCCGACGAAGCTGCCGATCGGGGTGGAGATGGTCGACCGGTCGCCCATCACCCAGGTCTGCAGACCGGCCCAGCCGAGGAAGCCGGCGAGGGTGACGACGAAGGCGGGCACGCCGATCTTGGCGAAGACCAGGCCGTGGAAGGCGCCGATCAGGGTGCCGGACAGGATGCCGAGGAGGATGGCGAGGCCGTCGGGCATGTCGGTGCCGAGCACGCCCCAGACCGAGCCGGCCAGACCCGCCACGGAGCCGACGGCGAGGTCGATCTCGCCGAGCAGCAGGACGAAGACGATGCCGACGGCCATGATGCCGGGGCCGACCGCGTACAGGGTGATCTGGTCGAGGTTGTACGAGGTGATGAAGTTGCCGGTGAGGGCCTGGAAGACGATGCCGATGACGATCAGGCCGACGACGACGGGCAGCGAGCCGATCTCGCCCGAGCGGATCTTGCGCTTGAACTCGTCGACGTAGCCCTTGAAGCCCTGCTCGCGGACGAGGAGGCGGGGGTCGACGGCGGGGACCGCGGCGGCGGCCGGGGGCGCCTCCTCGCCCGCGCGCGGCTCGGGCACGGTGTCCTCGGAGGTGCTGGGGGTCGTGCTCACTTCGCTACCTCCGCGTTGCGGGCCTGGCGGCGGGTCACGGCGTTGTCCGTGGCTCCGGTGATCGCGGCGATGATCTCTTCGTGCGTGGTGGTGGCCACCGGGAAGGTGCCGTTGTTGCGGCCGAGGCGCAGCACGGCCACGGTGTCGGCCACGGCCTTGACGTCGGCCATGTTGTGGCTGATGAGGATGACGCCGAGGCCCTGCTCGCGCAGCCGCTCGACGAGGTCGAGGACCTGCGCGGTCTGCTCGACGCCGAGCGCGGCGGTGGGCTCGTCCAGGATCACGATCTTGGGGTCGCCGACCAGGGCGCGGGCGATGGCCACGACCTGCCGCTGGCCGCCGGAGAGGGCGGCGACGGGGATGCGGACGCTGGGGATGCGGATGGAGAGCGTGGAGAGCAGGTCCTTGGCCCGCTTCTCCATGGCGACCTCGTCGAGGACGCCGCCCTTCTTGATCTCGCGGCCGAGGAACAGGTTGGCGACGACGTCGAGGTTGTCGCAGAGCGCGAGGTCCTGGTAGACGGTCGCGACACCGAGGTTCTGGGAGTCGTGCGGGCGCTGGATCTCGACGCGCTCGCCCTCCCACTCGATGACGCCCTCGTCGATGGGGTGCACACCGGCGATCGTCTTGACCAGCGTGGACTTTCCCGCTCCGTTGTCGCCGACCAGCGCGACGACCTCTCCTGCGTGGACTTCGAGATCGACACCGGAGAGGACCTGGACCGCTCCGAACCGCTTGAAGATCCCGCGCAACGCCAGCACGGGCGTCTGGGACACGTGAACCAACTCCTTCGCCGCCCGGGGGCGGCGGCATGTCGCGCCGCCGGTGCAGCGCCGAAGTTTCGAGGGGGGCTGGGCTCGTCCGGCCCCCGGACCGACAGCGGGGTCTGGGTCGGCCGGGGGCCGGACGGGCTCGGGGGGCGGATCCCGGCGTCGTGCGCCGGCCTTGTTACCGGGGGTCTTCACCCTCTGTACTCGGGGCCGTGCGGCGCCCGCTTCGGGGGCGGCTCACGCCGGGATCCGTGCCGGCGGGCCCCCGCGGGGCCCGGCCGGGTCGGGCGGGGTTACTTGATGCCCAGCTCGGTGCACTTGGCGGCGAGGTCCGCGGTGCAGAGGTCGGCGGCCTTGTAGATGCCGTCCTTGACGACCGTGGACTGGATGTTGGTCTTGTCGACCACGACCGGGGCGAAGAGCGTGGAGGGCACGCCGTCGGTCTGCCCCTGGGCGGCGAGGTCCTTGCCCTTGAGCAGGTTCACCGCGAACTTGGCGGCCTCGGGGGCCAGCTGGAGCGGCGACTTGTAGATGGTGAAGGTCTGGGTGCCGGCGATGATGCGCTGGACGCCCGCGACCTCGGCGTCCTGGCCGCCCACCGGGATGCCCTTGACGCCGGCGTTCTCGAGGGAGGTGACGATGCCGCCGGCCATGCCGTCGTTCGCCGAGTAGACGGCGCCGATCTTGTCCTTGCCGACCGAGGAGATCGCGGCGGACATCTTCTCGCCCGCGACCTTCGGGTCCCACTCGCCGGAGGCCTCGTAGGCGATCTTGCCGACCTTGCCGTCGAGGGCGGTGTGGGCGCCCTTCTTGAAGAGGGCGGCGTTCGGGTCCTTCTCGTCGCCGTTGATCATCACGACGTTGGCGGTGGCGGCCTTCGCGCCGAGCGCGGTCAGCAGGGCCTGGCCCTGGAGCTCGCCGACCTTGTTGTTGTCGTGGCTGACGTAGGCGTCGGCACCCGGGACGGCACGGTCGTACGCGACGACCTTGACGCCCTTGGCCTTCGCGTCCTTGACCCAGCCCTCGGCCTTGGCGGCGTCGACCGGGTCGAGGGCGATGACCTTGACGCCGTCGGCGATCAGCTGGTCGAACTGCTGCTTCTGCTTCACGACGTCGGAGACCGCGTTGTTGTAGACGATCTCGCAGTCGGAGCAGGCGGCCTTGACGGCCTTCTCGAACTGGGGCTTGTCCAGGGCCTCGTAGCGCGAGGTCTTGTTCTCCGGCAGGAGCAGACCGATCTTGGTCGAGCTGCCCTTGTCACCGCTGTCGTCGCCACCGGCCTTGCCGCAGGCGGCGATCGAGAGGGCCATCGAGACCGCGGCCGTGGCTATGACGGCACGACGCGTCACTGCGTTCATGTGGGGTTGCCTCCCTGACGAGGCCGCGACGGTGCGGCCGAGGTGTCCCGAAGTCAACTCGGCCGCAACGTCGCCGTCAAGAAGTAAATCCTTAACGAGATGACAACGACGGTGTTCGTTATCTAAGTGAAGGCAAGGCGGGAGACCGGCGCGGCTGCGGGCAGCGCACTCTCCAACAGGGTCGAATCACCCATTTCACTCAGTACGAGGGCCAGGGCGCCGAGCACCTCGGCGCGCCCGCCCAGGGCTCCCTGGGCCAGCGAGAGCTGCCGGGCGGCGCTGGGGATCGCGTACCGCGAGACGGAGTCCCTGATGGGCCCGAGGACCAGCTCACCGGCCTCGGCGAGGTCGCCGCCGAGCACCACACGGCTGGGGTTGAGGAGGTTGCAGAGGTTGGCGATGCCGCTGCCGATGTGCCGTCCGACGTCGGCGACCACCCGGCGGCAGCCGGGGTCGCCCTCCCGCGCCAGCTGGACGACCCGCTCCATGGTCAGGTCGGGGCCGTGGCTCGGCTGGAGCAGCGGCAGGACGTACCGCGCGGCGGTGAAGGTCTCCAGGCAGCCGCGGTTGCCGCAGCGGCAGACGGGGCCCGACTCGTCCAGGGTGATGTGCCCGATCTCCCCCGCGGTGCCGCCGGGCCCCCGGTAGACCCGCCCGTCGATGACGAGTCCGGCGCCGACGCCGCTGGCCACCTTGATGTAGGCGAGGTCCTTGACGCCCCGGCCGCTGCCCCAGACGAGCTCGCCGAGCGCGCCGAGGTTGGCGTCGTTGTCGACGTGCACGGGGACCCCGAGCCGGCCGGAGAGCTCCTCGGCGGGGTTGATGCCGCTCCAGCCCGGCAGGATCGAGGTCGAGCCGAGGGTCCCGGAGGAGACGTCGATCGGGCCGGGCACGCCGAGGCCGACGCCGATCACCTTGTCGGGGCCGATGCCGGTGACCCGGATCAGCCGCTTGACCAGCTGCTCGGCACGGTCGAAGCCCTCGGCGGAGGAGCCGTCCACGTCGAGCGGCTCGGCCTCCTCGGCGAGCACCTGGTGGGCGAGGTTGCCGACGGCGACCCGCAGGTGGGTGTGGCCGAAGTCCACCCCGATCACGATGCCGGCGTCGCCGGAGAGCGAGACGCTGCGGGCCCGGCGGCCCCCGGCGGACGTCGGCGTGACCTCGACGGTGCCGCCGTCCTTCAGCTCCCGCACGATGTTGGAGACCGTGGCGGCGGAGAGGCCCGTCGTCCGGGCGATCTCCGCCTGGGTGAGCGAGCCGGCCATGCGCACCGCCCGGACGACCCGTTCGAGATTGGCCCTGTGCAGAGACGTCTGCGACCCAGGAGTCTCCATCGACTCACTCACTCCCACCGTTTTCTCCAACATGTGAACTCTAAGGGGACTCTTTCGGCTTGGTCCCCGTCAAGACCTTGAGTGTCGGACGGCGAGCGTCACACGACGCGCGGGCCCCCGGCGCGGAGGCGCCGAGGGCCCGGGGAACGCGGTGGCGGGGTTACTTCACGGCGCCGGCGGTGAGGCCGGCCACCACCTGCCGCTGGAAGACGACGTACGCCGCCAGGACCGGCAGCATCGCCATGACCAGGCCGGCGAAGAGGCCGGACCAGTCGCCCTTGTAGCCCTGGCTGACGGCCAGCTGGACGAGGCCCTGGGAGAGCACCTTCTTCTCCGGCTCGGTGTTGAGCACCGTCGGCAGCAGGTACTGGTTCCACTGGCCGAGGAAGTTGAAGATGCCGACGCTGATGAGGCCGGGCTTGGCCATCGGCAGCATCACCTGGAAGAAGGTCCGGGTGTGCGAGGCGCCGTCCACGAAGGCCGCCTCCGCCACCGAGGTCGGCAGGGTGCGGAAGAAGGCCGTGAGGAAGAAGACGGTGAACGGCAGCGAGTACGCGATGTAGACCAGGATCAGGCCGTGCAGCGTGTTGAGCAGGGCCATGTTCTGGAGCACGTAGAAGAGCGGCACGAGCGCCAGGATGACCGGGAAGCTCATTCCCCCGATGAAGAGGAAGTAGATGAAGCGGTTGCCCGGGAAGTCGAAGCGGGCCAGGACGTAGGCCGCCATCGAGCCGAGGAGGAGCGTGCCGACGAGCGAGCCGCCGACCACCAGGAGGGTGTTCAGGAAGTAGTCGCTCATGTGCGCCTCGGTCCAGGCGCGCGACCAGTTCTCGAAGTGCAGCTTGTCGGGCAGCGACCAGGGGGAGGTGAAGATCGCCTTGTCGGTCTTGAAGGAGGTCATGACCGCCCAGAGCAGCGGCATGACGACCATGATCGCCCAGATGATCAGGACGCCGTGCGAGAAGACGTTGAGGGGCGCGCCCTCGGCCTTGGCGGTCCTGCGCGGGGCGGGCGCCGTCGTCTTGGTGACCACGGGGCCCGGGCCGGCCGGGGAGCCGGGGGTCTCGACGCCGGTGGTGGCAGTGTCGGTCGTCTTCATCAGAACTCCAGCCGCTCGCGCCGGCCCACCTTCATCACGACGGCCGCGAAGGCCAGCGTGACGACGAGGAGCGCGACGCCGATGGTCGTTGCGTAGGCGGCCTGACCGTCCCGGAATGCCTTCTGGTACACGTACAGCGGAAGGACGATGGTGGAGAAGTCGGGTCCGCCGCCGTTGGGGCCGACGGTCATGATCTGGACGACGGCGAAGGATTCCGCGCCGAGCGCGAGGATGCCCATGTAGATCCAGCCGGACTGCACGGTGTCCCAGAGCAGCGGCATGGTGATCTTGAAGAACGTGGTGAAGCGGTTCGCGCCGTCGAGCAGGGCCGCCTCGTAGAAGTCCCTCGGAATGGAGGCCATGCCGGCCGAGAAGAGGACGACGAAGAATCCGACCGTGGACCAGACGAGGACGACCATCACGCAGATGAGGGCGAGGTCCGGATCGCCGAGCCAGTCCGGCTGGACGCCGTCGAGACCGACGGCCTTCAGTACGGAATTGATGGCTCCGCTGTTCGGGTTGTACGCGAACTGGAAGAGCAGCGCGACGATCGCGATCGACAGCACCTGCGGGAAGAAATAGACGATCTTGTAGAAGGAGGAACCGCGCACGCCCGCGATCGCCGCGCCCCCGCGGCGCCGACCGCCGACATTGAGCATGAAGGCGAAGAAGAGCGCGAGCCCCACGGTCACCAGCGGCAGCACCACCGCGAAGGTCAGACTGTGCTGGAGCGATTTCCAGAAGACCTCGTCGTCCAGCATCCGGCTGTAGTTGTCGAATCCGACCATCCCGAATTCGGGACTCAGTCCGGTCCAGTCCGTGAACGAGTAGTAGATGGACTGGATGAACGGCCAGATGACGAACAGCACGTAGAGGGCGAGGGGGGCCGCCAGGAACCCCACGATGAAACGGTACTTTCCGTGTTGCATTCCTACCGACCCCGATCTTCCCGCGGAGACGCGCCGCTGGTGCCACGCGCCGCTGCTGCCGCGCGCCATGGAGCCGGGGCCCGCTCCCGGTCGGCGGGAAGGGGCCCCGGCACTGCTCACTGGTGCTTGTAGTGCTTGATCGAGGAGTCCTTGGCCGCCTCGTCGGCGTACTTCTGGATCTTCTTGATCGTCTCGGCCGGGGTCGCGCGGCCGGCCATCATCTCGCCGAGGCCGGCGACGCCGATCTTCTCCTTCTGGAGGGCGACGTACCAGTCCTGGAGGCGCGGGTTGACGACGTTCTGGCCGGCCTTCTCCAGGGCGGCGACGCCGGACTTGAGGCCCGGGGTCAGCTCGATGCCGTCGGTGCCGCCGTTGAAGGCGGTCAGGGACTTCACGGACTGCGTGAAGTTCTTCGAGGAGGCCTCGCTGAGCATGATGCGCAGCTGCTCCAGGCCGCCCTCCAGGTTCTTCGCCTTCGCCGGGACGATGAAGGGCTCGCCGCCGGAGGCCCAGATGGTGCCGAAGGGCATCTTGTCGGAGGAGTCGATGCCGGTCGGGGCGGAGACGGCCAGGCCGAAGTCGGCCGGCATGGTCTTCGCGGCCTCGTTCTCGACCCAGGAGCCGTTCGGGATGAACAGCGCCTTGCCCTCGGTCCAGGCGGTCTGCGACTGGATGTGGTCGAGGCCGGGGGTGCCCTTGAGGATGTAGCCCTTCTTGACGAGCTCGTAGTACGCCTCGAAACAGGTCTTGACCGCGGGGTGCTCCCAGGCCTTCGGCTCCAGGTTGTCGATGGCGTCGAGGACCTCGCGGCCGCCGACCTTGCCGATCATCGGGTAGAGCGAGAAGGGGACGTAGTACGGGTACTTGCCGGCGTACGTCCAGCCCGCGATGCCCTTCTTCTTGGCCTTCTCGCAGACGGCCAGCATCTCGTCCCAGGTCTCGGGGTACTTCGCGTCCAGGGAGTCGAGCAGCTTCTGCGAGTACCAGACGCCGTAGACCGTGTAGGCGTAGTACATGATCCACACCGGGTCGCCGTCGAACTGGCCCATCTCGACGATGCCGGGCCGCAGGGTGTCGCGCACCTTCTTGCTCGGGTCGTCGACGGACGGCGCGTCCAGGAGCGGGGTGAGGTCCGCCAGCTGCTTCTGGCCGACGAGGACGCCCATGTCCATCTGCTCGGCGCCGGAGTTGTCGATGAGGTCCGGCGGGGTGCCGCCGTTGAAGCGCGGCTGCAGCGTGGTGGTGATCTTCTGGGTCGGGGTGAACTTGACGCTCGCCTTGGGATAACTGGTCTCGTAGACCTTGATCGCGTCCTTGGCGTACTGCTGTCCGAATCCGCCGTCGAAGAGGACGAAATCGAGCGGGGCCGACTCGTTCACCCCGAGCGGGTTCTTGTCGGACTTCGTGCCCTTCTCGACCTTTCCGTTCCCACCGCTGTCACTGCTCGCGCAGGCGGACAGGAAGCCCATGGTCGGCACCGAGATCAGACCGATGGCGGCGGAACGCTTGATCAGATCGCGACGGCCGAGGCCCTCACTGTGGTGTGCGGAGGTGGATCCCATGCTCAAGTCCTCGCCTTCATTCAGGACTCAGGCGGTGTACCGGTCGCCCGTACTCACTCGCCACAGGCGAAGGGCCCCGCCACCGCGGTCATTTGCAGCCGGGTCGTGCACGCGTCGGGCCGTCGCCGGATTGCTCCGACTGGCTGGACGCCGACAGGTATAGTCCACTTCCCTTCACGGGAGCAAGATCGAAACCAGGTTTCCCCGACCATCTTTCCCGAGTTGAGACCTCCGGGATAAGCACGCTGGATCTGCGGCGTTTCGTCCAACGATTCGCCACGCAATGCCCTTGACACGGGATCAGGGTCACCCCATGGACGGGGCCGGAGCGGCAGGCGCCCGAAGGCGCGCGGAAGGAAACGCGCAAATGGGGCATTCGATCGACATCGAAACAGTTGTGTCACAAACCAGTTGCCCGGTGAAGATCTCGTGAGAAGGATCCGAGATCATAGAGGTCCCGCCCGGCCCTGCCTCCAGTACGGGCATGCGGTGGGATCTGCCTCATTTCATACGGATCTGGAGTATTACGTGGCCAACTCTTCTGGCCTGAACCGCACGGGCGTCCTGTCCCGTGTCACGGTCGCGGCGATCACGGCCGCCCTGGTGGGCACGTCGACGGCCGCCATGGCCGCCGACGCGCCGGCCACTCCGCGCGCGGTGAAGCCCGCCGCCGCCTCGATCGCCGCCGACGCGGGCACGACCGCCGCCTCGGCCGACGCCGAGGTCCGCGTCCTGAACGGTGTCGCCGGCGGCACCCTCTACTGGTACGAGCCGAACGGCTCCGGCGGCTTCAACGCCCGCAACTACGCCACCAACACCTGGGACTACGTCAAGAACGCCCAGCAGGCCGACAACGACCTGGACGGCGTCGCCGACGACGTCTGGATCTGGTACACGAGCGGCACCCTCGCCTACGCGGCGGGCGAGTCCACCTCCACCGCCTTCACCACCATCGGCAGTGGCTGGAACATCTACAACAAGGTGCTCTCGCCGGGCCAGCTCGGCGGCGGCGCGGCCGCGGACATCATCGCCCGCGACTCGTCCGGCACCCTGTGGCTCTACCTGGGCTACGGCAACGGCAAGCTCACCAGCCGCTACAAGGTCGGCACCGGCTGGAACATCTACAACCAGATCGCCGGCGTCGGCGACCTGAGCGGTGACGGCAAGGCCGACATCGTCGCCCGCGACAGCTCGGGCGTCCTGTGGCTGTACAAGGGCACGGGCGACTACAAGAAGCCGTTCGGCGGTCGCACCAAGATCGGCGGCGGCTGGGGCGGGTACAACACCCTCCTCGGCATCGGCGACCTCGACTGGGACGGCCGCAGCGACCTGCTCGCGCGCGACACCGCCGGCAAGCTATACCGCTACAGCGGCACCGGCAACGCCGCCGCGCCGTTCAAGCCGCGTGCCGTCGTCGGCACCAGCGGCTGGAACACCTACCGTCTGATGTTCTGATCCCCGCTCCCGCCGCGAGGCGGGACGGGTGAACGAACGAAAGGGCCCCGCTCCTCTTCCGAGGAGCGGGGCCCTTGCCGTCCACCGAATCCGGTGCTGAGGTCAGCCTCGGATCAGGTTGCGGAGCACGTACTGCATGATGCCGCCGTTGCGGTAGTAGTCCGCCTCGCCGGGGGTGTCGATGCGGACGACCGCGTCGAACTCGACACCGGTGTCGGTGGTGACCTTGACCGTGCTCGGCGTGGTGCCTTCGTTCAGCTCCGTGACGCCCGTGATGGAGAAGGTCTCCTCACCGGTCAGGCCGAGCGAGTCGGCCGACTGGCCGGCCGGGAACTGGAGCGGCAGGACGCCCATGCCGATGAGGTTCGAGCGGTGGATGCGCTCGTACGACTCGGTGATGACGGCCTTGACGCCGAGGAGCGCGGTGCCCTTGGCGGCCCAGTCGCGGGACGAGCCGGAGCCGTACTCCTTGCCGCCCAGGATGACCAGCGGGGTGCCGGCGGCCTGGTAGTTCTGCGAGGCGTCGTAGATGAACGACACCGGGCCGTCGGCCTGGGTGAAGTCGCGGGTGTAGCCGCCCTCGGTGCCCGGCGCGATCTGGTTGCGCAGGCGGATGTTGGCGAAGGTGCCGCGGATCATGACCTCGTGGTTGCCTCGGCGCGAGCCGTAGGAGTTGAAGTCACGACGCTCCACACCGTGCTCGGTGAGGTACTTGCCGGCCGGGGTGTCGGCCTTGATGGCGCCGGCCGGGGAGATGTGGTCGGTGGTGACCGAGTCGCCCAGCTTGGCGAGCACGCGGGCACCGGTGATGTCGGTGACCGGGGTGGTCTCCATCGTCATGCCCTCGAAGTACGGGGGCTTGCGGACGTAGGTCGACTCGGCGTCCCACTCGAAGGTGTTGCCGGTCGGGATCGGCAGCGCCTGCCACTGGGCGTCGCCCGCGAAGACGTCCTGGTAGGACTTGTTGAACATGTCCTCGCCGATGGCGTTGGCGACGACGTCGTTGACCTCGGCCTCGGAGGGCCAGATGTCCTTGAGGAAGACCGGGTTGCCCTCGGTGTCGGTGCCGAGCGCGTCCTTGGTGATGTCCACCTTCATGGAGCCCGCGAGGGCGTACGCGACGACCAGCGGCGGGGAGGCCAGGTAGTTCATCTTGACGTCGGGGTTGATGCGACCCTCGAAGTTGCGGTTGCCCGAGAGCACCGAGGTCACGGCCAGGTCGTGCTCGTTGACGGCCTTGGAGACCTCCTCCGGCAGCGGGCCGGAGTTGCCGATGCAGGTGGTGCAGCCGTAGCCGACGAGGTTGAAGCCGACCTTGTCGAGGTACGGGGTGAGGCCCGCCTTGTCGAAGTAGTCGGTGACGACCTTCGAGCCCGGGGCGAGGGTGGTCTTGACCCACGGCTTGCGGGTCAGGCCCTTCTCGACGGCCTTCTTCGCGACGAGCGCGGCGGCGACCATCACGTACGGGTTCGACGTGTTGGTGCAGGAGGTGATGGCCGCGACCGTCACCGCACCGTGGTCGAGGGTGTAGGTCGAGCCGTCGGGGGCGGTGACCTCGACCGGGTTCGACGGGACGCCGTTGGTGACGGCCGGGGCGTCGGAGGCCGGGAAGGACTCCTGGCCCGCCTCGTCGACCATGTCGACGTAGTTGCGGACGTCCTGCTTGAACTGCTCGGCGGCGTTCGCGAGGACGATGCGGTCCTGCGGGCGCTTCGGGCCGGCGATCGACGGGACGACGGTGGAGAGGTCGAGCTCCAGCTTCTCGGAGAAGTCCGGCTCGGCCTTCGGGTCCAGCCAGAGGCCCTGCTCCTTGGCGTACGCCTCGACGAGCGCGACCTGCTGCTCGGAGCGGCCGGTGAGCTTGAGGTAGTTCAGGGTCTCGTCGTCGATCGGGAAGACCGCGGCGGTGGAACCGAACTCCGGCGACATGTTGCCGATGGTGGCGCGGTTGGCGAGCGAGGTGGCGGCGACGCCCTCGCCGTAGAACTCGACGAACTTGCCGACGACACCGTGCTTGCGCAGCATCTCGGTGATGGTCAGCACCAGGTCGGTGGCGGTGGTGCCGGCGGGCAGCTCACCGGTCAGCTTGAAGCCGACGACGCGCGGGATGAGCATGGAGACCGGCTGGCCGAGCATCGCGGCCTCGGCCTCGATGCCGCCGACGCCCCAGCCGAGCACGCCGAGGCCGTTGACCATGGTGGTGTGCGAGTCGGTGCCGACGAGGGTGTCGGGGTAGGCCTGGCCGTTGCGGACCATGACCGTGCGGGCCAGGTGCTCGATGTTCACCTGATGGACGATGCCGGTGCCGGGCGGGACGACCTTGAACTCGTCGAAGGCGGTCTGGCCCCAGCGCAGGAACTGGTAGCGCTCCTTGTTGCGGCCGTACTCCAGCTCGACGTTCTGGCCGAAGGCGTCCTTGGTGCCGAACTTGTCGGCGATGACCGAGTGGTCGATGACCAGCTCGGCCGGGGCCAGCGGGTTGATCTTCGCCGGGTCGCCGCCGAGCTCCTTGACGGCCTCGCGCATGGTGGCGAGGTCGACGACACAGGGCACACCGGTGAAGTCCTGCATGATCACGCGGGCGGGCGTGAACTGGATCTCCTGGCTCGGCTGAGCCTGCGAGTCCCAGTTGCCGAGGGCCCGGATGTGGTCGGCGGTGATGTTCGCGCCGTCCTCGGTGCGGAGCAGGTTCTCCAGGAGGACCTTCAGGCTGTAAGGGAGGCGCGCGGAGCCCTCGACCTTGTCCAGCTTGAAGATCTCGTACGACTCGTCGCCCACGCGCAGCGTGCTGCGGGCGTCGAAGCTGTTCGCCGACACGACAGTCTCCTTCATATATGTGCGCGTTCCACCACATCCTGCCGCCACGTACACGTCGTCGATCCGCTGAGGTAAGGCTAAGTTAGGTAACCCTTACCAGGGTGGCGGCAGCGGTGCGCCTCGGCAGATATCTCGATGTCGAGATAACTCTAGTACATCACCGCCGCCCGGTCATGCCCGGCAGGCCACGGATCCGCACCCGCCCGGGAGGCCCCGCCCCGAACGGGTGCGGTCCGATTGCCGCGGCGGGCGCCCCGGCCGACGATCGATCCATGATCAGCGGCGCGCACGTGGTTCTCTACACCCGGGACGCGGAGGCCGACCGGGCCTTCCTCAAGGACGTCGTCGGCTTCGCGCACGTGGACGCCGGAGGGGGGTGGCTCATCTTCCGGCTGCCGCCCGCCGAGATCGCCGTGCACCCCACGACGGGCGAGCCGCAGCACGAGGTGTACTTCATGTGCGACGACCTCACCCGCACCCTGACGACCCTGGAGGACCGGGGCGCGGAGATCTCACGGGCCATCACCGACCAGGGCTGGGGCCTGCTCGCCGCCGTCCGGCTGCCGAGCGGCACCGAACTCCCCCTGTACGAACCGCGCCACCCGACCGCGCACGACGATTCACCCTGACGGCCTACCCCAATGACAGGTCACATCTCATATCTGAGATAACGTGACGCCATGGCAGACGACTACCTCGTACGCATCGGCAAGCTCATCCGTGACGCCCGGCAACACCGCGGCTGGACACAGACGCAGCTCGCCGAAGCGCTGGCCACGAGCCAGAGCGCCGTCAACCGGATCGAGCGCGGCAACCAGAACATCAGCCTTGAGATGATCGCCCGGATCGGCGAGGCCCTCGACAGCGAGATCGTGTCCCTGGGATACGCGGGACCCATGCACCTCCGGGTCGTCGGCCGCCGCCGCCTCTCCGGCTCCATCGACGTCAAGACGAGCAAGAACGCCTGCGTCGCACTGCTCTGCGCCTCGCTCCTGAACAAGGGCCGCACCGTCCTGCGCCGGGTCGCCCGCATCGAGGAGGTCTTCCGGCTCCTGGAGGTCCTCAACTCCATCGGCGTCCGCACCCGCTGGATCAACGACGGCGTGGACCTGGAGATCGTGCCGCCGGCCGACCTCGACATGGAGTCCATCGACGCCGAGGCCGCGATCCGCACCCGCTCGATCATCATGTTCCTCGGACCGCTGCTGCACCGCATGGACCGCTTCAGGCTGCCGTACGCCGGCGGCTGCGACCTCGGTACGCGCACGATCGAGCCGCACATGATCGCGCTGCGCCGCTTCGGACTGGAGGTCACGGCCACCGAGGGCATCTACCACGCCCAGGTCGACCGCTCCGTCTCCCCCGACCGCCCGATCGTCCTGACCGAGCGCGGGGACACCGTCACCGAGAACGCGCTGCTCGCCGCCGCCCGGCACGACGGCGTGACCGTCATCCGCAACGCCTCCTCCAACTACATGGTCCAGGACCTCTGCTTCTTCCTGGAGGCCCTCGGCGTCCGGGTCGACGGCATCGGCACCACCACCCTGACCGTGCACGGCGTGCCGCGGATCGACGCGGACGTCGACTACTCCCCCTCCGAGGACCCGGTCGAGGCGATGAGCCTGCTCGCCGCGGCCGTGGTGACGGAGTCGGAACTGACCATCCGCCGGGTCCCCGTCGAGTTCATGGAGATCGAGCTCGCCGTCCTGGAGGAGATGGGCCTCGACCACGACCGCTCGGCGGAGTACCCCGCGGACAACGGCCGCACCCGCCTGGTCGACCTGACGGTCCGTCCCTCCAAACTGGAGGCGCCGATCGACAAGATCCACCCGATGCCGTTCCCGGGCCTCAACATCGACAACGTCCCCTTCTTCGCGGCGATCGCGGCGACGGCCCAGGGCAAGACCCTCATCCACGACTGGGTCTACGACAACCGCGCCATCTACCTCACCGACCTCAACCGCCTCGGCGGCCGCCTCCAGCTCCTCGACCCCCACCGCGTCCTCGTGGAGGGCCCGACCCGCTGGCGCGCCGCCGAGATGATGTGCCCGCCGGCCCTGCGTCCGGCCGTGGTCGTCCTGCTCGCCATGATGGCGGCGGAGGGCACCTCGGTCCTGCGCAACGTGTACGTCATCAACCGCGGTTACGAGGACCTCGCGGAGCGCCTCAACTCGATCGGCGCGCAGATCGAGATCTTCCGGGACATCTAGGTCCCGGATCGACGGGCTCCGCCACCGGCCCCGTCACCTCCGCGCTCCGTCCGGCGGCCACGGCCTCCGGCGGCTCCCTACAATGCGCCTCTCGGATCCGTTCGAAAGAGAGCACCGTGAAGAAAGCGCGCATTTGTCTCGTGGTGGCCTGCGTTCTCGTGGTCGCCTCGTGCGGGGGGAAGAGCACCTCTGTCGACACGTCCCGTCTGACGGACCGCGAAAAGGAATGGGTCGAGTTCTCCCACGCGCACGAGAAGGACCGGGACGTCAGGGAGAAGTGGGAACGGCTGCCGGCCGACGGCGTCAAGTCCTACCTCGACGAGCAGCTCCCCCGGCTCTGCGGCGACACCGCGGCGCTGATGGAGAGCCTGAGGAAGGCGGGCTACGAGGCCGACGAGATGCGGGACTACAAGCAGAAGACCGCGGAACTCATCTGCTGACCCCCGTCCGGCGCGTTCACGCGACGAAGGTCCCCGCCGTCACCGGCGGGGACCTTCGTGTTCCGTGGGCTACGCCACCGCGCCGCCGAGGATCCTCAGCGAGTACGTGTCGTACGCCCGGTGCAGCACCATCACCACGGGACCCGAGGTGAAGACCCCGCTGACGACGTACTCCTTGTCGTTCCCGGTCTCGGCGACCTTCTTCCCGTACAGGGAATCGGTCTCCTTCCTCGCCCGGTCGAGCCACGAGGAAGCCTTGGTGTGATCGATTCCCGCGACGTCGAGCCGGGTGCAGGCGGTGAGGAAGGCGAAGTCCTCGGAGCGCTTCGTGCCGGTCCTGCACAGAAGCGAGGACATGTTCTCGTGGTCGGCGTATCCGGCCGACACCGCCGTCCCGCCTCCACCGCGCCCGTGGACGTAGGTCTTCTTCTTCCCGTCGGGCATCTCCTGCTCGACGGGCTCGTCCAGCTTCAGCTTCCAGTCCTCCGCGAGCCCCGCGAGGAATTCCTTTCCGGTGTATCCGGTGTCCATCGTGCCCGCCGCGCCGAAGCTGGGCCGCTCGTCACCGGCCACCGCGTGCTGCGGCAGATCGGCGGTGCGCGGAGCGGTCCGCCCCGTCGTGGTCGGCCCGGGCCTCGGGGCCGTGGCCGTGGCCGTGGCCTTCGGACGCTCGGACTCCGCGGTCGTCCCGGGGCCGGTCCGGCTGCAGGCGGCGGCTCCCGCCGCGCCGACGACGACCGTCATCAGCACGACGGGAACACGGAAGGCGGCGCGGATCACAGGCCACCGTCGACGAGACCGCACGGACCGGGCTCGGCGTAGTTGTACGGAACGAAGGCGATGGCGTCGAACACCACGTTGTCGTCGCCGGTGCCGCCCTTCTGGATGTTGTCCATCTCGATCCGTCCTCCCTTCCAGAAGCTGAAGGTGCCCATCTCGAACCAGGTGTCCGCGCCCGCGGCACGGGTTCCCTGGTTCACGTTGCAGTAGTCGGGCTTGGCGCCCGCCGTGTTGTCACCCGGGATGAAGTCGTACCGGACGACCGCCTCCGCGCCGTGGCTGGGCAGGTGGAGGTAGATCTTGTACCGCTGTCCGGGCTGGTCCCCGGAGGGGAGCTTCTCCTGGTTGACCTGCCACCGGCCGGTGACCTTGTGGAACGGTTCGGTGTACGGGTAGCTGTGCGTGAAGTAGACGTGGTGGTCGTACCCGGCGCCGAGCTGGTGCAGGTCGAGCCCGGCGATGTACGGGCTGGCGCGGAAGGTGCCGTCGTCCCTCAGCGTGGTGACGTTGTCGCCGAGCTGGAGGGTGAACTTGCCGTCGTCGGCGCCCTCGAAGTCCCCGCAGCCGTAGGTCTCCTCGTGCTCCCCGAGGTCGTCGACGATGATGGCGTTGGTGTAGACGCTCGGGTGGTCGATGCACGGGCCGTGGCCGTACTTGCTCTGGAGCGCGGGTTCACCCGATCCGAGCGAGTAGCTGAGCTTCTCCGTGGTGGAGTTGTCGGTGTTCTGCACGCCCATCCAGTCCGCGGTGCCGCTCCAGCGGCACTGGTCGTCCCAGGTCGGGCACGGGTCGGCCGCGGTCGGGGTGCACGCGTTGATGGACGGCGAGCAGAACAGGGTGCGCGGCGGGATCTTGATGACGCCCATCGGCATGTCCGGCTCGGAGTACGACTCCTCGGAGTTCCACGTCATCTGGGGCGTCTCCGCCCAGCCGAGGATCTTCTCCGAGTAGTTCCACTCGCCGGGGCGGGAGGCGTCGTCGTAGCTGTAGCGGAGGAAGGGCTGCCGGTCGGCCGGGTAGCTCGGGTTGACCGGGTTGTTGAAGAAGCCGAGGCCGACGGAACCGGAGGTGTAGACACCGGAGTTGTAGCCCCAGAGCGCCATGTACCAGTTCTCGATGTAGGCCGGGTCGCCCGAGTTGGCCTTCATGCCCAGGGCCTTGAGCTGGTTCCACTTCTCGGCCAGGATGCCGAGACCGGCGGCGATGTTCGCGGCGTAGTCCGTGGTGACGGCACCGGCCCGCAGGGGGTCGAGCTGGGTGTCGTGCTTCTCCGACATGCCGGTCGTCACCTGGGCGATGCCGTAGCCGCAGTCGGCCTTCTCGCGGTTGGGGTAGCCGTGGGTGCCGTTCAGGTTCCCGAACCAGTCGGACCGGGTGACGTTGCCCGAGTCGCCGTTCATGGAGTGCCAGGAAGCCTGCTTGAAGTTGGACTCCTGGGCGAGGATGCCCAGCATGACCTGCGCCGGGATCTCACCTCCGCCGGTCAGCGCCGGCTTCGGGAACAGGCCCTGCGGGGTGTACGCGGCGAGGCCGGTGTCGTGCCAGTTCTGCGGGCGCGAGACGTACAGCCGGCCGTGGACGGCCTGGTCGACCGCCCACTCGACCTGGTTCGCGCTGGCCTGGAGCGCCTGGCGCTTGGGGTCGTTGCGCCGGACGATGCACGGGGTCTCCATCGTGCCGACCTTGCCCCAGACGGGCGCGCCGTATCCGGAGAGGCACTTCGTCTCGGCGTCGCCCTCGCCGCAGTTCGCCGGATCGTCGTCGTCGTCGAGGGGCAGGGCGAACGCGGCCGGGCCCATCGGCAGCGAGGAGTCCTGCTTCGGCCGCTTCCGGTCGGCGTCCACGCGCTCGGTGGCCTCGGTGCCGGTCCTGAGCGCGGTCGCCCGGACGGTCAGCGATCCGGCGCCCTCGGCCGAGGCCGCGCCGACGCGCGAGGTGACGCCCTTCATCTGCTCGGAGAACACCGAGTGGGTCACCAGGTGGCCCTGGCGGGAGATCCCGGCCACGCGGCCTTCGACGGCGTGCTTGGCGAGCCCCGGGGCCTTGCCGGTGTCGATCCCCTTGACGTCGCCGACCACCGCGGTGCCGTCGGCGACGGGGAGGAGCTTGACCTTCCCCTTCGGGGCGCGGCCCAGCTCGGTGAAGCCCTTGCCGTCGAAGTGGGAGATGACGCTCTTCTCGCCGTCGACCGTGCCGACGTCCACGCCGTCCTTCGAGGCGGTCAGGGCGAACATCGGGCCGGGCAGCGCGGCGAGCTTGCCGGCGGTCAGCTTCTTGCCGGCGCCCTTGAGGTCCACGAGGTTGCCGTCGAGCACGCCGACGGATCCCTGCCGCGTGGGCGTGACGTGGGTCAGGTAGCCGTCGACCGTGCGGCGGGAGGAGACCGATCCCGTGGTCGCGTCGACGGAGATCACCGTCGTCGCGCCGGCGTCGGTGTCGGTGGCCGAGCTGGAGGTGAACGCCACCTCGTCGCCCGTGCCGCAACCCGGCGTGAAGTAGGCCAGCTTGACCCGGTCGGGCAGCTCGGTGACCTTGCCGTCGGAGAGCCGGACGACGGCCGCGAAGGCGCCGCGCTCGTACGCGCCGGGCTGGTTGGACCAGACCGACGGGGCGTAGACCGCCGCCGCGTAGTTCCCGGAACCCGTGGTGCAGACGTAGCCCGTCCACGGGCCGATGTCGGACAGTTCCTTGCGGTCGAGGCGGGCGATCTCGTAGAAGGAGAACCCGTCGCTCTCCTTTGCCGCGAGGATGTGCAGTCCTTCGGCGTCGCCGGTGGCCTGCACGATCGCGTCCGACGAGGAGGCGTACTCCGCTCCCAGGTCCTTGCCGGGGGTGGAGAACAGACGGGGCGTCGTGCCGTCCGCGGCGGCGGGGGCCACCGTGGCCTCCGCCGAGGCCAGGGGGACGAGGGCGGCGGAAGCCGCCACCACGCTCAGGGCGAGCAGCGGGTTCGTGAGGAAGTACCGTCCAAGGCGTCGTGTGCGCATCGTCTTCCTCACATCCAGTCCGTGCAGCTGCCGTGCAGCGTCGGAAGGCTCGCGTCGACCGGCTTGTCCCCGGTGGCGGAGGGGTCCTGGATGACGTACTTCATCGGCGCGGGGTCGAACTGGGCGTTGACGTCGTTCCAGCACGCCTTCGCCGTCGTGCTCTTCCAGTTCCGCATCGGGGTGTAGGCGCCCGCCACACCGGTTCCGAGCAGGCCCGACGTGTCGTAGGTCTCGATGCCGCCGTCGGGGTCACCGGTCGTCCAGAGCGTCAGGTAGACGTAGTCGGGCGACGTGTCGAGGTCGCGCGAGACCTTCGCCCAGACTCCCTGGCACTCCGGCGACCACATCAGCCGCACCGCGACCGACCCGTCCGCCTCGGTCACCTGCTGAAGGATCTCGGCGTCGGCGTCGCATCCCATCTGGATGGGGTCCTTGCCCGAGCAGGCGGCCCGCCAGCAGCCGGTCGCGGCCGCCGGGGACGCCTGAATTCCCTGGAAAAATCCCGCCAGCAGCGTCAACGCGACCGCTGCCGGCGCCCCTCTACGTATGCCGTGCACACACATTCCCTTCACAATTCTTCGCGGCATTGCTCAGAAGGCGCCGCGAATGACGTGATCAACACGGTGAGAATACGCCAACACGTAGCGGAGCAAACCGCGTTGACGCCGCCTTGACCTGCGGTGATGCCGAAGGCGGACATGTCATGGCAGCACACCCCATCAGTGACACTCGCCCCCCAGAGCGGGATGTGTCAGGCGGCTTTTCCGCAGCGTGGAAAAGGGAAATTTGCCTGCTGCTTCGACCATTCGGAGCGGCGCGGCAGAATTGCTCCCCACAGGGCGGTTGCCATGTGCCCGAAATCCGGGCACGACTGTTCGGGTGGGGTGCGGGGACCACGGTCCCGGGCGTGGACGAGCGGACGGTCTGCTTCCAGGATGCCGAGCCGGGCAGGACGGTCGAGGGCCCGCAGTACGGGACCGTCCGTCTGAAGCCGGGCGCCGCCCGACGCCCCCCGTCACGAGTGGGCGTGCGCCACGCTGCGTCCCGCCCCGACGCCGTGGCGGAGGGCTCAGCCGGCGCCCGGCATCACGGCGCCGCCCTTGAGCCGTTCGATGTCGGAGGCGCGGACCTGGATCACGAAGAGGGCGACCAGGGCTCCGACGACGGCGAAGATCGCCGCCGTGACGAAGCCCGCGGAGACGCCGGAGGTGAGGACCTGGTCGCTCCACGGCGGTGGGAGCTGGCCGGTCCTGGCGAACTGGGCCTTCTCCAGCGGGCCGGCCTGGGAGAGGAAGGCGGGGACCTGCTTGTCCGCCTCGTTGCGGCTGGCCGTGCCGAAGACGGTCACCAGGATCGACAGGCCGAGCGAACCGCCCACCTGTTGCATGGCGTTCAGCAGGCCGGACGCGGCGCCGGATTCCCGTTGTTCGACGTTCGACAGCGCCATGATGGTCAGCGAGACGAACATCAGGCCCATGCCGAGGCCGAAGACGAGGATCGGTCCGAGGATGCTGCCCGCGTAGGTGGAGTTCACGTCGGTGAGCGTCAGCCAGGACAGGCCGGCCGCGGCGAGCACCGAGCCCGTCACCATGAAGGGCTTCGGGCCGTACCGGGGCAGCAGGTTGGACGTGAGGCCGGCGCCGACCGCGATGATCGCGCTGACCGGCAGGAACGCGAGGCCCGTCGTCAGGGGGCTGAAGCCCAGCACCTGCTGCACGAAGAGGGTGAGGAAGAAGAACATCCCGAAGATGGCCGCCGCCAGGCAGAGCATGATGACGTAGGTGCCCGAGCGGTTGCGGTCGGCGAACATGTGCAGGGGCGTGATGGGTTGCTGGGAGCGCCGCTCGATGAGGACGAACGCGACCAGGAGGACGACCGCGGCGGCGAACGAGCCGATCGTGTAGGGGTCGCTCCAGCCTTCCTGCGCGGCCCGGATGAACCCGTACACCAGCGCCACCATGCCGAGCGTCGAGGTCAGCGCGCCGGCGAGGTCGAAGTGGCCGGGGTGCCGCGCGGACTCCTTGACGTGGCGCGGGGTGAGCAGCGCGATCAGCAGGGCGATCGGGACGTTGACGAAGAAGATCCAGCGCCAGTCGAGCCATTGGACGAGCATGCCGCCGGCCACCAGTCCGATCGCGCCGCCACCGGCCGAGACGCCCGCGAAGACGCCGAAGGCCCGGTTGCGTTCCGGGCCTTCGTCGAACGTCGTGGTGATGAGGGAGAGCGAGGTCGGCGAGGCTATCGCGCCGCCGACGCCCTGGAGCGCCCGGGCCGCGAGGAGTTGCCACTCGCTCTGCGCGAGCCCGCAGAAGAGGGAGGCGAGTCCGAAGAGCAGCACGCCGAAGATGAAGACGCGTCGTCGGCCCAGGATGTCGCCGGTGCGCCCGCCGAGGAGCAGCAGGCCGCCGAAGGTCAGGGTGTAGGCGTTGACGACCCAGGACAGGCTGGTGGTCGAGAAGTCCAGCGCCGTCTGGATGTGCGGGAGCGCGATGTTCACGATGGTGATGTCGAGGACGACCATCAGCTGACAGGAGGCGATCACGAAGAGGGCGATGCCCTTGCCGTCACCCCCCTTCTTCGGGGTGGCGGTCTGTTCAGGTGTCGTCGGCTTGGGTGTACTCATGTGGCGCCTCGGACCTCGCCTGGTGAGTGAGCCGTGGGCCGGTCAGTCCACCTTTCGACCCTAAGCCCGGTCCGCGGGGGTGACCAGTTGATCAAGCGGGCGCGGGTTCGTCGAGGACCGCGAAGCCGTCGAGCTCCACCAGGGCCTGCTCGTCCCAGAGGCGTACGACTCCGATGACGGCCATCGCCGGGTAGTCGCGGCCCGCCAACCGGCGCCAGATCCGTCCCAGTTCGTGCGCGTGGTCGCGGTAGCCGGGGACGTCGGTGGTGTAGACGGTGACGCGGGCGAGGTCGGCGGGGGTGCCGCCGGCGTGCCGCAGGGCGGTGAGCAGATGGGCGAGGGCGGTGGTGAACTGCTCGGTGAGGCCCTCCCCCACCACTTCGCCCTCGGTGTCGAGGGCGGTCTGTCCGGCGAGGAAGACGAGCCGGGTTCCGGTGGCGGTGACGGCGTGGGAGAAGCCGGTGGGCGGGGAGAGTTCGGCGGGGTTGTGGCGGTGCAGGCTCATGCGGTGGCCCCCTTCGACTTCAGGGCGTACGGGCCCTCCGCGGGCCGTTGCCCGCCGGACGACGCCTCGGTGGGAGGCACCTCGGTGGACGGCGCCTCGCCGGGCGGCGCCTTCGCGTACAGCTCCTTCGCGATGATCGTGCGCTGCACCTCCGTCGCGCCCTCGTAGATCCGGGGTGCGCGGACCTCCCGGTAGAGGTGTTCCAGGAGGTGGCCGCGCTGGAGGGCGAGGGCGCCGTGCAGCTGGACGGCGGCGTCGACGACGTACTGGGCGGTCTCGGTGGCGAGGAGCTTGGCCATGGCGGAGCGGCGGGGGACGTCGGGGTCGCCCTCGTCGTACGCCACGGCCGCCGCGTACACCAGGAGGCGGGCGGCCTCGGTCCGGGTCGCCATCTCGGCGACGCGGTGCGAGACGGCCTGGAGGTCGGCGAGGACGCCGCCGAAGGCGGGGCGGGCGGCGGTGTGGGCGAGGGCCGCGTCGAGGGCGGCCTGGGCCATGCCGACGGCGAAGGCGCCGACGCTGGGCCGGAAGAGGTTGAGGGTGTTCATGGCGACGCGGAAGCCCCGGTCCGGCGCGCCGAGGAGGTCCTCGGGGCCGACGGGGACGCCGTCGAAGGTGAGGGTGCCGAGGGCGTGCGGGGCGAGCATGTCGAGCGGCTCCCCGCCGAGGCCCGGTCGGTCGGCGGGGACGAGGAAGGCGGTGACGCCGCGGGCTCCGGCGCCCCGGGTGGTGCGGGCGAAGACGGTGGCGAAGTCGGCCTCGGGAGCGTTGGAGATCCAGCGCTTCTCGCCGTGCAGGCGCCAGCCGCCGCGTCCGTCGGGGACGGCGTCGAGGGCGAGGGCGGCGGCGTCGGAGCCGGCGTCCGGCTCGGAGAGGGCGAAGGCGGCGACGGCGCGTCCGGCGGTGGCCTCGGGGAGCCAGCGGGCGCGCTGGGCGGGGGTGCCGAAGGCGGCGACGGGGTGGGTGCCGAGGCCCTGGAGGGCGAGGGCGGTCTCGGCCTCGGTGCAGGTGCGGGCGAGGGATTCGCGCAGGAGGCAGAGGTCGAGGGCACCGGCCTCGAAGAGGCGGGCGAGGAGGCCGAGCTCGCCGAGGGCGGCGACGAGGGGGCGGTTGACCCTGCCGGGTTCGCCCCGGTCGGCGAGGGGCTTGAGGCGCTCGGCGGCGAGGGCGCTGAGCTCCGCACACCAGGTGGTCTGGGCCGGATCGAGCGAGAATGCGGGCATGTGGGCCCTCTCCGACGCCCTCCGGCGCCCTTGTCGCGAACCGTTGACTGTCGTCACCGACACGATACGCTCGTGGAGCGATGGACGACCCCACCACGACAGGGGGACGGACTCATGGAGCTGACGCCCTCGGCCCACCTCGACACCTTCGCCCGTGACCGGCTGCCGCCGTCCGATCGCTGGCCGCGCCTCGTCTTCGACCTTCCCGAGCTCCGCTACCCCGACCGGCTCAACTGCGGCGCGGAACTCCTCGACCGCACGGTGGAGCGGTTCGGCGCCGACCGGCCCGCCTTCCACGACGGCGAGGGCGGGGTCTGGAGCTACGGGGAGCTGCGCGACCGGGTGGACCGCATCGCCCACGTCCTCACCACCGACCTGCGGGTGCTGCCCGGCAACCGGGTCCTCCTGCGCGGCCCCACCACCCCCTGGCTCGCCGCCTGCTGGCTCGCCGTGATGAAGGCCGGCGGCGTCGCCGTCACCGTCCTGGCCCAGCAGCGGGCCCCCGAACTGGCCGTGATGGCCGAAGCCGCCCGGTGCACCCACGCGCTCTGCGACGCCCGGGCGCTCGACGAGCTCCTCGCGGCCCGGATACCCGGGCTGCGGATCACCCCCTTCGGCGGGGACGGACCGGACGACCTGCTGGGCCTCGCCGACCGCCACCCCGGCCCGTACGAGGCGGTGGAGACCGCCGCCGACGACGTGGCCCTGATCGCCTTCACCTCCGGCACGACCGGGCGGCCCAAGGGCTGCGTCCACTTCCACCGGGACGTCCTGGCCGTCGCCGACACCTTCTCCGCGCACGTCCTGCGCCCGCTGCCCGACGACGTCTTCGCCGGTTCGCCGCCGCTCGCCTTCACCTTCGGCCTCGGCGGGCTCGTCGTCTTCCCCCTGCGGGCCGGGGCGAGCGCGGTCCTCCTCGAACAGGCCGGGCCCAAACAGCTGCTCGCGGCGATCGAGCGGCACCGGGTGACGGTGCTCTTCACCGCCCCGACGGCCTACCGGGTCATGCTGGAGGAGCTGACCCAGGGCACCGCCCCGGAGGTGGCCTCGCTGCGCCGCTGCGTCTCGGCCGGCGAGAACCTGCCGGAGGCGACCTGGACGGCCTGGTACGCGCGGACCGGGCTGCGCCTGATCAACGGCATCGGCGCCACCGAGCTGCTGCACATCTTCATCTCCGCCGCCGACGGCGACATCCGCCCCGGCACCACGGGCCGCCCCGTGCCCGGCTGGCAGGCCAGGATCGTCGACCGCGACGGCAAGGGCGTCCCGGACGGCGAGGAGGGGCTGCTCGCGGTGCGCGGCCCGGTGGGCTGCCGCTATCTGGCCGACCCCCGCCAGGAGGAGTACGTGCGGGACGGCTGGAACCTCACGGGCGACACGTACGTCCGCGAGCCCGACGGCTGGTTCCGCTACGTCTCACGGGCCGACGACATGATCATCTCGGCCGGCTACAACATCGCCGGGCCCCAGGTCGAGGAGGTCCTCCTCGACCACCCCGACGTGGTGGAGACGGCGGTGGTCGGCCGCCCGGACGAACTGCGCGGCCAGGTCGTCGTGGCGTACACGGTGGTGCGGGACGGGGTGCCGCGCGACGCGAGCACCGCCGCCGCGCTGCGGGCCTTCGTCCGCGCCCGCATCGCCCCGTACAAATCGCCCCGGGAGATCGTCTTCCTCGACGCGCTGCCGCGCACGGCGACGGGCAAGCTCCAGCGCTTCCTGCTGCGGGCCCCGGCGTGACCGGCATGACGTGTCCACCACCCCCTAAAGTGATCACGTGGTCGAGCAGCACACCCCCCGGTCCCTGATCGTCTCCTTCTACGGCGCCTACGGCCGTGCGTCCGACGGGTCGCCGGTGCCGGTGGCCGCGCTCGTCCGGCTGCTCGGCGCGCTCGGCGTCGACGCCCCCTCGGTGCGTTCCTCGGTGTCGCGGCTCAAGCGGCGCGGTCTGCTGCTGCCGGGCCGGACGGCGGGCGGCGCCGCCGGATACGCCCTCTCGGAGGACGCCCGGCGGCTCCTGGACGACGGCGACCGCCGGATCTACGCCCGTACGGAGCCGAAGCTGTCCGAGGGCTGGGTCCTGGCCGTCTTCTCGGTGCCCGAGGCCGAGCGGCACAAGCGGCACCTGCTGCGCTCCCGGCTCGCCCGGCTGGGCTTCGGCACGGCGGCGCCGGGCGTCTGGATCGCACCCGCCCGACTGCACGAGGAGACCCGGAACGCCCTGGAGCGCCTGGAGCTCTCCCCGTACGTGGACCTCTTCCGCGGCGACCACCTGGGGTACGCGGCGACGGCCGAGGCGGTGGCCCGCTGGTGGGACCTGCCGGCGATCGCCGGGCTCCACGAGGCGTTCCTCGCGGCGCACGAGCCGGTCCTGCGGGCCTGGCGGGCGGCCCCGGCGGGCGCCGGGGACGCCTACCGGGACTACCTCCTCGCCCTGGACTCCTGGCGCCGGCTGCCCTACGCGGACCCGGTGCTCCCGGCGGAGCTCCTGCCGGACGACTGGCCGGGCCGCCGCTCGGCGGAGGTCTTCGCGGCCCTGCACGAGCTGCTGCGGGACCGGGGCGCGCAGTACGTGGCCCCGGTCCTGTCGGACACTCCCTAGGACCGTACGGCCAGGGCCCGCACCAGGCAGGCGAGGCCCGCTGTGCCCAGGACCGCGCGGACGAGGTTCCACGCCACCCACGGCGTCTCGAAGGCGGCCCGGGCGGCGGACGGGTCCCGGGTCGCGGCGAGGGCGTCGTCGAGCGGCACGTTCGCCGCCGAGGTGACCACGAGGACCGCCACGCCGAGGACGAATCCGGCGAGCGTCCAGAGCCGGGCCCGGCCGGCGCGGTGCTGCCGGGCGGCCACCGCGGTGAGGACCGGCACCCCGAAGAACGGGGTGAGGAACACCGGGTTCTGGATCACGTCGTCGATGTTCCGCATCACCTCGACGTGGACCCGGTCGTCGCTGCGCGCCAGCGCCGGCATCACCGGGCAGACGTACGCGAACCACATCCCCGCGACCAGTCCGGTCGCCACCGTCGCCGCGCCGGGGACCACCCCGGCGCCCTTCCCGCCCCTGTTCTGCGTCATGCCCCCGTTCGAGGGCGGGGGCGGCGGGCGGACCATGGTCACGCGTCGCACCCGCATGCGCGAGCGTCCGGGGTCCTCAGTCCCGGCGGCCGGTGGGCGGGCGGCGGCTGCCCGCGCGGTACGGGGCGGGCCAGGGGGCGGCCGGGCCCGCGTACCCCTGTTCGGCCGCCGCGTGCAGGGTCCAGTGCGGGTCGTAGAGGTGCGGACGGGCGAGAGCGCAGAGGTCGGCGCGGCCCGCGAGGAGCAGGGAGTTGACGTCGTCCCAGGAGGAGATCGCGCCGACCGCGATCACCGGGACGCCGAGCTCGTTGCGGATGCGGTCGGCGTACGGGGTCTGGTACGAGCGGCCGTAGGCGGGCTCCTCGTCGGGGACGACCTGCCCGGTGGAGACGTCGATCGCGTCGGCGCCGTGGTCCGCGAAGGCGCGGGCGATCGCGACCGCGTCGGCGGCGGTCGTGCCGCCCTCGGCCCAGTCGGTGGCCGAGACGCGGACGGTCACGGGCCGGTCGGCCGGCCAGGCCTCGCGCACCGCGTCGAAGACTTCGAGGGGGTAGCGGAGCCGGGCCGTGAGGTCGCCGCCGTAGGCGTCGGTGCGGTGGTTGGTGAGCGGGGAGAGGAAGCCGGAGAGCAGGTAGCCGTGGGCGCAGTGCAGTTCGAGGAGGTCGAAGCCGCTGCGGGCGGCCCGGCGGGCGGCGGCGGTGAACTGCTCGCGCACGGCGGTGAGTCCGGCGCGGTCGAGGGCGGCCGGGGTCTGGTTGACGCCGGGGCGGTACGGGAGGGGCGAGGCGGCGACGAGCGGCCAGTTGCCCTCCGGGAGGGGCTGGTCGATGCCCTCCCACATGCGGCGGGTGGAGCCCTTGCGGCCCGAGTGGCCGAGCTGGACGCCCAGCGCGGTGCCGGGCGCCGAGGTGTGGACGAAGTCGGCGATCCGGGCCCAGGCGGCGGCCTGGTCGTCGGTCCAGAGGCCGGTGCAGCCGGGGGTGATGCGGCCCTCGGGGCTCACGCAGACCATCTCGGTCATGACGAGCCCGGCGCCGCCCAGGGCCCTGGAGCCGAGGTGGACGAGGTGGAAGTCGCCGGGGACGCCGTCCTCGGCGACGTACAGGTCCATGGGCGAGACGACGACCCGGTTCCGCAGGGTCAGTCCGCGCAGCCGGAAGGGGGTGAACATGGGCGGGGTGCCGGGCGGACAGCCGAAGTCCTCCTCCACGGCGGCGGTGAAGGCGGGGTCGCGCAGCCGCAGGTTGGCGTGGGTGACGCGGCGGCTGCGGGTGAGCAGGTCGAAGGCGAAGCGGCGGGGCGGGCGGTCGACGTGCCCGGCGAGCTCCTCGAACCAGCGGAGGCTGGCGCCGGCCGCGCGCTGGGTGGACTCGACGACGGGACGGCGCTCCGTCTCGTACGCGCTCAGCGCCTCGTCGAGGTCCGGGTGGGCGCCGACGGCGGCGACGAGGGCGACGGCGTCCTCGACGGCCAGTTTGGTGCCGGAGCCGATGGAGAAGTGGGCGGTGTGGGCGGCGTCGCCGATGAGCACGGTGTTGCCGTACGACCAGCGGGCGTTGGCGACGGTGCGGAAGGCGGTCCAGGCGGAGGCGTTCGAGCGGAGCTCCCGGCCGCCGAGCGCCTCGGCGAAGACCTTGGCGCAGCGGGCGGTGGACTCGGCCTCGTCGAGCTCGTGGAAGCCGGCGGCCCGCCAGACCTCTTCGCGCATCTCGACGATGACGGTGGAGGATCCGCTGGAGAAGGGGTAGGCGTGGAGCTGCATCACGCCGTGCTCGGTCTCGGCGATGTCGAAGCGGAAGGCCTCGAAGGGGAAGTCGGCGGCCAGCCAGATGTAACGGCAGCGGTGGGTGGTGATCCGGGGCCGGAAGTGCGCGGCGTGGGTCTCGCGGGTGCGGCTGTGGACCCCGTCGGCGGCGACGACCAGGTCGTGCTCGGCGGCGAGGACGGCGGCGGGCGGGGCCTCGGTGCGGAAGCGGAGCCGTACGCCGAGTTCGGCGCAGCGGGCGTGCAGGATCTCCAGGAGCCGGCGGCGGCCGAGGGCGGCGAAGCCGTGGCCGGTGGAGGTGGTGCGGTGGCCCCGGTGGACGACGTCGATGTCGTCCCAGCGGACGAGCTCGTCGCGGAGCGCCCCGTACACGACGGGGTCGGCGTCCCGGATGCCGCCGAGGGTCTCGTCGGAGAGGACGACGCCGAAGCCGAAGGTGTCGGAGGGGGCGTTCCGCTCCCAGACGGTGACCTCGCGGGCCGGGTCCTGCCGGACGAGGAGCGCGGCGGCGTAGAGCCCGCCGGGCCCGCCGCCGACGACGGCGACGCTCCGGGGGCCCCGGCCGGGCACGGTCAGCACCCCCGCCACTTCGGGGGGCGTTTCCCGGTGAAGGCGGCGTGGAACTCGGCGTAGTCCTCGCCGTTCATCAGGAGCGCCTGGGTGGCCGCGTCCAGTTCGACGGCGGCGGCGAGCGGCATGTCGAGCTCGGCGGTGAGCAGGGCCTTGGTCTGGGCGAGGGCGAGGGCGGGGCCGTCCGCGAGGCGGCGGGCGAGGGCTGCGGCCCGCTCCCCCGCCGCGCCCTCCTCGGTGAGTTCGCTGAGCAGGCCGATGCGCTCGGCCTCGGCGGCGTGGACGGGCTCGCCCAGCATGAGGAGACGGGTGGCGTGGCCGAGTCCGACGACCCGGGGCAGCAGGTAGGCGGCGCCCATGTCGCCGCCGGAGAGGCCGACCCGGGTGAAGAGGAAGGAGAAGCGGGTGGTGGGGTCGGCGATCCGGAAGTCGGCGGCGAGCGCGAGGACGGCTCCGGCGCCGGCGGCGACGCCGTGGAGGGCCGCGACGACGGGGAAGGGGCATTCCCGGAGGGCGCGGACCACCTGGCCGGTCATCCGGTTGAAGTCGAGGAGCCGGGCGGTGTCGAGGGCGAGGGTGGCGCCGATGATCTCGTCGACGTCGCCGCCCGAGCAGAAGCCGCGGCCTTCGCCGCCGAGGACGAGGGCGCGGACGGCACGCTCGCGGGAGAGCTCGGCGAGGAGGTCGCGCAGGTCGGCGTAGGCGCCGAAGGTGAGGGCGTTGAGTTTCGCGGGGCGGGCCAGGGTGACGGTGGCCACGCCCTGGTCGATGTCGAGGTGCAGGTGCTGCCAGCGTGCCGTGCGGGGCGCGGAGCCGGTAAAGGGGCTCATTCGAGGGGCCTCCTTCCTCCGCGAGGAGGGTATCACCGTACTGTGACTGTCGTCACGAGTGCGCGATAAGGCCGGGGGGTGCGGAGCCGACCCCCCTCAAGGTCCCGGACGGCCGATGACCGAGGTCCCCGCCACGAGGGCGGGGGTGCCCTGGGAAACGGATTTTGCACCTCGTAAGGTTGAAACCAGGACGTCTCGGGGCGCCCCACCCGTTCGTCCCGTCCGCCCCCGCCCGCCCCGACGGTGAAGGGAGCCCGCCGCACATGCTCGAAACCACCACCGGACCGGTCGCCTCCTGGCGCGTCCGGCTGCCCCACACCACCGCCGCCGTGCCGATCGCCCGCGCCCTCGTCCGCACCGCCTTCACCGACGCCGCCCCCGGGGCCGGGGGCCGCCCCGACGGCGACACGGCGGAGCTCCTCACCGCGGAGCTCGTCGCCAACGCCGTCGAGCACACCGCCGGCACCGGCCCCATCGAGCTGGTCGTCGAACTGCTCCCCGCGCCGGGCGGCTGCCGGATCGAGGTCCACGACTCCCGACCCGCCCGCCCCGGCGACCTCGTCTGCCCCGACCCGGCGGTCGGGGTCGACCCCTGGCAGGAGCACGGCCGCGGCCTCCTCCTGCTCCGGGCGCTCAGCAGCGACTGCGGCCACCGCCCCACCGCGCACGGCAAGGCGGTCTGGTTCACGCTCCCGGGGATACCGGCCCAGCGGCGACGCCGGGCGAGCTGACGGGCGGGGGCGCCGCCCCTTCGCGCGGCGGGAGGGAGGTGTCGTCCCCGCCGGACGGGAGGGAGGTGCTACTCCCCCGCCGGGCGGCCCAGCGTCGCGACCAGCACCGCCTTGATGGTGTGCATCCGGTTCTCGGCCTCGTCGAAGACGACCGAGTGCACCGACTCGAAGACCTCGTCCGAGACCTCCAGCTCGGTCAGGCCGTGCCGGGCGTGGATGTCCCGGCCGACCGCCGTGCCCAGGTCGTGGAAGGCGGGCAGACAGTGCAGGAACTTGACGTCCGGGTTCCCCGTGGCGCGCAGCACGTCCATCGTCACCGCGTACGGGGCGAGGGCGGCGATCCGCTCGTCCCAGACCTCCTTGGGCTCGCCCATCGAGACCCAGACGTCGGTGACGACGAAGTCGGCGCCCGCGACGCCCTCGGACACGTCCTCGGTGAGCGTGATCCTGGCGCCGCTGGTCTCGGCGAGCTTGCGGGCCGCGGCGACGACGTCCTCGGCCGGCCAGTACGCCTCGGGGGCGACGATCCGGACGTCCATGCCGAGCAGGGCGCCGGTGACCAGGTAGGAGTTGCCCATGTTGAAGCGGGCGTCGCCCAGGTAGGCGAAGGCGACCTCTTCGAGCGGCTTGTCCGTGTGCTCGGTCATGGTGAGCACGTCGGCCAGCATCTGGGTGGGGTGCCAGTCGTCGGTGAGCCCGTTGAAGACCGGCACGCCCGCGAAGGCGGCGAGCTCCTCGACCGCGGCCTGGCTGTCCCCGCGGTACTCGATGCCGTCGAACATCCGGCCGAGGACGCGGGCGGTGTCCTTGACCGACTCCTTGTGGCCGATCTGGGAGCCCGAGGGGTCGAGGTAGGTGGTGGAGGCGCCCTGGTCGGCGGCGGCGACCTCGAAGGCGCAGCGGGTGCGGGTCGAGGTCTTCTCGAAGATCAGGGCGACGTTCCTGCCGCGCAGCCGCTGCACCTCGGTGCCCGCCTTCTTGGCGGCCTTGAGCTCGGCGGCGAGCGCGATCAGGCCGCGGAACTCCTCGGCGGTGAAGTCCAGCTCCTTGAGGAAGTGGCGGCCGATGAGGTCTGTGGCCATGGGACGCGCTCCTGTGGGTACGGTCGGGGGACGACGGTCGGGACTCTGGAAGTGTATACGCAGCCCAACATTTCTATACAGCCCCCTCTCCCGTGACCTTCGCCCCTCGGACGGCCCGGCCCGTACTCCTCGGGCGGCGCCCCGGCCGTGGGCCCCGGCCGTGCTCCTCAGGAGGCGTCCCGCTCCACCGGGCAGCTCATGCAGCGCGGGCCGCCCCGCCCCCGCCCCAGCTCGCTGCCGGGGATCTCGATCACCTCGATGCCCTGCTTGCGCAGGTGCGTGTTCGTCGTGACGTTCCGCTCGTACGCGACGACCACCCCCGGCTCCACGGCCAGCACGTTGCACCCGTCGTCCCACTGCTCGCGCTCGGCCGCGTGCACGTCCTGGGTCGCCGTGAGCACCCGGATGTCCTGGAGCCCGAGGGCCGCCGCGATGGCGTGGTGCATCCGCTCCGGCGGATGGTCGGTGACCCGGAGGGACTGCCCCGCGTCCCCCGGCTCGATCGTGTACGAACGGAGCATGCCGAGGCCCGCGTACTGCGTGAAGGTGTCCTGGTCGACCATGGTCATCACCGTGTCCAGGTGCATGAACGCCCGTCGCTTCGGCATGTCCAGGGCGACGATCGCGCGCGCCGAGCCCGCCGCGAACATCCCCCGCGCCAGCATCTCCACCGCCTGCGGCGTCGTCCGCTCGCTCATCCCGATCAGCACCGCGCCGTTGCCGATGACCAGGACGTCCCCGCCCTCGATCGTCGACGGATAGTCCGCCTGCCCCTCCGACCAGTGGTGGAAGGGACCCGCCTCCGCGCCCGTGAACAGCGGATGGTGCTTGTAGATCGCCTCGAAGTGCACCGTCTCCCGCTGCCGCGCCGGCCAGCGCATGGCGTTGATGGACACGCCGTCGTAGATCCAGGCCGAGGTGTCCCGGGTGAACAGGTGGTTCGGCAGCGGGCCGAGGAGGAAGTCGTCCAGGTCCATGGTGTGGAAGCGGACCGAGGTCGGCTCCCGGTGCGCCGCCAGGAACTCCCGCTTCGTCATCCCGCCGACGAGCGCCTCGCCGAGCGCGGCCGCGTCCAGCGAGTCGAAGGCCGCGCGGAGGTGGTCGGCGGCGAGCGGCCCGTACTCCTTCTCGTCGAAGACCCGGTCGAGGACCAGCGCGCGGGCCGTCGGCACCTCCAGGGCCTCGCGCAGCAGGTCGCCGAAGAGGTGCACCTCCACCCCCCGGTCGCGCAGCACGTCGGCGAAGCCGTCGTGCTCCTGCCGGGCCCGCCGCACCCACAGCACGTCGTCGAAGAGGAGGGCGTCCTTGTTGGACGGAGTGAGCCGCTTCAGCTCCAGATCGGGCCGGTGCAGGATGACGCGGCGCAGCCGCCCGGTCTCGGAGTCGACATGGAATCCCATGCGTCCATCCTGACGGAGCCGGGCGGCCCCGGCCCGCCTTTCGCCGTGCTCTCCCCGGCTCCCCTCGCGGTCAGGTGACCCACTGGGCCACCCCGATCAGCACGATCGCGACCAGCAGACCCCCGATCAGGAACGCGGCCCGGCGCAGGAAACGGCGGGTGTAGCCGTTGCCGGGGTCGTCCGGGTGGGCGGGCGCGGGGCCCGGGGGGACCGGGGCGGCCGGGCGGGGCGCGGTGCGCGGCAGGCCGTACGCCTCCTTCAGGAGCGTCAGCCAGACCGCGTCCGGCAGCCCCGGGCTCTCCCCGTCGACGATCAGCCAGAACGCCTCCCGGGCGGACGGCTCCGGGCTCGTACGCAGCCGCGACAGCAGCTCGGCGACCGTGCCGGCCGGGGCGTCGCCGCCGCCGAGCAGGGGGCGGACCGCCCAGCGGTGCAGCTCGGCGGCGTTCGCCGCGCGCTGCTCCTCCGGCGGCTCGGAGGGATCGTCCCGCGCGGTGGGCGGCGGGGCGGCCCACAGCTCCCGGGCGATCGCCACCTCGCAGAGCTCCCGGCGCATCGGGTGCCCCCAGGACGGCAGGCGCCGGGCGACCTCCCGGAGCAGGACGGTGACGACGGCGTAGGCCTGGGGCCGGCGCAGCGCGTCGAGGAGCTCCCGGTCGCCGCCCCTCACGACGAGCTCCCGCGCCTCCTCCACGCTCCGTGCGGTCGGCAGCTTGTGCACGAGCGAGGTCGCGGCCTCCCGCCCCCGCCCCCGGGGCCGTCGCCGCACGCCCTTGCCGGGCCCGGTCCACTGCGGCCCGACGGCCGGGAGCACGGGCCGGGGGCAGGCGGCGGCACCGGCCGCCTGCGGCTCGTCGACGGGCCGAGGGACGGGCGGGGACACGGGGGTGGGCGGAGGCGCGGGGGCGGGCGGGGGCCCGGGGGCGGGCGAGGGTACGGGGGCGGGCGGGGGTACGGGGGCGGGCGGGGGTACGGGGGCGGGCGGGGGTACGGGCGGGGGCGGAAGCTCGTGGGTGTACGCGGACGTGGCCCGGGGCGCCGGACCGGGCTCCGCGGCCGACGGCCCCGGGGAGTCCGAGGAGCCCTGGCCCCAGGGGTCCCGTACGTCCTCGTCCCGAGCGTTCGGGACCCGCTCGTCCCGCACGCTCGGCGCGTGCCGGTCCCCGACGTACCGGGGGTCCTCGTACCGGGGGTCCTCGTACCGGGAGTCCTCGCGCCGAGGGGGCCGGGCCCGCTCGTCCCGGGGGGTCCGGTCCCCGGTGCTGTGCGTGGTCTCGGCGCGGGGGGCCGGAGCGGGGGGCGGGGTCGGACGGTGGGTCCGGCGGGGGGCGGACGTGCGGGGGTCGACGGCGTCCAGGCGGTCGGCGGCCCGGGACGCCGTCTCCAGGAGGGCGTCCCGGTGGGCGCCGGCGGCGGTGCGGAGGGTCCTGCCGATCACGTGGTCGCGGCCCTTCCCCTCCTCGACCTCCCACAGGTGGTGGCGGACGAGCCGGGCCGCGACCTCCTCCGCCCGGTCGCCGCACCGCTCGCGCGGGTCGACGCGGCGCCGCTCGGTGTTGCGGCTCGCCGCGCCGGACCAGCGGCCGACGAACACGAAGCGGAGCGAGGACAGTTCGGCCGTGTCGTGGGTGGCGAAGGTCAACGGGCGTCTGGTGAGCGCGCCGAGCATGCCGTGCAGTCCCCACAGCACCGGGCAGGCGGTGTCGCCCCGTTCGTCGAGGACGGTGAACAGGCCGTCGGGGTGGCGCAGGAACTCCGCGACCACGCCGACGAGTTCCTCGCCCGCGTGCGGCAGGAGCCGGTCGAGCTCCGTCGGTCCCCCGCGGTTCGCGGCGGGGAGGAGGGCCTCCGCCGGGACCACCGGCAGCGGCCCGCGGGCCTCGGCGGCGCGCGCGGTGGCGGCGCCGTCCCAGTCCCAGCCGTGGAGCCCGAGGCAGACGGCGGGGCCGAGGAGGGCGGGCGCGCCGACGAGGGCGTGGCAGAGCACGGACGTCCTGCCGTCGGCGTCCGTGAAGGGCGCACGCCGGACGAGCATCACGTGGTCGCGCCGCCGGAGCCGGATCAGGGCCGGCCGGGTCTCGTCCCCGCTGGCCCGCAGGACGGGGCCGGAGAGCTGGAAGAGGCTCTCGGTCTCGTCGCGGGGCCCGGACCAGGCGACGGGCCCGAAGCCGGTGTTGCCGGTGAGGTTCTCGCTGTCCCAGCGGAAGACGATCTGGTCGGCCTCGTTCTCCGTCCGCGTCATCGGACGATCCCCTCCCTGGGTTCCGCCCCGGGCAGCAGCCCGCACAGGGCGAAGAGCGACAGCAGCGGCGCGAGGACCCGGCGCGGCCGGGCCCCGTGCGGGAACCGGTCGCCGCGTGCCTGCCCACCGGTCGCGGCGACGAAGTGCAGGGTGCACTCGGCGCAGTCGTCGAAGGGTTTGAGCCAGGCGGCGCCGGCGTGGTGGGCGAGGAAGGCGTACGCGTCCCGGCTCTCCTCGCGGAGCGCGGCGGGGTCGTGGCGGCCGGGCAGCGCCCGGCCGAGCCAGCGGTCGACGACCGGTTCGAAGCGGACGAGGTCGCTCTTGTTGACGGCGAGTGCGGCGGGCGCGGCGACGAGTCCGCCGCGCTGCCGGGGGATGCGGTTGAGCACGGTGGCGAAGGCCTCGTCGCCGAGGTCGCGCCGCCGCAGCCCGCTCTGTTCGCGCACCGGGTCGAGTCCGGGCAGCCGGAGGGCGCGCAGCGGGTCCAGGACGAAGACGAAGGCGTCGACGCCCATGAGGAAGCGGCCGACCTCCCCGTCCTGGGCGAGGTCCTCGCCGGCGAGGTCGAAGAAGACGACGGGGCGGGCCGGCGCGCCGCCCGCCGAGACGAGCAGGCCGTCGGCGAACCGCGCGAAGGTCTGCTGTCCGGTGCGGCCGAGCTGCCGCCCCTCCTTGAGCCTCTGGACCCGTTCGCGCACGAAGGTCCGGTGCGCCTCGGGGTTGAGCGGCCGGCATTTGAGTCCGTACGGTTCGAGGCCGCCGAGCTCGACCTCGCCGAGCATGGCGGCGAGGAGGTGGGTCTTGCCGACGGAGGAGCTGCCGACGAGGGCGACGGAGAGCGGTTCGCCGTTGGTGAGGTAGGGGACGGGCAGTTCGTGCTCCTCGTCGCCGTCCACGGTGTGCGGGCACAGGTGGTAGGCCTTGCGCAGGGCGTCCGCGACGTGGCCGGGACGGCGCTCGGCGCTGAGGTCGAGCGGGATCCGGTTGCCCTTGGCGTCGATGGTGACGAGCAGCCGTTCGTCGTACTCGACGGGGAGCAGGCAGTGCGGGCACATGCGGCCGCGCGGCGGGGGCGGCGCCGGTTCGGGCGTCGCGGCGGGGGCGGCGGGCCGGAAGGCGTCGCCTCCGCCGCCGAAGATCCGGTCGCGGAGGGAGGGGCGCGCCGGCCGGGGGGCCGACGGGGGCGGTTCCTCCCCGTCCCGGTGGGGCCCGCCGGGCGGGACGCCGCCGGAGACCGCGCGTTTCCTGGCGATCTGGTGGTCGTACTCGGTGCGCCACCGGTCGAGCGGGTCGGCCGCCCCGACGCCGGTGGCGAGCGGGTCGGGGACGTGCAGCAGCCGCATGAGTTCGGCCGGGCGGGGCCGGTCCGCCGCGCGCGCGGCGAAGAGTCCGCTCTGTCCGAGGGCGGCGAGGCGGCGGTAGTCGGCGAGGTCGGCCGGGGGCCCCTCGCCCCGGTCGGGGCGGCCGGCGAGGAGGTAGTAGGCGAGTTCGGCGACGGACCACAGGTCGTCGCGCGGATCGGCGGCGCCCCGGCCCGCGCGCTGTTCGGGCGAGGCCCAGGGGGCGCCGCCGAAGGGTTCGCGGGCCTCCCCGGCGCGCTGGGCGGCGTACGGTTCGCAGAGCCGGACCCGGACGCCGTCCCACCGTACGGTGTCGGGCGCGATGGCCCGGTGCACGAGGTCGGCCTCGGCCAGGAGCCTCACGGCCATGGCGAGTTGGCCGGTGACGCGCTCCTGGTCCTCGGCGCCGAGCCGGCCGGCCCACTCGGACAGCGGGCGTCCGGTCGGCGGCCGGTAGAGCACGAAGGGCTCGGCGGCGGTCAGGTCGAAGCCGACGATCCTGGCGAAGACCGCGCCGAACCTCGCTCCGCCGTAGCGGCGTTCGAGGGCGACGGCGGCCGCCGTCTCCCGTTCGAGGAGGGCGTGGGCGTGCGGGTCGCCCTGCGCGGACGACGGCAGCCGGTACTGGAGGACGTGCGAGCCCGCGCCCAGGGTCGCCCGGCGCGCGAGGACGCCGGGGCGGCCGGGCGGCCGGTGGTCCTCGCCGTAGCGCACGGCGAAGCGCACCGGCGCCTCGCGGACGGTGAGGAACTCCAGCTCCTGGTAGTACGGATGGGTCGGCGGGGTCGGCTCGCTCAGGTGGTCGGGGTGGTCCGGCCCGATCGGATGGTCCGGGCCGGTCGGATGGTCCGGGCCGGTCGGATGGTCCGGGCCGGTCGGGTCGCTCGGGTGGCTCGGGTCGGTCACGGCTCTCCCGCCTCCTCGGCGCGGACGGTGTGCACGACGTCCGCGCGCAGCGGTACGAGACGGAGGATGCCGGCGTGCCGCCCCGCGCCGGTCCACACCACGTCCTCGGCGGTGCCCCGCCAGATGTCGTCCCCGGCGGCGCCGCGCCGCATCGCCTCGGGCACGAAGCGGACCTGACGGGCGGCGAGCGGATCGTGGGAGAGCAGCCGCAGGTGCTCGGGACCGCACAGCGCGACCGTGCGGCCGGGGTCGTCCTCCGCCAGGAGCAGCCGGGCCACCGCGTCGGCGGCGACGCCGGTGAGGCGGGCCGCGTCGGGCCGGTCGGAACGGTCGGTGGACATCGCGAGGGAGGTGAGCGCGTCGGGGTCGCCGAGGCCCTCGTACCGGGGCGGCGGCGAGGCGGCCACGTCCCGCTCCAGACGGAGCCGGGTCTCGTCCAGGAGCTCGGAGAGCCGCTGCTCGTGACCGGCGCGCGCGAGGGCGCCGGGATCGCGCTCGACGCCCGCCCAGCACCGGTCGAGGATCAGGACGGTCCCGGCGACCAGGTCGCCGACCAGGGTGTCGACGAGCGCGGGGCCCCCGTCCCCGTACCGCCGCTCCAGCCAGCTCGGCGCGGGGCCGGACGGGGATCCGTCGACGGGCCCCCCGGCGTCCCGGCCGGGCGGGTCGTACGGCGACGGGGGCGGGGGCTCGGGGGCGGCGGGCCCGGACGCCTCCCCGGCCGGGCCGGACCAGAGGCCGTCCTCCGCGCCGTCCCCCCAGGCCTCCGTCCCCTCCCCCCAGTCGTCCCCGTCGTCCCGCCAGTCCTCCCAGCTCCAGGACGCCGCCCCGGTCTCCCGGGCCTGCGGCGGCCCGGCCTCCGGACGGTCGCCCTTCCGCACCGCGTGCGGCTGCCCGTGCGCGTCGGCGGTCTCCGCGAGGCCCCGCAGCAGCCCGGCGACGGCTCCCGCCCCGGCCGAGCAGTGGTGCCGCACCTCGGCGAAGAGCCAGTCGTGGACGGCGGTCGTGGCCACCAGGTCCTGGATCTCCCGCAGGATCCGCCAGGCCTCCTCCGGGTCCGCGCGCGCCCACCACTCGTCCACGGCCCGGGTCCAGTCGCGCAGCGCGAGGAGCACGACGGCCGTCACGGACACGACCGCCGCCACCGCCCCCGCCCAGACGGGTGGGTCCAGGAACGACCCGAGGCCCGCCCCGACGAGGCCGCCGAGCAGTCCGCCGAGAAGCCGGGGCGCCGCGCCCGTGGCACCGCCGCCGTCGATCCGCCCGTCGGCCGAACGGTTGGGCCTGCGCCGCAGCATCAGGTGCGCCAGCCCGGCGGCGAGGACGCCGACGGCCGGACCGAGGAACCAGCCGAGCACCGGCCAGACCCCGGCGAGCAGCGCGAGGAGCCCGGTGACGGCGAAGGCCACGGGGCGCGGGCCGCCCGCCGTGAAGGGGTACCGGGCGCCGAGCCGCCGCAGCCGCTCGGGACCGCAGATCGCGTCGAGCCGGGCGAGGCGGGCCGCGCTGCCCACGGGCGCGGTGCGCGCGGACAGCGCGGACAGCCGGGCCGCCACGGACCGCAGCGGCAGCCCCTTGCCGATCAGGTCGTGGGTGAGGTCGCGCAGCGCCGGCACGATCCCGGCCCGGGAGATCTCCCGGGGCAGCTCCGGCAGTTCGACGCCCCGGTCGCGCAGCACCCCCCGGTGCTCGGCCGTGAGCCGGGTGCCGCCCGCCGCGCCGAACGCGTCCGCGACGGCGGTGCGGAACCGCTCCAGCTCCTCCGTCACCCGCTCCAGGGCCGCCGGCAGGTCGACGCTCCGGCCGGCCCCGGTGAGGAGGCCGGCCGGCCCGCGGACCCGGTGGTGGCCCTCGACGGCCTCGCCGACCGCCGCGTCGCAGGCGGCGAGCCCGGCTCCCGCCCGGCCCCGGGGCGGCAGCCACCGGTGCCCGGACAGGGAGCGCGGCACGCCCTCGTCGAGGAGGAGCGCGAGCGCGCCGGGCACCTGCTCGGCGGAGACGGCCCCGGCCGGGACGTCCGGTCCGGCCAGTCCCTCCACGGCCTGCCGCCAGGCCCGGGCCCTGGCCTCGTCGGTGAGGTCGTGCTCCAGGACCCGCGCGGCGGGCACGGCGACGCCGTGCACCACTTCGCCGAGGGCGCGCAGGACGGCGTCGAAGACCTCCGGCGTGGACAGGACGTCGACGAGCGGGCGCAGCACCGCCTCGCCCGGCACGCCGTCCTCCGCGGAGTCGAAGACCCACAGGACGCCGGCGGCGGGCGGGCGGAGGGTGAGGGAGCGGCTCAGGGTCCGTTCGCCCCGGGCGCCGACCGCCAGGCAGACGACGTGTGCGGGCCCGTAGGAGGAGAGGCGCTCGTAGAGCAGCTGGTGGGCGACGAGCCGGTCGGCCCCGTCGACGACGAGGAAGCGCCGCTCGCCGCCGGGCTGGGGGACGTCCAGGGCGGCACGGACGGCGGCCTCGGCGTCGTGCGTCCCCGAGGGCGGTGTCCGCAGGTCGAGGCAGACGGCGTGGCCGGGCAGCGGCCGTTCGGGCAGGACGGGAAGGACGCGTGGGCTCACTCCGCCTCACCGGCCCGGGCACGGCGGTACGGCTCGTCGTCGGCCCCGAAGTCCGGGCCGTGGTCCACCTCGTACGCGGGTCCGTAGTCCTCTTCGTACGCGGGTCCGCAGTCCTCTTCGTACGCGGGTCCGTAGTCCTCCTCGTACGCGGGTCCGTAGTCCTCCTCGTACGACGGGTCGTGGTCCGGCTCGGGCTCCAGCTCCCAGTCGCCCTCGTAGGGGGACGACGCCGAGGGGGCGGGGCGGTACGCGTGCCCGGCTCCCTCCCCGCGCCGACGCCAGGACGCGTAACCGTCGTCGTCCCGGGTCCGGGGCCCGTGGCGGGTCCCCTCCTCGTGTCGGGTGCGCGGCTCGTGGCCCGGGCGCGGTTCGGGTCCGGTGCGCGGCCCGGGCTCCTGGCGGGCCCGCGGGAGGGGGCCGGGCCGCCGGCCCTGCGGACGGTCCGGGGGCTGTCCCTCGCCCCGGCGCGGTGCGTGGCGGTCGTAGAGGGCGCGGAGGTTCGCCCGGGTCGCGTGGGCCGCGCTCGGGAAGCGCATGCCGAGGGCGCCCGGATAGGTGACCTGCCAGAAGTGGCGGAGCGGGGCCAGCCATTCGCCGTCCGCCGGGCCGTACTCGGCGGCCATCCGGTCGATCAGGCGGAGCTGGCGCGGGGCGACGTCCTCGACGAAGTGGGTGAAGAGCCGTGACGGGGGCTCCGGGACGTGGGCGAGGCCCTTGGGCAGGGCGCGCATGAGCCGTTCGCAGAACTGCTCGATGATCTGCCCGTCGTCGAGCAGCGCCGAGCGCTCGTACGCGCGCAGCAGCCCCGCCCAGCTGGAGAGCGAGCCGTCGAAGCCCTCCAGGCGCAGCGACATGGTCGCGGACTCGCCGTCCTGGAGGCTGATCCGGACGAGGCGGGGCGAGTCGGCCGGGCCCTCGGTGGCGATGTGGCCGTTCCACATCGCGCAGAGCAGCCGGTGGAGGATGCGCTGCCGGTCCGGTTCGGTGGAGACGAGCCAGTCGTCCCGGTAGCCGAGCCGCTGGCGCCAGTGCAGGAAGTCGTCCTCGCCGCCCGAGTCGCGGGCCTCGGACCAGAGGCTGAGCACGCCGCGGACCTCGGAGATGTCGGTGAGGTTCATGCCGCTGCGGAAGAAGACGACGGTGATGGAGTCGGTGTCGACGGCCCGGCACTCGGGGAACACCCGGGCGGGCAGGTTGAGTTCCTGCGCGAGGAAGTCGGCGGCCCGGCCGTCCGACTCGCTCGCCGGGTGCACGATGAGGATCTTGAGCGGGCCGCTGCCGTCCGGGATGAAGCCGACGGGGAGGAGCCCGGCGAGCCGGGAACGGAACTGGTCCAGCCAGCGCGGGTCGACCTTCGCCTCGGCGGTCTCGTCGCCCGCGGCGGCCCGCAGCAGCAGCTCCATGGAGGGCAGCAGCGGTCGGGCGAAGACGTCCTCGTTGGCCTCGCCGAAGAGGCGCTTGACCCGCCGCTCGACGACCTGCTTGATCTCCTTCACCGCCGCCCCGGAGGAGCGGCGGACCGCGTCGAGGGCGCGCCGCCAGTCGTCGGGACCGACGAGCCGGTCGAGGAGCGTCGCGGCGTCGGTGGTCTCGGGGAGGCCCTCGCTCTGGGCGAGCCGGTCGACGACGTCGTCGTAGAAGGCGCGCAGGGTGTTCTGCGGGGGCAGCAGGTAGGCGATGCCCGCGCGGTCGTCGCGGTAGAGCTCGCGGCGGCGGTCGGCGAAGGACTTCGCCTCGTCCTGCTCGTGGGCCCGGAGCACCTTGGCGAGTTCGGCGACCTCGTTGGTGACGCGGTTGAGGGAGGGCCTCCACTGGGCCTCGCCGGCCTGCCAGCCGCGGTGCCACAGGACGCGGGCGCGCCATTGGTACCAGGCCTGTTGCGCGGCGAGCGTGTCCTGGACGTCGGGGTCGGTCCACCGCGCCGGTACGACTCCGCCGACGCTGCGCCTGATGTGGGGGATGTGGGGGGCGGCGGTCTGGACGTTCGGGGGCCGTTCGGGGTCGTTGCGCCGGTTGTCGAGCATGCCGGTGAAGCCCTCCCTGGCCACCCGGTCGGGGTGGCCGGGAAGTCCGGCGAGGACGGTTTCGAGCTGGAACGGGCCGATCAGGCCGAGGAGTTCACGGGCTCCCGCCCCCGGTCTGAAGTCCTCGGTGAGGCGGGGGACCTCGCGGGAGAGGTGGACGTCGAGGCGCTGGAGGGAGTCCTCCATGTCGCCGAGGCGCCGCCGGAGTTCCTGGGTGATGTCACGGCTGCCCCGGGGCAGTTGTTCGGGCAGGGGCACGTCCGGCGCCTCGCGGCTCCACAGGCGGCCGATGCCGGAGCGGGTGAAGAGGTCCCGGACGAGGTCCTGTCCGTCCCGGGCGGGGCGCCGGGCGCGTTCGGACATGCCGCGGACGGCCTGGGCGAGGAGCCGGGCGGCGACGATCTCGGCGAGGTCGTCGACGGGGACGGTGAGGGAGGCGGCGAGGCTGGTGGACATGCCCCGGTAGCCGATGCCGGTACGGGCCGGGGTCGCGCGCTCCACGCTCTTGTTGATGAAGCTGGCGGCGAAGGACTGGTAGTCGTCCTCCGCGCGGTTCACCGAGCCGCTGTCCTCGCCGAGTTCGGTGCCGATGAGCGACATCACCATGGCGGTGATGGAGCGGCGGAGGTCCTCGGTGCCGATGACGGCCGGCTTGGAGAAGAGGAAGGCGGTCTGCATGGTGGCGGGGCGCAGGGCGACGACCCCGTCGCCCGGGTAGGTGACGCTGAGCCGGCCGTGCTCCTCGACGTCGCCGACGGTGTCGAGGGCGTCGGGCACGTTCTGGTCGTCGACGAGCCGCGAGAGGTCCACGAGGGCCCGGGCGGCGTTGAGTTCGGCCTCGCGGCCGCCGCCGGCCTCGGGCGGGAAGGCGGAGGGCATGACGACGAGCGGGTAGATCTTGACGCCGGGCACCTTGGCGTTGCGGAACTCGTGTCCGATGAGGTGGATGAAGTCGTAGAAGATGCCGGCGCCGGTGCCGCCGGCGACGGAGAAGGCGACGAAGACGTCGCAGCCCCGGATGCGGCCGCCGCCGACCCGCTTGAGGTCGCCGGCCGCCTGTCCGATGGCGCCGATCGCCTCGCGGAGCTGCCGCAGGACGGGTTCGAGGCCGGAGCGCACGGTCGCGAAGAGCGCGGCGCGCCCGACGGTCGGCAGCTGCCCGGCGCCGCTGTTGAGGGGGGCGACGCGCGGCTGGCGGGCCTGGGGCGGCAGCCAGTGCCGGGTCTCCTCGGGGACGGAGACGCGCAGCATCCGGGTCACCTCGGGCGAGGAGTCGAAGTCGGTGGGCAGCAGGTCGCGGACCATGCGGGAGGTGCGGGCGAAGGCGGCGCCCTCGGCGCCCTTGGCCCGGAACTGGGGCTGGCCCAGCAGTTCGCCCTCGCTGAAGTCGGCGTAGACGAACTGGAGGCAGTCGGGCAGTTGGAAGGGCAGCCGGCGGCCGCCGTCGACGAGGTCGGTGCCGTCGGGTCCGCACAGCTCCCGGCGCAGCTGCCGTTCGAGTTCGCTGCCGATCCTGCCGCCGGTGCCGCCGAGGCCGACGAAGAGCATGGGCTGGTAGATCTTCATGTCGTCTCTCCTCGGTGCCCGTTCAGAAGTTCACGTCGTAGGCGTCGGCCCCGTCGGCGGCTCCGGTGGTCCCGGGTGCGGATCCGGCCCCGGCCTCCCTGCCCGCGTCCGTGCCCCGCCCGGTGGCCGCGCCCCGCCCGGTGCCGGTGCCGGGCCGCCGGGCGGCCCGGGGGCGCCGGGACCACGGGAGGTCGCGGGCCCCCGGGGAGGGCGTCCGTCCGCCCCGTACCACGAGTTCGTGCTCGCCCAGGCCGATCGGCTCCCCGCCCCGCACCGGCACCTGGCCGCCGCCCCGGGGCCGCAGCAGCAGTTCGCCGGAGCCGGTGCGGCGCAGCACGTGGGCGGTGGCGGCGGCGGTGCCGCGGACGCCGCGGAGCGTCGGCGGTCCCCCGTACGGCTCGTCGACGGTGAAGGCGAAGGTCCCGCCCTCGCTCTGCCCCCTGCGGATGACCAGGTCGTACAGGGACCGGCCGTCGTCGCGCAGTTCCAGCGTGACCCCGGTGAGGTCGCGGCGGCGGCGCCGGGCGGCGAGCCGGATGCCGGTGAGGGCGGCGAGGACGAGGAGGGCGACGGCGCCGCCGGTGACGACCTTCCACCAGCGGTCCCACCAGGTGGGCGGCGCAGTCACGAGGACGTCCAGGAAGGCGGTGTCGAGGACGGTGTCGCCGTCGCCGGTGTCCACGACCGCGATCCGGCCGCCCAGTTCGCCGAGGGCCGTGCCCGCGGCGAGGGTCACCGTGAAGGGGATGCGGGTGGTCTTGCCCGCGGACGCGGTCACCGGGGTCGGGGCGACGGTGAGCTCGGCGCCGGGCGCCCGGTCCTGGAGGGCGAGCCGCAGGGTGTGCGGCGCGGAGTCGTTGTTGGTGACGTCGAGGGTGCCCCGGACGGTGCCGCCCGGGTGCACGGTGGCGCGGTCGACGACGAGGCCCGCGGTCAGCACCGGCACGTCCGGGCCGCGCTGGGCGTGCACCGGGCGCCGGTCGGAGGTGATGCCGGGCGCCGCCATGCGCGTGACGAGCTCCAGGTCGCCGGTGGCCCCGGCGGGCAGGGTGAACGTGCCGGTGAACCGGACGTCCCCGGCCTTCGCGTCGGGGGCCCGGCCGTCGTCGGCGAGCCGGAAGGCGAAGGGCGCGAAGCCCGCCCCGGCCACCTCGGCCGAGGCCGTGAGACCGGCCAGCTGCGCGGGGTCCGTGATGACGACCCCGCGCCGGGTCTGCATCCGCACCTGCACGGTGACCTTCTCCCCCGCGCGCGGGGACGCCGGGTCGAGGGTGACGTCGGAGCGGAGGCGGCCCTGCCAGATGGCCCGGACGGCGACCTCCCGGTCGCCGTGGCCCTCGGGCGCCTCGATGTGCACGCGCCAGCGGCCGGGCAGCGGGTCCTTCACGCGCAGCGCCTCGACCGGTCCGTCCTGGCCGCTCACCTCGAAGGTCGAGCCGTCGAACCCGCCCCGCACGGGCACCTTGCGGCCCGCCGGGTCGTAGTACGTGACCCGCACCTTCGGGTCGTGCTTGGCGACCGTGAGGGAGCCGTCGGTGGCGATCGGCGGGATGGTCACGGTCAGGTCGGCGGGCGGCTTCCCGACGGTGCCCGGGGCGATCCGGGCGCAGCGGGCGGCGGCGAAGGTCTCCTGGAGCGCCTTGTCGATCTCGGCGGAGGTGCCGACGACGCGCATGCGGGGGACGGAGCCGGGGACGTCGGAGCAGGCGCCCCGGTAGCCGCCCTCGGCCATCGCGGTCAGCGCGGAGCGGTCGATCTCGCCGCCGAAGCCGAGCGGCCAGATCTGGACGCCGGCCGCCCGGGCGCGGGCGAGCTCCTCGGTGAGCCGCCGCGCCCCGTTGGACTGGCGGGTGTCCCGGTCGGCGCCGTACTCGGGGCTGTCGACGACGTCCAGCCTGCCGTCGGTGAGCAGGAAGACGACCTTCGGCGCGGCCGGGGCCTTCGCGGTGGCGGGCCGGGCCTCCGTGAGGCGGGTGACGGCCTGCCGGATCGCGGCCGGGAAGTCGGTGCCCGGGCCCGTGCGGGCGGCGTCGCGGTGGCCCAGCCGCTGGACGCACGCGCTGAGGCGCTCGCGGCCCGCCGCGTCGGCGACGGTGAGCGGGCAGACCTCGTTCACGGGCGACTGGCCGGGCTTCTCGGAGCTGCCGAAGCCGATGACGGCGGCGCGGGAGCGGTCCGATATCTCGCCCTGGCTGAGCAGCGCGGCCGCCTCCGTCTCGCGCGCCAGGTCCTTCTCGGCCAGGCTCGCCGACTGGTCGACGACGACGGCGAAGTCGAGCGGGTCGGGGCCCTCGGCGGGGTCGGCGGCGGTACGGGCGGGGCCGGGCGCCCCGGCGGCGGTGTCGGCGGCGGCCGTGGCGGGGGGCGCCGTGAGCGGGCCGGGGAGCGCGAGGAGCGCTCCGGCGAGGAGCAGGGCGCTCCCCTTGCTGGTCCAGTGCATCGTCTCTCTCACCACAGTTCGCTGAAGAGGGCCAGGAGGGCGCCGAGCGCGAGCGCGGACACGCCCAGGCGCAGCCACCGGTACTTCGCCGCGAGCACGAGTCCGTGCACCCCGGCCTGTTCGAGGAGCCAGTCGGTGGCGTCCGCGCCGGACGCGCCGAGCTGTTCCCGCAGCACGGTCGCGGACGGGCCGGCCGTCAGCCCGCGCAGGAACGTGCGGTCCGCGCCGATCCGGGTGCGCGGCAGGACTACCGAGACGAGCATCAGGACACCGGCCGTCCACAGCGCGCCCGCCGCGAGGAGGAGCGCGAGTCCGGTGCCGGCCGTGGGCAGCGGGGCGCGGTCCCCGGAGAACACGACCGCCAGGAAGGCGAGGGCGCCGGAGAGCAGGATGGCGGCCTTGGTGTCGGCCCGGCCGATGTCCTCCCGCACGGTGGCGAGGAGCCGCTCGGCCATGAACCGCATCTCTCCGGCCGGCACGGGGACGGGGATCCGGTCGGGGGCGGGGACGGGGGCGGGCACGGGGATCCGGTCGGGGGCGGGCGCGGAGGCCCGGCCGGGCCCTGGGGCGGAGACGCGGTCCGGTCCGGGGGCCGGGACGTGGTCGGGGGGCCGGTTCGGGGTGCTCATTCGTCGTCCCAGTCGTCGAACTCGGAGCTGGGCCGGGCGGGCCCGGCGTCCCGGCGCGGCCGGTCGCGGCCCTCGCGGTCGTACGGGTCGTCCCGGTCGTACCGGTCGTTCCGCTCGTAGGAGTCCGGCTCGTACCGGTCGCGGCCGTCGTCGAACCCGTCGTCGTGACGGCCCCGCGACCGCCCCCGTCCCCTCTCGCGCTCCCGTTCCCGTGCGCGCTCCCGCTCCCGTTCCCGCTCGGAGCCCGACTCGACGCGGGTCGGCTCGTAGACCCGGGCGTCGCGCGGGGCCTCCCCGTGCTCCTCGTCCCGGCGGCCGCGCGGGGCGTCCCGGTGGTCCTCGTCCCAGTCCGGGTCGCTCGGCTCGGGGACGGCCTCCTCCAGGGCGCGCCGGCGCCGCGAGGTGTCGCCCGAGGGGTTGAGGACCCGGTCGGTGATGCCGCCGAGGACGCTGCCGGTCTGGGACCGCAGGTACATCAGCACCTGGTACATCTGCTCGCCGATGTCGTGCCGTTCCAGGACGCCGGTGTCCAGGAGCCGGCTGAAGACCCTCAGGTAGTCCTCCTGGCCCTCGCGCCGCTCCCGCTGGAGCTGGGTGCGTATCTCCCACTGCTTGTCGGGGTGCATCGCCATGTGGTGCGCGATCTGGGCGAGGTCCCCGCGCCGGAAGAGGGCCTCCATCTCGCGGGCGCGCTCGGCGACCCGGGCGCGGTCCGCCTCCTCCCTGCGCCGCTCGGCCTCGGCGGCGCGCGCGTCGGCCTCCATCGTGACGTCGATCCGGTCGCGTCGGGAGACCTCGGCCTTGACGGAGGCGTCGAGGTCGATGAAGACGAGGACCCGGGTCCGCAGCCCGATGTCCCGGCCGAAGTCGAGGCGCCCGGCGGCGAGTTCCTCGCGCACGGCCTCGTCGGCGCGCTGCGCCTCGGTGATCCGGAAGCGCCGGGAGAGCCTGCGCAGGCCGTCGAGGAGTTCGTCGTGGAGCAGCTCGGCGACGTCCTCGACCTGTTCCTGGACGACGAGGTGCGGGTCGGTCACCACCCACTGGACCTTGGCGACGGCGTCGAAGAAGACGCCGTCCCCGGCGGCCGGCAGCTGGAGCCGGAACTCGGTGGTGTTGCGGCCGAGCCGTACCTCGAAGACGGTGTACGGGGAGCCGAACACGGGCTTGTTGACGTCCTCGACGCGGTCCGGCCAGACCACCCGGTGGCCGCCGTTGCGGTAGAGGAGGACGGCGGCGACCCGGCCGCTCCGGCGGCGGTACGGGGGCGCGTACTCGCCGATGAGGGGACCTCGGTGCCGTTCGGCGGCCGGGGCCCCGCCGGTGGCCGCCGGGCGCTGCCGCCCGCGCGCCCGGTCCGCCTCCTCGTCCGGCGCGCGGTCGGGGTCGAGGTCCGGGTCCTCGTCCGCGTCGCGGACGCCGGGGCGCTGCCCGCCGTTCTGTCCCGCGTACCGCTGCCGCTCGCGGCCGTCCTGCCCGTCGTCCCGCTGCCGCTCGCGGCCGTCCCGGCCCTCGTACCGCTGCCGCTCCCGCCGGTCCTGCCCGTCGTGCCGCTGCCGCTCCCGGCCGTCCCGGCCCCCGTACCGCTGCCGCTCGTCGTCCCGGTCGTCCCGGTCGTCCCGCCGCGCCCGCTCGTCCGGCCGCGCGTTCCTGTTCTGCTCGGGCCCGGTCATCGGTTCGCTCCTTCCGTCACGGCGTCCCACATCCGGCGCGCCGCGCTCCTGTCCAGGGGCCGGTCGCGGTCCCGGACCAGTTCGTTCAGCAGTCCCCTGAGCCGGTCCCGGTCGCGGCGCTCCACCGCGAGGCGCGGCAGGAAGGCGCAGACGTGTCCGAGCGCCCCGGGGTCCTTCGCGGCGCGCCGGAGCATGCCGCCGAGGGCTTCGAGGGCGGCCTCGCCGGAGCGGGCCGTGGCGAGCGTGTGCCGCAGCAGCCGCGCGAGTTCGGGTGCGAGGGCGGGCCGGGTAGCGAGCAGCGCGACGAGCAGGGGGCGGGCCGCGTGCTCGTCGAGTTCGGGCACCTCGCGCAGCCCCCACAGGTGGGTGGTCCGGGTGCCGAGGGCGCTGATGACGGCGAGGTGGACCAGGTTGGCGAGGTTGATCCGGCCGTCCTCGAGCCACTGGTGGAGCCGTCGGACGACGGGTTCCGGTTCTCCGGAGGCGAGCAGCCGGGTCACGCTGAAGGAGGCGGGCACGAGCACGTCGCCGTCGGCGGGCTCGCACGTCCTGACGACCCGGGCGAGGGCGTCGAGCGAGCCGGACACGTCCCCGGCGGCCAGGACGAAGCCGTGGGCGAGCAGGGCGGTCCCGACGAGCGCGGAGTCGTCGGAGACGGCCCAGTCCTTGAGCACGGAGGCGACGGCCGGCCTGATCCGGGGATCGCGGGCGGACTCGGCGAGCGCGGTGGCGGCCGCCAGCCGGGTGACGGGCGCGTCCGTCACCGCGAGGGGCACGATCAGCTCCCGGAAGCCGTGGATCCAGTCCCAGGAGCAGAGCACGCCCGCGGCGACCGAGGCCCGCACCCACACCTCCGCGCGCGGGTCGTCGCAGAGGGCGCGCAGCCAGCGGGCCACCGGCCCGCGGACGTTGTGGTAGCCGTGCCAGATCTCGCCGAGGACGGCGGCGGCGAGGGCCTCGCCCCGGAAGCGCACGGCCCGCACCGGCACCTTCGCCGGACCGAGGTCCAGTTCGCCGTCCTCCAGGACGGCGCGCGCCCGCGTCGGGCGGTGCTCGGCGTGGGTGCCGAACAGGCGGCGTCCCGGGGCCTGTTCGGGGTCGAGCGTGACGGCGAGTTCCCAGGCGAGGAGCTCGGCGGCCTCGGCGGCGAGGCTGTAGGCGGACCCGTCGAAGACGGCGACGGCGATCCGGAACGCTCCGGCGTTCAGGGCGGGGAGCGCCTCGGGGAGCACGCCGGGACGATCGGCTCCCGCGAACCACTCACGGGCCTGGGCCGCCACGAATCCGGCGCAGTCGGACAGGAGCCGTCCGTCCGTCACCTCTCCGCGCCAGTGCCGGGCGAGGTGGTCGGCGAGCCGGGCGGCCTCGCGGGGCCGCAGCTCCTCCAGGCCGAGGGCCCGGACGACGTCGGGGCGCGCGGCGAGCGCCCGCGCGGCGCCGAGGGCTTCGGCGGGCTCCCCGCGCAGCCGTTCCCGCAGGTGCCTCCGGAGCACCTCGTCGGCGGGCGGCGGCGCGCAGTACATCCCGTACCGTCCGCGCAGCAGCCGGTCGGCGGGCTCGCCGCTCTCGACGAGGACGATCCCGTACGCGTCACGGCTGTGCAGCAGTTCCCCGAAGCGGTCGAGGTGCAGTTCGGAGAGGCGGGTGGCGGGGCGCCGCGCGCCACCGGCGCCCGGTCCGGAGCGGGTCCGCGACTCGCCCTCGGTCCTGACGTCCTCCGTGAGCAGCTCCATGAGGTGGCCGCCGCCCTCCTGGAGGGCCTCGTCCGTGATCTCGTCGACGCCGTGGCGGGGGTCGAGGCGGAAGACCCTGCCGCCGGTGACCTCGTCGAGGAGGGCGAGCGCGGTGGCCTTGCGCCCGCTGCCGGGCTCTCCGCACAGGACGAGGACCCGGCTGTCGCGGAGCCGCTCCTTCATCCGCTGGTAGCCGGCGATCTCGCAGTACACCTGGGCGAGGTGGGCGAGCGTCTCGGGCGGGACGGGCCCCCGGACGAAGCGCGAGGAGTCGCCGAAGCCGTGCACGGAGAAGAACTGGTTGCCCTCGAAGAAGGCGCCGTCGCCCTGGACGTGGGTGTGGCGGTCGCCCGCGGTGCTCGCCCAGGTGCGCAGCGCGCGGCGCGCCGTGGCGGCGCCTCCGGTGTCGCCGCCGGCGAGCGGCCCCCGGTCGGCGGCCGCGAAGACGTTCGCCTCGCGCGGCTGTTCACCGGCGCCGTCGCCCCGCTCGCCGTCCCGGTCACCCCGGTCGCCCCGGTCACCGCGGTCATTCCGGTCCCCGCGGCCGCCGCGGCCGCCCTGACCGCCTCGATCCCCCCGGTCGCCGCGGTCGCCGCGGTCGCCGCGGTCGCCGCGGTCGTGCGCGTCCTCCCGGCCTCCCCGGCCGCCGCCGTCGCTCCGGTCGTCCCGGGCGTGGCCGGAGTCCGGGGCGTCGGTCCCCGTCCCCGCCTCGTCCTGGTCGCTCACTCCGGCTCACCCGCCCCCGCCGGAGTGTCCTTGCGGATGCCCGTGAAGTCGCCGTGGAACGTGTTCCCGTGGACGTCGAGCACGTCTCCCCCGATGTGGTACGTGCGGTTCCCGTCCCCGGTCCGGGGCGTTGGGCCGTCCCCCCGCGACGGCCCAACGCCGGTCCGTGAACCCCGCTCCCCCTCGGCGGCCGACGGTTCCCCCTCGGCTCCGGTCAGGGGCGGGGCGCTCCTGCGCGGCACGTGGAACCACGCGGTCTCGTCGGTCTCCTTGGACCGGACGCGAACCGGCCGGTAGTGGGCCGGTTCGACGTACCGCCCGCCCTCGGCGACCACGTTCCCGTACAGCCAGTCGGAGACGACGACCAGGAGGTCGACCTCCTGGCTCTCCGTCATGATCCGCTTCGCGGGGGCGCTGTCGCAGAGCCGGGCGGCGAGGTCCACCGCCCGCCCGACGAGCCCGTGCCCGTCTTGGGCGACGAGCCCCGCGTTCATGCCGATCCGCAGCCGAAGGCGCCGGTCCCGGCCCGTGTTGTGGGCGCGCAGGCTCTCGTAGAGGGTGTCGATCCAGCGTCCGACCATGAGCGTCGGCGGCACGTCGGGGCGCAGGGCGGCGAGGATGCCGTCCCCCCGGTCCTCCTGGTGGAAGGTGCCCGGCTCGACGCCGACGGAGCCGTACGCCTCGTCGAAGGCGGTGTACATCGCGGCCCGGTGCAGCTCCTTCTCGGCCATGCCCAGGGTTCCGGAACCGCAGATGTCGCCGAAGACGACGAACCGGTGGATCCCGCCCGCTGCCCCGTTCGCTTCCGCACTGCTCACTCTCGGACTCCCTGTGTGTGGTGCCGTGGTGGCGCGTGTGTCGCACGTCCAGACTGGCCGCCCGCCGCGGCCGGCGATGTAGCCGTTTACACACCCGGCGGAGATTCGTCCGCCGGGTTCCCGCCGGGGCGTGCGCGCCCCTGGGCGAGCAGCACCAGGACCGGCATGTCGAGGACGACGACGGTGCGGTTCGCGGTGCGGACGACGTCCTGCTCCCGGAGCAGGCGCAGCGCCTTGGCCACCGCCTCCCGGGTGGCTCCGATGGCCGCCGCCAGGTCGTGCTGGGGCAGCGGGAGTTCGAGCACGGTCCCGCCGTCGGCCCGCCGCCCGGCGCGCTCGGCCAGTTCGACGAGCCGGGCGGCGAGGCGCTGGAGGACCGTCTCGGAGGCGAGCGCGCGGCGCTCGACGTCGGCGCTGCGCAGCCGGGTGGCGAGCTGGCGCATGATCAGCGCGGTCGCGTGCGGCCGGGCGGCGAGGAAGCGCCGGAACCGGTCGCCGGAGACGGCCACCGCCTCGACCCTGCCGAGGGCGGTGACGCTGGCGCTGCGCGGGCCCCGGTCGACGGCGGCGAGGTCGCCGACGACCTCTCCGGCGCCGCGCAGGGCGAGGATGAGCCGCGATCCGCGCTCGGTGCCGACGGAGACGACGGACCAGCCGGAGAGGAGCGCCAGGACGTAGGCGCTGGTGTCGCGTTCGCGGATCATCACCTCCCCGGGTTCGTAGACGCGCCGGACGCCCTCGGCGAGCAGCGACCGCCGGTCGGCCGCGGGAAGGGCGTGGAGGAAGGAGCGGTCCTGGCCGAAGAGACTCATCACCGCTCACCCCCGTACCGTCCGCGGGCCCTCCGGGGAAGACCGTCCGTCGGTGGCCGACCGGCGCTTTCGCGCGTGTGTTCCCACCTCATGTCGCTTGCTCAGTAACACTATTGACGTTCCGTCACGTCATGGGGTGAAGAACGCTAGAGGGTGCGGAAGAAACGCGTCAACGAGCACGGGGGGCGCAGGGGAGCGCCGGTGCCGGCTCCTCTGCGCCCCCCGTGGGAGCGCCCCGGGGCGTGTGCGCGAAGCCTCCGTGAAGCCTTCGCGCACACGCCCCGGAATCCACGCTTCGCGGCCGTCCCGTCAGAGTCTCGGGTCGACCGGCTCCGACTCCAGGGCCAGGACCGCGAAGACCGCCTCGTGGACCCGCCAGAGCGGTTCGCCCCCGGCGAGCCGGTCGAGGGCCTCCAGGCCGAGCGCGTACTCGCGCAGCGCGAGCGACCGCTTGTGGCCCAGGAAGCGCTGCCGCAGCCGCTCCAGGTTCTCCGGCCGGGTGTACTCGGGGCCGTAGACGATCCGCAGGTACTCCCGGCCGCGCACCTTCACGCCCGGCTGCCCGAGTCGGCCCTTCGCGTCGCGGACGAGCGCCGCCAGCGGCTTGACGACCATGCCCTCGCCGCCCGCCCCGGTCAGCTCCAGCCACCAGTCGGTGCCCGCGCGGACCGAGGCCTCGTCGCCGGTGTCGACGACGAGCCGGCGGGTGACCTGGAGCAGCCCGGTCGGATCGTGCTCCACGAGCCGGTCGAGCCGGGCCAGCTGCTCGTCGTGCGGCACCGCCGCGAGCGAGCGCCCGCGCGTCGCGAGCAGCTGGAAGGGCGCGAACCGCACGCCCTCCAGGCCCTCGGTCGGCCAGCAGTACCTGCGGTACGCCTCGGTGAAGGCCGCCGCGTCCACGGCCCGCTCCCGCTGCCGGGCGAGCAGCCCGTCGATCCCCTCGACCCCGCGTCCCACCGCCCGCTCCAGGGCGTCGATCGCCCCGGGGAGGACGGCGCCGGAAGCGGCGCCGACCGCGGCGTACTGCGCGCGGAGCAGCCCGGCGGACTTGAGCGACCACGGCATCAGCTCGCCGTCGAGCAGCAGCCAGTCGCCCGCCCCGGGGACGCTGTCGGCCGCGGCGAGCTCCTCCCAGAGGCCCGCCGCGCCGATCGCCGTCCGCAGCCGGCCGAGGACCTCCTCGGTGACGTCGGAATCGTCGAAGAAGGGCCGCCCGGTACGGGTGTACAGGGCGCCCGTCACCCCGGTGACACCGAAGTGCTCGCGGGCCGCCTCCTCGTCGCGGCAGACCAGGGCCACGGCCCGGGAGCCCATGTGCTTCTCCTCGCACACGACCCGCTCGACGCCGTCGGCCCGGTACTGGGCGAAGGCCTCGGCCGGGTGCTCCAGGTAGCCCTCCTCCTTCGAGGTGGCGGTGGGCGCCATCGTCGGCGGCAGGTAGGCGAGCAGGCGCGGGTCGACCGCGAACCGGCTCATGACCTCCAGCGCCGCCGCGGCGTTCTCCTCGCGCACCGCGACGTTCCCGAGGTGACGGGTCTCCACGGTCCGCCGCCCGTGCACGTCGCCCAGGTCCAGGGGGCGCCCCTGGTGTCCGCCGGGCGCCTCGGTGGCGAGCGGCCGGGCCGGCTCGTACCAGACCCGCTCGGCCGGTACGTCGACGAGCTCGCGCTCGGGCCAGCGCAGCGCGGTCATCCGCCCGCCGAAGACGGCCCCGGTGTCGAGGCAGATGGTGTTGTTGATCCAGGAGGTGTCGGGCACGGGGGTGTGCCCGTACACGACCGTGGCCCGGCCCCGGTACTCCTCCGCCCACGGGTAGCGCACCGGCAGCCCGAACTCGTCGGTCTCGCCCGTGGTGTCCCCGTACAGCGCGTGCGAGCGCACCCGCCCGGAGGTCCGACCGTGGTACTTCTCCGGCAGACCGGCGTGGCAGACGACGAGGTTCCCGCCGTCGAGGACGTAGTGGCTCACGAGGCCGTCGACGAACGCCGCCACCTCCGTGCGGAACTCCTCGCTCTCGCGCCCCAACTGCTCGATGGTCTCGGCCAGTCCGTGCGTCTCCTGCACCTTCCGGCCCTTGAGCCACCGGCCCAGCTTGTTCTCGTGGTTGCCGGGGACGCACAGCGCGTCGCCCGCGGCGACCATCGCCATGACCCGGCGCAGGACGCCCGGCGAGTCCGGGCCCCGGTCGACGAGGTCGCCGACGAAGACGGCCGTCCGCCCCTCGGGGTGGTGCCCGTCGACGTATCCGAGCTTCGCGAGCAGGGCCTCCAGTTCGGAGCGGCAGCCGTGGACGTCACCGATGACGTCGAACGGTCCGGTGAGGTGCCGCAGGTCGTTGAAGCGGCGCTCCAGGACGACCTCGGCCTCCTCGACCTCCTCCACGGAGCGCAGCACGTGCACCTTGCGGAAGCCCTCGCGCTCCAGGCCGCGCAGCGAACGGCGCAGCTCCCGCCGGTGGCGCTGGATGACGTGCGCCGGCATGTCCGCCCGGTCGGGCCGGGCGGCGTTCCGGCTGCGGCACACCTCCTCGGGCAGGTCGAGGACGATCGCGATCGGCAGCACGTCGTGCTCCCTGGCCAGCCGGACGAGCTGACGCCGGGCCTCCTGCTGCACGTTGGTGGCGTCGACGACGGTCAGCCGCCCCGCCGCCAGGCGCTTGCCCGCGATGTAGTGGAGGACGTCGAAGGCGTCCCTGCTCGCGGACTGGTCGTTCTCGTCGTCGGCGACGAGCCCGCGGCAGAAGTCGGAGGAGACGATCTCGGTCGGCCTGAAGTGGCGCCGGGCGAAGGTGGACTTGCCGGAACCGGTGGCACCGACGAGCACCACGAGGGACAGATCGGTGACGGGCAGGGTGCGGGTCATCCCGGGACCCCCTTCGAGGTCTCGTCGGTACGGCTGTCGTCGCCGCTCTCGGTACGGGCTTCGGTGCGGGCTTCGGTGCGGCTGAAGACGGCCATCTGGGTCGGCGGCCCGACCTCCGGGTCGTCCGGTCCCACGGGGAGGAACTCGACCCCGTAGCCGTACCGCCCCGCGACGTCGGCGGCCCAGGCGCGGAACTCCTCGCGGGTCCACTCGAACCGGTGGTCGCCGTGCCGGACGTGCCCGGCCGGAAGCGACTCCCAGCGCACGTTGTACTCGACGTTCGGCGTGGTCACGACGGCCGTACGGGGCCGGGCCGAGCCGAACACCGCGTACTCCAGGGCCGGTAGCCTCGGCAGGTCCAGGTGCTCGATCACCTCGCTGAGCACGGCCGCGTCATAGCCCGCCAGCCGCTTGTCGGTGTACGCGAGGGAGCCCTGCGTCAGCTTCACGCGGGCGGCCTGCCGCTCCCCCATCCGGTCGAGCCGGAGCCGGCGCGCGGCGACGCCCAGGGCCCGCGCGGACACGTCCACACCGACGACCTCGGTGAAGCGCGGGTCCTTGAGCAGGGCCTGCACCAACTGTCCCTGCCCACAGCCGAGGTCGAGCACGCGCGTCGCGCCGGCGCCCTTCAGGACGGCGAGGATCGCCTCCCGCCGCTGCTCGGCGAGCGGCACCGGGCGCTCCTCCGTGTCGGTGGTCTCGTCGACGGCGTTGTCGACGTCCTCGACGTCCAGGCCCTCGGCCTCGGCGAGCCGCACCAGTTCGAGCCGCTCCGTCGCCTCGCGGGCCAGGCCCCAGCGGCGCGCGAGGTAGCGGGCGGTGATCAGCTTCCGCTCGGGGTGGCCGGCCAGCCAGCCGTCACCGGCGCGCAGCAGCTTGTCGACCTCGTCGGGCGCGACCCAGTAGTGCTTGGCGTCGTCGAGGACCGGCAGCAGGACGTACAGCTGGTTGAGGGCGTCCGCGAGCCGCAGCTCGCCCTCCAGGACAAGCCGCACGTACCGCGAGTCGCCCCACTCGGGGAACTCCCCGTCCAGGGCCACCGGTTCGGCGTCCACCGTGTCCCAGCCCAACGGCCCGAACAGCGCCCGCACCAGCTCCGCGCCGCCCCGGGCGGGGAGCGCGGGGACCTCGACGCGCAGCGGCAGCGGCGCGGCTGCCCGCTCGGGCATCGCCCTGCACTCGCCGTGCAGCGCGGTCTTGAAGACCTTGGCGAGCGCGACGGCCAGCAGCGACGACGCCGCGTAGGGGCGGTCGTTGACGTACTGCGCGAGCGCCGAGTCCGGGGCGCCGCCCCGTCCCTTGCCCTTGCCGCGGCGCACCAGCGCCACGGGGTCCACCTCCAGGAGGAGTGCCGCCGTGCACCGCTCGGCACTCGCCTCGGGGTAGAGGACGTGCGCCGTGCCGTGCGAGGTCGAGAACGTCTGCGCCCGCTCGGGATGCTTGTGCAGCAGAAAACCGAGATCGGTCGCGGGACGCTCCTGGTTGCCGTAGGTACTGATCGTCAGGAACACACGCTCGAGTATGGGCGCCTCCCGCCCCGCCGACCAGGCATTTTCCGACCGCCCCCACATGGCGGAGCCCGTCCGCGCACCCCACTCCGGGCAGCCCCGCCGGGCGCTCCGGACGCCCCGGGCGGGGCGCCCGGAGCGGCGGCGCGCCGTGCCGGGCTCCGGGGCGCGGCTCAGCCCGTGTCGGCGTCGCCCTCCGCCGACAGGGCCTCGGCGAGCGCGGCGATCGCCTTCGGGCCGACGCGGCAGCAGCCGCCGACGAGGCGGGCTCCCGCCCCGGCCCAGGCGGCGGCCCGGACCGGGTCGAAGGCCGTGTCCCCGCGCCAGCCCCGCGCCCGGGCGTCCCACCGCTCCCCGCTGTTCGGATAGACGACGGCCGGCTTCCCGGTCACGGCCACGGCGAGCTCCACGGCGCCCTCCGCCTCCGCCGGGTCGCAGCAGTTCACCCCGACCGCCACGACCTGCTCGTTCCCCGCGGCGACCGCGAAGGCCTCCGCCAGGTCCTGCCCGGCCCGGGTCCGCCCGCCCGCGACCGTGTACGACAGCCAGACCGGCACCCCGCACCCCTCGGCCGCCCGCAGCAGCGCCTCGGCCTCCTCCGCGTCCGGCACCGTCTCCAGGGACAGGACGTCCGGCGCCGCCCCGGCGAGCACCTCGATGCGCGGCCGGTGGAACCCCTCCAGCTCCCCCACGGACAACCCGTACCGTCCCCGGTACTCGCTGCCGTCCGCCCGCATCGCCCCGTACGGCCCGACGGACGCGGCGACCCACACCTCCTCCCCGCCCGCCTCCGCCGCCCTCCGGGCGAGCTCCACGCTCCGGCCGAGCAGCCGCACCGCCTCCTCCCGGCCCGTGCCCCGCCGGGCGAAGCCCTCGAACGTGGCCTGGTAGCTGGAGGTGATCAGCACCCGTGCCCCGGCCCGCACGTACGCCGTGTGGGCCGCTTCGATCTGCTCGGGCCCGTCGGCGAGGAGCCGCGCGGACCAGAGCGCGTCCGAGAGGTCGCAGCCCTGCGCCTCCAGTTGGTTGGACAGCCCGCCGTCGAGGACGAGGGGCCCCGTCCCGAGGGCTTCGGCGAGCGTACGGACCGGTCTCATCGGCTCGCCCCGCTCATCCCAGCTGCGACTGGACCCGGGAGGAGATCAGCTCCAGGTGGTCCAGGTCCTCCAGGTCCAGGACCTGGAGGTAGACCCGGGAGGAGCCGATCGCCGCGTAACGCCCGAGCTTGTCGACGACCTCGGCGGGCGAGCCCGCCAGCCCGTTCGCCTTGAGCTCGTCCACGTCCCGGCCGATGGCGGCAGCCCTGCGGGCCACCTCGGCGTCGTCCTTGCCGACGCAGACGACCAGCGCGTTCGAGTACACCAGGTCGCCGGCCGGCCTCCCGGCCGCCTCGGCGGCGGCCCGGACCCGGCCGAACTGCCGCTCGCTGTCCTCCACCGACGCGAACGGGATGTTGAACTCGTCCGCGTACCGCGCGGCCAGCCTCGGCGTCCGGCTCGCGCCGTGCCCTCCGATCAGCACCGGGACCCTGGCCTGGGCCGGCTTGGGAAGCGCGGGCGAGTCGGTGAGCCGGTAGTGCTCCCCGTGGTAACTGAAGGTCTTCCCGACCTCGGTCTCCCACAGACCGGTGACGATCGCCAACTGTTCTTCCAGGCGGCCGAACCTCTCCTTCGGGAAGGGGATGCCGTAGGCCCGGTGCTCCTCCTCGAACCAGCCGGCGCCCAGGCCGAGCTCGACCCGGCCGCCGGACATCCGGTCCACCTGGGCGACCTGGATGGCGAGGACCCCGGGGAGCCGGAAGGTGCCGGCCGTCATCAGCGTGCCGAGCCGGATCCGCTTCGTCTCCCTGGCCAGGCCCGCCAGGGTGATCCAGGCGTCCGTCGGGCCGGGCAGCCCGTCGCCGGACCCCATGCCGAGATAGTGGTCGGAGCGGAAGAACGCGTCGAATCCGAGCTCCTCGGTGGCCCGTGCCACCGTGAGGAGGGTGTCGTAGTCGGCCCCCTGCTGGGGTTCGGTGAAAATGCGAAGATCCATGCCTCCATCCTGCACCGCCGGGTGCCTGTCAACCTCGCCGTCAGCTCCCCGGCCGCTCCGGCTCGGTCGGGTGAACATCCGGCCTCCTGGCGGGCCGCGTCCGCCCTGGCCAGTGACCGGGGCGCGGCACCCGTCGTTGGCTCGGGCGGAGCCGGACCGCCCGGCCCGCGTGCCGGCGGCCGCTGCCGGTGCGTCCCTCTCGTGGTCCCGTCCTCGGCGACGGGGCCCGGGCCGAGGAGGCCGCCATGTCCCAGGAAGCCGCACCGGAGCGGGCCGTGCCCGAACGGCCGGTGTCGCAGTCCGTGCCCGAGCAGAAGGGCGCCGGCGCCCCCAAGGGCCTGCTCCAGCAGATGGAGGAGCTGATGGCGGCGCTCTCCGCCGACCTCTCCCAGCTGGACGCCGACCTCCAGTCCACGTCCGAGCGCCTCAGCTCCGACTCCGAGCCGCGATTCCCGTCCGAGTCGCAATCCCAGCCCCGCCCTCAGGACCGCTCCCGAGGCTGAGACCAGAGCCAGGGCCGGGACCAGGGCCAGGCCCGAGGCCGGGACCAGGACAGGAACCGGGGTCAGGGCCGGAACCAGAGCCGGGGCCAGGTGAAGCCGCAGCCCTCGTCCCCGTTCCAGTCCTCGCCCCAGTCCCCTCCGGGCCCAGCGCGAGCGCCCCCGGCACCGACCGGCGCCGACCCGGGCAGCAGCACCGCGAGGAACGGCAGCTCTCCGCGCACCCCTACCACGACGGGCCCCGCCCCGGGCCCGCTCGGCCTCGGGCGGGGTCGGGCGGGCGGGCGCGCTCCCCGTCGCGCACGGCGAGGCGCCGCAGCATCCCGCGCACCCGGTCGCTCGACTCGTCGGCGGCGTCGATCGCCTCGATGCACTGCCAGTAGAGCCCCTCCTCGTCGGTGGCGCAGGCCACTCCCACGAGCGCGATCCCCACCTCTCCGAGAAGTTCTCCCAGTGCGGTCAACGCCCCCCACGGGTCGGCGACTTCGGTCAGCCGCCCCGCGCGCGGCCCACCGGAGCCCCAGGCGGGGTACTCCCCGGTCTCGCTCAGCCCCCGCGCCTCGCCGCGCAGCTCCAGCGGTCCGCAGAGCGCGAGGTGACTCCCTATCGCCTGGGCGAGCGCCTGGGACTGCCAGGCCTCCGCCACGATGTCCTGTGCCGTGCCGCTCTCCGCCAGCGCCTGCCGGCCGAGCGCGATGAGCCGCTCCGCGTCCATCAACGCCGCCCCCGTTCGTACGACTTACTGCCCACTCACTCACTACCCAGAGTGAGGCCGACTGAGCCACGACGCCAGAGGAAATCGGAAATCTGGGGACAGGAGGCCGGACGGGGACAAGTCGATCACTCCGAAGAGTGACGATCTTCCTCCGGAGCGCCGTCCGCGGCTCCGCTTTCACCCCCTCCACCCCGCCTCCGGACGGGAAATCGGACCTCGTTCCGATCGATCTTGGCCGCGAGCGCCGCCAGCGGGTCGACCCCGAGCACCTGACAGAACTGCAGGAGGTAGGCGAGCACGTCCGCCACCTCGTCGGCGACCCGGTGCGCCGCGTCCGGGTCGTCCATCACCCGCTCCGCCTGCTCCGGCGTCAACCACTGGAAGATCTCCAGGAGTTCGGCCGCCTCCACGCTGAGGGCCGCGGCCAGGTTCTTGGGCGTGTGGTAGGGCTGCCAGTCGCGGGCCGCCGCGAATGCGACCAGCCTGCGCTGGAGCCCCGCCACGTCGTTGTCGTCCGTCATCCGCCCAGGTCTACCACCGTCACCCCGGGCGTCCGCCGCGCCTCCCCCGCCGCCAGCTCCCCGACGGTGCCCGCCACCCGGATGTGTCCGTCGGCGGCGATGCCCGTCGCGAGCCGGAGGAGTTCCCCCACCTGGCGTCCGTCGAGCCCCCGGTCCAGGCCGTCGGCCAGCAGCGTCAGGCTCTGCATGGCGTCCGGCACCTCGGCGATCCGGTCCATCTCCAGGACTCCGGGGCCGGTGAGCAGCGTGAGGGCGAGGGCCAGATAGCGGAGTTCGCCGTCGCCGAGGCGGCCGAGCGGGGTCGCGGGCCGACCGCCTCGTTCGAGGACCGCGCGGACGGTGCCCTCCGGGAGCTCCTGCACGCCGACTCCGGTGACCGGCCCCGCACAGCCCGCTCCGGCGACGGCGGCCAGGCGGTGGTGACGGCGCGGGCAGTCCGTGTGGGTGCGGTGCAGGACCTCGGCGAGGTTGCCGCAGCCGCGCCGCAGCCGTCCCTCGCCCGGCGGCACGGGGGCCCGCATCCGTTCAGGCCGGGGGTCGCAGGCGAAGACGGACCGGAGCCCGATGAGCACCTGCTCGGCGGCGGCCAGGACCTCCAGCTGCCCCCGGGTCTTGCCCGCGACCCGCAGCGGCAGCAGGGCCGTGCCGAGCAGGTCGTCGGGGAACGGGGCGCGGGTGACGGGGGTGGTGCCGGCCGTGTGCCACTCGGCCTGCACGGTGCTGCGGCCGGGGTCGCGGAGCGCGGTGGCGAGCAGGGTGCGACCCCGGCCGGTGAGCCGTTCGCCGACGATCCGGAGCCGGGGCTCGGCCTGTACGGCGAGGTCCAGGTGGACGGGGCCCTCGGGACCGTCCACCGTGCAGCCGATCCGGAAGCCGCGCCGGCCCTGGGCGTCGGGCCGGGCGCGCTCGGGGACGCAGTCGGCGGCGTCGGGGAACACCTCGTCGAGCGGGTCGCCCGCACAGAGCCCGGCGAGGGCCTCGTACGCCCGCAGGGCGGTGGACTTGCCGCTGCCGCTGGGGCCGGCGAAGAGGGTGACCGGTCCGAGCGCGTGCGCGGCGGAACGGTGACCGGCGAACGCGGACAGCCGCAGCTCGGTGACGGCGGGCCGGGCGGCGGGCGGCCCGCCCCGGCCCTCCGCCGCGACCGGGCCCCGCGCCTCGGGGACGGAGACGCGGGGCCCCACACGGTGTCCCGAACCGCCGGCACTCGAACCACCGGCCCCCGAAGCACGGGCAGCGGAAGCGGGCGCGGCACGAGGAGGGCCGACCACGGAGGAGCCGACCACGGGCATGCCGGGCACGGGGATTCCGGCCACGGGCGTGTCGGCCACGGGGACGTCCACCCCGGAGGTGACGGCCGACGAAAGGCCGACCGGGACAGGGCCGACCGGGGCGGAGCCGACCGGGGCAAGGCCGACAGGAGCGGAGCCGCCCACGGACGGGCCGACCGGGGCGGAGCCGGCCACGGACGAGCCCACCGAGGCGGAACCGACCGAGGACGGGCGAACCGAGGGGGGAGGAACCGAGGACGGGTGAACCGAGGAGGGAACGACGTCGGAGGGGTGGGCGTCTGACGTGCGGGCGAGCGCGGAGCCGCCGGTGAGGTCCATGCCCGGACCGTACGCAGATCGTTCCCTGACGAACCGTTACGGCGAGGTGGCCTTCCTACGATCGGGGGACGCCGGCGGTCCGGCCGCCCACGACGTCCTCCTCGTCCTCGCCCTCCGCCCCCTCGACCTCCGTACCGGCCGGGGCCAGCAGGAAGACGTTCCGGTCGACGCGGTGCATCCCGCTGCCGAGACCGAAGACGACGCCGCTGCTGAAGTCGAGGATCCGCTTGGCGACCTCGGTGTCGGCGCTCGTCAGGTCGAGGAGCACCGGGATCTGGGCGATGAGGTACTCGGCGACCTCACGGGCGTCGGCGAAGACCTGCACGCGGAGCACGACCATGCGGCGCTGCTCGGCGGATTCGTACTGCTCGGGGATCGTGCGGTGGTCGACCCTGGACGGCCATTCGTCACGGCCGCGCAGGGGCACGACCTGGGCGAGGCCCTCCCACTGCTCGTCGGTGACGTCGTACCTCTCGTACCTACTCATGGACCCATCCTCCCGCTCCTCACCCGTTCGGCCCAACAACGACACGAGGTGATGACGCGAGGGGGCGGTCGGCGCTCGGCTGCGGGTCAGCCGGTCCCCCGACCCGCGACCGCCGGCGGGACGGAGTACGTGACGGTGGCGGAGGCCGCCAGATCGCCCGTCTCGTCCCTGAGTTCGGCGAGGACCACGCAGAGGCGGCGCCCGAACTTGGCCATGCGTGCGTGCGTCCGGAGCAGTCCGGGCCGGGGGCGGTTGAGGTAGCTGATCTGGAGCGAGGTGGTGAGCGCCATCGGCGTGGGGCGCCCGAGGCGGGCGTTGACGAGGAGGAAGGCCGCGAGGTCGACGAGTCCGGCCTGTTCGGGGCCCGAGATCGTGCCGCCGGGCCGGGTGCGGAGCCGGGCCCCGTCCGCCTCCATGAGCAGGTGCGTCCCGCTCGCGTCGGTGACGCGGCAGGCCGCGTAGTCCGGAAACTGCCGCTGGACGAGCGCGTTCAGCTCGTCCGGCGACAGCGTGCCGGCGGCCGGAGGGGGCACCTGCGTGCGGGTCGTGGGGCTCCCGGCGTCCGCCATCAGACGAAGCTCTTCGCCAGCCGGCGGAGCCCTTCCCTGATCTCGTCGGCCGAGTGCGTCGTGAACGACAACCGCATCGCGCCCGGGTCCGGCTCGCCGCAGAAGAACGGCGCCCCCGGCACGTACGCCACCTCGTGGCCGACGGCGGTCTTCAGGAGGGCCGTCGCGTCGTGACCGACGGGGAGGGTCGCCCAGATGAACATGCCGCCCTCCGGCCTGTTCCACCGGCTGCCCTCGGGCAGCGCGCCCGGCAGGCCTTCGAGCATCGCGTCCCTGCGCTCCTGGTAGGCGGCGCGGATCACGGCGACGTGGGCGTCGAGGTCGCTGTCGCGCAGATAGCGCGCGGCCGCGGCCTGGTCGATGGTCGAGGTGTGCAGGTCCGCGGCCTGCTTGGCGATCACGCAGGCGCGCCGCAGCCCGGCGGGGGCGCGCAAGTGGCCGAGCCGGAGGCCGGGGGCCATCACCTTGGAGAAGGAGCCGAGCAGGACCGTGCGGTCGGCCGCGGCGGGGTCGGCGGCGATGCAGGGCACGCGCTCGCCGTCGTAGCGCAGTTCGCCGTACGGGTCGTCCTCGACGATCCAGAATCCGTGCCGCGCGGCGGCCTCGGCGACGGCGTGGCGGCGCTCGGCGGGGAGCGTGCGGCCGGTGGGGTTCTGGAAGGTGGGGACGATGTAGAGGAGGGTGGCCTTCTCGCGGGCCGCGATCTCCTCCAGGGCCTCGGGGACGATCCCCTGGTCGTCGGTGGGGACGGGGACGACGCGGGCGCCCGCGAAGCCGAAGGTCTGGAGGGCGGCCAGGTAGCAGGGGTCCTCGACGAGGACGACGCCGCCCGGTTCGACGAGCGCGGTGGTGAGGAGCGTCAGGGCCTGCTGCGAGCCGGTGGTGACGAGGAGGTCGTCGGCGTCCGTGGGCAGTCCGCGCGCGGTGAGCCGGTCGGCGATGGCGGTGCGGAGTTCCGGGTCGCCCTCGGTCGTCGAGTACTGGAGGACGTGCTGCGGGTTCTCCGCGAGGACCCGGTCGTACGCCGCGCGGATCCCTGCGATGTCGAACAGTTCGGGGGCGGGCAGGCCTCCGGCGAACGAGATCACCTCGGGCCGTGCCGTGAGCGCCAGGATCTCCCGTACCGGCGACGAGCCGACGCCGGCCAGCCGGGAGGCGGTGGCCGGCGCGGGCGCGGAGGGGGTGGAGGGGGTGGCGTTCGCGGGCACGGAGGCGGCAGAAAGCATGGCGCCAGCATATAGAGATTCAAGGCGGTGTCCAGGTCGTTCGATTGCCGCCGGGCGTGGCCGAGTTGACGCTCTTCGGCCCCCGTGCGGAGCGAATTCCCTTCCCGTCGGGGGCTTGCTCGGGCCTGCTCCGGGTTCGGCCCGGTTTTGGTCCGGTTTCGGTCTCGGTTCGGTCCGGACCCGCGCCCGATCCGCGCCGGATCCGATTCGGCCACTCTGCGGGCCGTGGAAATCCGGCCTCGGGCGGTGAATTCGGAGGGCCTTCCTCCCCCTTCCTTTCCCGCTGGTCGATCCCGGAAAGGGTGGGCGGGCGATCTTCCTCCGCCTTGTCCGACGCGCCGCAGACGGTTCTCGGCCGGGTTCTCCGCACACCGTGGACGGCTCGGGGAAATCGGCCATTCCGGTTCTCGGACTCATTGATGGACGGTTGCGCCGTGGATAGCGTTCGACCGCTCCACCACCGCGATGTCAGCGGTCTTTCGGGTCGAAGTCGAACGAGCGAGGCGAGTGGATCACCATGGCATCTTCCGTTCCCGTCGACGAGGCGGTCGTCGTCCGCACCCCCGAGGAATTCCTCGCCATGCCCGAGGACTACCGCGAGATCGCCGTACGGGGAATGATCGTCAACACCGAGGGCGAACTGTCCGGCGCCGACGACTACATCCAGGTGTTCCTGCCGCTCGCACCGAACGCCGAGGAACGGCAGGTGTGCGCCGAACGCGCCGTCGAGGAGTACGACCACTACAAGATCGGCAAGAGGATCCTGGCCGACATCGGCGTGGACACCGGATACATGGAGCAGCAGCGGCTCGCCGACCGTGATCTCTTCGCCGGTCACGAGTTCCACACCTGCACCACCTGGGCGGAACGCGGAATCTTCTCGTACATCGGCGAGGAGACCGCGATGGTGATGATCTCCGAATTCGCGCAGAGCAGTTACAAGCCGTGGGCCGAGGCGGTGCGCACGATCATTCTCGACGAGAAGGTGCACATCGCGCACGGCGCGCGGGTCTGCCGGAATCTCGCCCGCACCGGGGAAGGCCGTGAGGAACTCCAACGGGGTCTCGACCGATTGTGGCCGGGATTCAACCGGATCTTCGGCAGCGCGCATTCGGAGAGGGCGAAGCTCGCGGTCCGCTTCGGTCTCCGACGGACCACCAACGGAGAGGCGCGCGACATCTGGCGGGCGAAGGTCACGCCGAGGATCGAGAACCTCGGCCTGAAGGTCCCCGAGTAGCCCGGCGCGGCGAGGCGCCCGTACGCCGCCCGGCCCCCGCCCCGTACGGCGCTCGTACGGCGCCCGTACGGCCGGAGGGCGCGAGCGCGAGAGAGACACCGAGCAGCAGTCCGACCGAGGAGTCCGCAGTCCATGGCCACCCCCCTGACCATCACCCCGCGCCCGCTCGGCCGCCGCGAGGCGAAGGAGCGCACCGCCGCCCTCCTGGCCGAACGTCCCGATCTCGCCGAGCGCCTGCACAGGCTGCGCCGTCTCGGCCGGGAGGTGCGCTCGTGCGAGGTCCACCTCACCAACACCTGCAACATCCGCTGCAAGGGCTGCTGGTACTTCGAGGGCGGGTTCGACACCGCCGTGCGCGAGCTCTCGGACGTCGGGAAGATCCGCGCCTTCGCCCGCCGGCTGCGGGACGAGGGGGTCAACCAGGCCACGCTGATCGGCGGTGAGCCGACCCTGGTGCTGCGCCGGGTGGAGGCCTTCGTCGAGGAGCTGCCGTACATCACGATCTCGACCAACGGCCTGCGTCCGATGCCCGTGCAGGGCTTCGAGCACATCGCCGTGGCCGTCAGCATCTTCGGCGGCGGGCCGCTCGACGACGACCTGCGGGCCGTCCGGGTCAACGGCTCGAAGTTCACCGGCCTGTTCGACACGGCGCTCTCGCACTACGAGGACGACCCGCGCGTCCTGTTCGTCTTCGCGCTCTCCGAGGCCGGGCTGCCGTACCTCGAACCGACCGTGCGCAGGATCGCCGACAACGGAAACCTCGTCACCTTCAACTTCTACAGCGAGCACGGCTCGGACAACCCGATCCAGATCGCGAACGAGCGCCGTGTCCTCGAAGAGGCCCTGCGGGTCAAGGCGGCCTACCCCGAGGCCGTGGTCAGCCATCCGTACTTCATCCGCGCCCTCGTCACCGGGCGGTCCCACTGGGGGGCACGCTTCGGATACGACGTCTGCCCGAGCCTCAGCGTCGACCATCCCGACCACGAGGAGCGGGTCGCCAACGGCAACCCGGTGATCCCGGGCTTCGCCGCCTGGGGCGCCGACTACGAGTCGCTGCAGTTCTGCTGCACGTCCGGGGACTGCGGCGGCTGCCGCGACAGCCAGGCCGTCTACAGCTGGCTGGTGGTCAGCGCCTCCCGCTTCCTGGACAGCGCCGCGCGCCTGGAGGAGTGGGTGGACATCGCGGAGAGCTACTGGCGCCAGTGGCACTGGTCGCCGTACCACGCCTCGAAGCTCACCAGCCCCTGATCACCGCCCCGGCCGCGAGCCCGACCACAGCCTTGACCGCGACCCCGAGCACGATCCTGATCACAGCCCCCGAGCACAGCCCCGGTCCCCATCACCGCACGGGAGAGTCATGTCCGAGACATCCGCGACGTCCACGACACCGGACCGCGCCGCCATCGAGCGGTTCATCACCGACGCCCTCGTCGAACTGGGCGTCGACGAGGGCGACGTCCGGCCGGGGGCCGCGCTCGACGACCTGGAGATCGACTCGCTGGACATGGTCGAGCTCGCACAGTCCGTCAAGCGGGACCTCGGCGTACCGATCCGCACGAAGGACTTCGACGGCGTCGAGACCGTCGGCCAGATCCTCGAACTGTGCTGGGCGAAGGCCGGAGTTGAGTGACCCGCGGCGGGGCCGGGAGGTCGTCGTCACCGGTTTCGGCGCGGTCACCCCGCTCGGCGTCGGTGCCGACGTGCTCCACGAGCGCGCCGTCGCCGGGGACACGGCGCCGGCGGGCTCCCATCCGGCCGTCCGGCACGCGGACTTCACCGCCGGCGACCATCTGCCGCGGAACCTGGTGCGCCGCACCGACCGGTTCACCCAGCTGGCCCTGGTCGCGGCCGAGGAGGCCCTGACCCGGGCCGGGCACCGGGCGGGCGCCCCGTCCCCCTGGCTCCCCGAGCGCGTCGCCTGTGTCATCGGCTGCGGGCTCGGCGGCACGGCCTCCTTCGAGGCGCAGCGGGAGGTGTACGAGAGGGAGGGCGCCGGGTTCGTCTCGCCGCTGATGATCCCGCAGACGATGGCCAACGCGGCCGCCGCCCACCTCTCCATGCGGTACGGCTTCCGCGGCGAGAGCCTGTGCGTCGCGTCCGCGTGCAGCAGCGGCGCGCAGGCCGTCGGCGCGGGGATGCGGCTCCTGGCCGCGGGGGCGGCCGACGCCGTCGTGGTGGGCGGCGCGGAGGCCTCCTCCTCGGACCTGGTGGCGGCCGCCTTCGCGAACGCCGGCGCCCTCTCGCCGAGCGGTTCCGCCCGCCCCTTCGACCGGGACCGCGACGGCTTCGTGATCGGCGAGGGCGCCGGGATCCTCGTCCTGGAGACGGCGGCGGGCGCCGCCCGGCGCGGGGCCGGGGTCCTCGGAACCGTACGGGGGTACGCGGCGACCTCCGACGCCCATCACGTCACCGCGCCCGCCCCCGGCGGCGGGCCCGCGGCCCGGGCGGTCACGCTCGCGCTGCGGGAGGCCTCGGTGGCGCCCGGGGAGCTGGCGTACGTCAACGCCCACGGGACCGGCACCGCCCTCAACGACCGGCTGGAGTGCGAGGCCCTGCGGGGCGCCCTCGGGGCCGACGTCCTCGCGGAGCTGCCGCTCTCCTCCGGCAAGGGCGCCCTCGGGCACCTCTTCGGGGCGGCGGGCGCGGTCGAGGCCGTCGCCACCCTCCAGGCGCTGCGGCACGGGGTGGCGCCCCCGACGGCGGGGCTGCGCCGTCCGGACCCGGCGCTCGGGCCACTCGACCTGGTCCGGGCGCCGAGGAAGCTCACCGCGCGGGCGGGCACGGGCCGGCTGTCCGGACTCTCCACCTCCTTCGGCTTCGGCGGACACAACGCGGCCCTGGTCCTGGCCGTGGAAGGACGGTCCTGATGCGCGCGTCCCGCGACCCCCACGGCATCCCCGACCTCCTCGGCTTCTCGGGGCGCCGCTATCTGGTGACCGGCGTCCTCAACGACGACTCGATCGCCTGGCACACCGCGCGGGCGCTCCAGGAGGCGGGCGCGGAGGTCCTGCTGACGGGCTTCGGGCGGACCCGGCGGATCACGGAGGCGGCGGCCTCCGGCCTGCCGTACCCGGCGGACGTCCTGGAACTCGACGTGACGCGCCCCGAGGACCTGGACGCGCTCACGAAGGAGCTGGAGCGCCGCTGGGGCGCGGTCGACGGCGTCCTGCACGCGATCGCCGCCGCCCCGCAGTCCGCGCTGAGCGGGAACTTCCTCTCCACGCCCGTCGAGGACGCGGCGCTCGCCCTGCGCACGGCGGCGTTCTCACTGCACTCGCTGACCACCGCACTCGCCCCGCTGCTGCACGAGGGCGGTGGCGCCGGCGCGGCCAGGGGCAGCGTCGTCGGACTCGACTTCGACGCGTCCGGGGCCTGGCCGGGGTACGACTGGATGGGGGTCGGCAAGGCCACGCTCGGCGCGGTCTGCCGCTATCTCGCGCTCTATCTGGGGCACTCCGGCATCCGCGTCAACCTCGTCGCCGCCGGCCCGGTCGAGACCGTGGCCGGGCGGGCCGTCAGCACCTTCGACCGGATCGCCGACCGCTGGGAGCAGGAGGCGCCGCTCGGCTGGAACCGCGCCGATCCGGCCCGGCTCGTCGGTCCCGTCCTGTTCCTGCTCTCGGACCTGGCGGCCACCGTCACCGGGGAGATCGTGCACGCGGACGGCGGGATGCACGCCGTCCGCATGGGGGTCGGCGCCGTCGGCGAGCCCTCGGGCATCGGCGTCCCGCCCCGCGCCGGCAAGGAGGACCGCTCGTGAAAGAGGGCTGCTCGTGAAAGACGACCGCTCGTGAAAGAGGACCGCTCGTGAAGGAGGACCGCTCATGACCGCGGCGATCGTCGGCATCGGCTCCGCCCTGCCCGAACGGGCCGTGCCCAACAGCCACTTCGCCGCCATCGGCTCCTCCGACGAGTGGATCGTCAAGCGGACCGGGATCCGGCAGCGCCACTTCCTGCCGGAGGACGGGCACCTCGCCGACCTCGCCCTGGCCGCCTCCCGGACGGCCCTCGCCCAGGCGGGCCGCACCGCGCGCGAGGTGGGGCACGTCGTCGTGGCGACCACGACCCCCGACCGGACGACCCCGGGCCTGGCCGTGGAGGTGGCCGCCCGGCTCGGCGCGGACCGGGCCGCCGCGTTCGACCTGCACGCGGCCTGCGCCGGGTTCGTGTACGCCCTGGACCACGCCGTCGCCCTGATCGAGTCGGGCCGGGCGGGCGCCGTGCTGGTATGCGGCGCCGAGGCGCTGACCCGGATCACCGACCACGAGGACCGGTCGACGGCGGTGCTGCTCGGCGACGGCGCCGGGGCGGTGGTCGTGGCGGACGTGGACCCGGGACCCTCCGTCGGGCCCGCGTTCCGGCTCGGCTCGGACGGGGAGCTGATCCCGCTGCTCTACGCCGACCGGTACGACCGGAAGCTCCGGATGGACGGGCCCGAGATCTTCGTCCAGGCCGTGGAGCGGATGAGCGAGGCGGCCCGGGACGTCCTCGCGCGGCGGGAGCTGACCGCCGACGACGTCGACCTGTTCGTCGCCCACCAGGCCAACGCGCGCATCGTACGGGCGGTGGGCAAGGAGCTCGGCGTCGCGCCGGAGCGGCTCTACCTCAACGTCGACCGGGTCGCCAACACCTCCTCCGCCTCCATCCCCCTCGCCCTGCACCAGGCTTGGCGGGAGGGCCTCCTCGGCCCGACGGGCCTGCTCGGGGTGGCGGCGTTCGGCGCGGGCGTCACCTGGGGCGCGGGGGTGATCGGCTGGCGCCTGGCGGGTCCGGGGGCCGGTCCCGTGGGAGCGGGATGAGCGCCTCCCCCTTTCCCGTGCTCGCCGAGCTCACCGCCCCGGACGGCGCCGTGCTCGTGGTGCGGGTCCACGCGCGCGTGGAGCCGACCGCCCCGGTCGTGGTCGTCCTCCCCGCGATGGGCACCGCCGCCCGCCACTACGCCCCGCTGGCAAGGGCGCTGCACCGGCGGGGCGCGACCGTGGTGACGGCGGACCCGCGCGGCCACGGCGAGAGCACCCCGGTCCCGGCGCGCGGGATCCGCTTCGGCTACCGCGAGCTCGTCGAGCACGACATCGGCGCGGTCCTCGGCGCCGTCGAGCGCGCCTTCCCGGAGGCGCCGAGGCTGCTGCTCGGGCACAGCCTCGGCGGCCAGCTCGGCCTGGTGCACTGCGGGCTGTTCCGGCCGCGCCTCGCGGGGGTCGTCCTGGTGGCGAGCGGTTCGGCGTGGTGGCGCGCGCTCGGCACGGGGGCGGACCTCCGGCCGGGTGCGCGGTGGCTCGCGCGGAGCCTGCTGTGCGTGGCCGGCGCGGAGCTGCTCGGGTACTGGCCGGGGCACCGGTTCGGCTTCGGCGGACGCGAGTCCGTGGGCGTGATGCGGGACTGGGCGCGGCAGATGCGGACCGGGCGGTACGGTGCCGGGGGCGCCGCCGCCGACTACGAGGCGGCGCTGGGACGCGTCGACGTGCCCGTGCTGGCCGTCGACGTCGAGGGCGACGCGCTGGCGCCTCCCCGGGCCGTGGACCACCTGTGCGCGAAGCTTCCCCCGGCCCGGGTCCGGCGCTGGACCTACCGGTCGTCGGACGCCGGCGGCCGGGGGCTCGACCACTTCCGCTGGATCCGGCACAACACGGGGCTGGTCGAGCGGATCGCGGCGTGGGCGGAGTTCCCGACGGCGACCGCGACCGGACCCGGCACCGCCGCGGTCGGCGCGGGCGGACGACAGGGCACCGCTTCGACGGACACGTCCGGCACCGCCCCGGCGTGTACGGCCGGATCCGGCACCGCCCCGCCGGGCGCGACCGGATCCGGCGCCCCGTCCGGCGCGGCCGGGCCCGGCAGCGTGTCTCCGGTCCCGGCCGCGGGCCGCGGCGGCGCGCCGTCGGGCGCCCGGGCGTGAGCGTGCGGAGCGGGGAGGGCCTCCTGCTCGGCGCGCTGCTGCCCGAACGGGTGCGCTGGGCCGAGGAGACCGGCCGGCACGAGTCGGCGGGCGAGCCCGACCCCCCGTGGCTCTTCCCCGAGGAGGAGGCCCTGATGGCACGTGCCACGCCCGGCAGACGGCGGGAGTTCGCGACGGCCCGGCTCTGCGCCCACCGGGCGCTCGCGGCCCTCGGGGTCGGGGCGGCCCCGCTCCTGAGGGGGCGGCGCGGGGCGCCGGCGTGGCCCGTGGGCACCGTCGGCAGCATCACGCACTGCGCGGGGTACCGGGGCGCGGCGGTGGCCCCGGCCGCCCGTTTCCTCGGCCTCGGCATCGACGCCGAACCGCACGCTCCGCTGCCGCCCGGGGTCCGCGAGGAGGTGGTCCTCGGCCCGGAGGAGGCGCGGCTGCGCGACCTGTCCGCCCGGCGGCCGGACGTCGCCTGGGACCGGCTGCTGTTCAGCGCCAAGGAGTCCGTCTACAAGGCCTGGAGCGGGTACGGAGGCGCCTGGCTCGGCTTCGAGGACGCCGAGGTGTCGTGGCGGCTCGACACGACCGGCGGCCCGTGCCCGCCCGCACGCGCGCGTGACGACCACCCGCACCCGCCCGCACGCGCGCGTGCGGAGGAGCGTCCCCGGACCGTCGGCCGGTTCCGGGCGCGGCTCCTGGTTCCGGCGCCCGCGGGGCCCGGTCCCTTCCCGCGCGTGCTGCACGGCCGCTGGCTGGTCCGCGAGGGCCTGCTGCTGACCGCGGTCGCCGTCCCCCGTCCCGTACCGCGTCCTCCGCACCGCACGGCCCCGAAGGAGCATCGCCGATGAGCGTCGACGACGGCACCGTTCCCGCACTCCTCGCCCGGAGCGCGGCCGTGTGCCCCGACAGGACCGCGCTGCGGCTCGGCGACGAGTCGCTGACGTACGGCGTGCTCGACGACCTCGCCCACCGCGCCGCCGCGCTGCTCCGTGCGCGCGGGGTCGGACCCGGCGACCGGGTGGCCCTCGTGCTGCCGAACGGCACGCTGTTCGCCGTGCTCTACTACGGCGTCCTGCGGGCGGGCGCGATCGTCGTCCCGCTCAACCCGCTGCTGCGGGCGGGCGAGGTCCGCCACTGTCTGGCGGACGCCGGGGCCGCGCTGCTCCTGTCCCCGCACCGGGACGGCGAGGAGGCGGCGGAGGGCGCCCGGCTGGCGGGCACCCCGCACCTGGCGGTCGAACCGGCCGCGTTCACCGCGCTGTTGGCGGGCCACGCGCGCGTGGCGCCCGTTCCCCGTGCCCCGGAGGACACGGCCGTCGTGCTCTACACCTCCGGCACGACCGGGGCCCCCAAGGGCGCCGAGCTCACCCACCGCAACATCCGGCGCAACGTCGACGAAGGCGTGCGGGTGCTGGGGCTCGGCCCCTCGGACACGGTCTTCGGCGGGCTGCCGCTCTTCCACTCCTTCGGGCAGGTGATGGGGCTCAACTGCGCGGTGTCGGTGGGCGCCTGTCTGACGCTCATGGTCCGCTTCGACCCGGCGGGCGCGCTCGCGCTCGTCGCCCGGGACCGGGTCACGGTCTTCCTCGGCGTCCCCACCATGTACGGGCTGCTGCTGCGGCATCCGGACCGGGCGGACCACGACGTCTCCTCGCTGCGGGTCTGTCTGTGCGGCGGCTCGCCCCTCCCGGTCGCGGTGCTCACCGGTTTCGAGTCCGGCTTCGGCTGCGCGGTGCTGGAGGGGTACGGGCTGTCCGAGTCGTCCCCGCTGGCCTGTGTGAACCGGATCGACCGGCCGCGCTCCCCCGGCACGATCGGCGTCCCGATCGAGGGCGTGGAGATGCGGGTGGTGGACCGGGACGGCAAGGAGGTCCCCGACGGCGGGGTCGGCGAGCTCGTCATCCGGGGACACAACGTCATGAAGGGGTACTGGCGCCGCCCGGAGGCCACGGCGGAGACGGTGCGGGACGGCTGGCTGCACACCGGCGACCTCGGCACCCGGGACGCGTCCGGCGACTTCCGGGTGGTCGACCGCGTCAAGGACGTCGTGATCCGGGGCGGGTTCAACGTGTACCCGAGGGAGGTGGAGGAGGTCCTCCACCTCCACCCGTGCGTGGCGGAGGCCGCCGTCCTCGGCGTCCCGCACCCGGTGCACGGGCAGGAGGTCGCCGCCGCGGTCGTCCTGCGGCCCGGCGGCCGGGTCTCCCCCGCCGAGCTGCGCGCCCACGTGCGGGAGCGGCTCGCCCCGTACAAGTACCCGCGCCGGATCTGGCTCACGGACGCCCTTCCGAAGGGCCCGACGGGGAAGGTCCTCAAGCGGGCGATCGTCCCGCCGGACGGCTCGTGACCGGACGTCGTGACCGGACGGCTCGTGACCGGACGGCTCGTGAGGGGATTCCGCCGGTCAGGACGGACCGTCTGCGGCCTCCGGTTCGTCGCCCGCCTCGGGGGCGGCCCACAGGGAGCGCACATGGCCGAGGTGGCGACGGGCGCACGCCTCGGCGCCGGGCACGTCCCCGGCGATCATCAGGTCGAGGAGTTCGAGGTGTTCCTCGGCGGAGGAGACGAGCTTGCCGGCCTCGTCGAGGCCGGTCAGGCCGTAGAGCCGGGAGCGCTTGCGCAGCTCGCCCACGGTCTCGACGAGCCGTTCGTTCCCGGAGAGGGCGAGCAGCGCGAGGTGGAAGCGCCGGTCCGCCTCCAGATAGCCGATGAGGTCGTGCTCACGGGCGCGCGAGACGATCTCCTCGGCGACCGGGCGCAGCTCCTCCAGTCGCTCCCGGGCGGCGGTGCGGGTGACCCGGCCGATGGTGGGGACCTCGATGAGGGTCCGCAGCTCCGTGTACTGGTCCAGGTCCCGCTCGCTGACCTCGGTGATGCGGAAGCCCTTGTTGCGGACGGGCTCGACCAGGCCCTCGCGGGCCAGGTCGAGCATGGCCTCGCGGACCGGGGTCGCGGAGACGCCGAGGTCGCTCGCGAGGCCGGGGGCCGAGTAGACCTGGCCGGGGCGCAGTTCCCCGGCGATCAGGGCGGCGCGGAGGGCGTGGCCGACCTGGTCGCGGAGCCGTTCCTGGGCTCTGACGAGGCCGTACTGTTTCAGGTCACCCATCGTGCGTCCTCCGAGAAGTCACGGAGGAGCATCGTACAATGTCACGTTTCTCCGACCGGCCCGAGTGACCCAGAGCCCTCCGAGTCCCCCGAGCGGCCCGAGCGGTCCGACCGGCCCGACCGGCCCGACCGGCCCCGAGGGGCTCAGAGCAGGAATCCGGCGGGGAAGGGGTCGTCGGGGTCGAGGAAGTACTGGGCCGTGCCGGTGATCCAGGCGCGGCCGGTGACGGTGGGGACGACGGCGGGCAGCCCGCCCACGGTCGTCTCGTCGACGATGCGCCCGGTGAACTCGGTGCCGATGAAGGACTCGTTGACGAAGTCGGTGTGCGGGGCGAGGAGTCCGCGCGCGTGCAGCTGGGCCATGCGGGCACTGGTGCCCGTGCCGCACGGGGAGCGGTCGAACCAGCCGGGGTGGATGGCCATGGCGTGGCGCGAGCGGGTCGCGTCGGAGCCGGGCGCGGTCAGGTAGACGTGCTTCACTCCGGCGAAGGCCGGGTTCTCGGGGTGGACGGGCCGGTCGGGACCGGCGTTGACGGCGTCCATGATCGCGAGCCCGGCGGCGAGCAGCTCCTCCTTGTGGGCGCGGTCGAACGGCAGGCCCAGCGAGTCGAGGTCGACGAAGGCGTAGAAGTTCCCCCCGTACGCGAGGTCGTAGGTGACCGTGCCGTACCCGGGCACGTCCGCCTTCAGGTCGAGGCCGACGGAGAAGGCGGGCACGTTGGTGAGGGTCACGGAGCGGGCCCGGCCGTCCTCGACGCGGACGTCGACGCTCACGAGCCCGGCGGGGGTGTCGAGCCGGACGGTGGTGACCGGTTCGACGACCGGCACCATGCCCGTCTCGACGAGGACGGTGGCGACGCCGATGGTGCCGTGGCCGCACATCGGCAACAGGCCGGACACCTCGATGTAGAGGACGCCGTAGTCGGCGTCGGGGCGGGTGGGCGGCTGGAGGATCGCGCCGCTCATCGCCGCGTGACCGCGCGGTTCGTACATGAGGAGGGTGCGGACGTGGTCGAGGTGCTCGGCGAAGTGGAGCCGCCGCTCGGCCATGGTGGCGCCGGGGACGACGCCGAAGCCGCCGGTGACGACGCGGGTGGGCATGCCTTCGGTGTGGGAGTCCACCGCGTGGTAGACGTGGCGGGTGCGCATGGGAACCCCTTCCGGTGAGTGGGTGACGGGCTCTACGCGTGGCCCTCGGCGAGGGCCTTCTCCGTGGCGGCGCGCACGACGGCTTCCTGTTCGGGCGTGAGCGGGTGGCGGGGCGGTCGGGTGGGGCCGCCGGTGCGGCCGGCGAGGTCCGTGGAGAGCTTGATCGCCTGGACGAACTCGGTCTTGGAGTCCCAGCGGAAGAGCGGGTGCAGCGAGCGGTAGAGCGGCAGCGCGGTCGCCAGGTCGCCGGCGACCGCGGCGCGGTACAGCGCGGCGCAGCTCGCGGGGAGGGCGTTGGGGTAGCCGGCGATCCAGCCGACCGCGCCCGCCACCGCCAGCTCCAGAAGGACGTCGTCGGCGCCGATCAGCAGGTCGAGCTCGGGGGCGAGTTCGGCGAGCTCGTAGGCGCGGCGGACGTCGCCGCTGAACTCCTTGACGGCGACGATGTCGCCGTCGGCGTGGAGGCGGGCGATCAGGCCGGGGGTGAGGTCGACCTTGGTGTCGTACGGGTTGTTGTAGGCGACGACGGGCAGTCCGGCACCGGCCACCTCGGCGTAGTGGGCGCGTACGGACCGCTCGTCGGCGCGGTAGGTGT
>NZ_JBVJPE010000013.1:0-223076 GCF_055582805.1 Streptomyces sp. NPDC107498 | reverse complement strand
GTCAACTGGGCCAGCAAGCGCGACGGAGCCGTCGCCCGCATCGCCGGACTCCTCCACCTCGCCACCCACCCCGAGGACGCCTGGACCCGGCCCATTGCCGCGGCGACGATGGCCGACGCCACCCGGCTGGGGGACTACTTCACCGCCCACGCCCTGGACGTCTTCAACGCCATGAAGGCCGACCCCGCCCAGGAAGCCGCCCACACGGTCCTGACCCACCTGACCGAGAACCGCACCGCCACCTTCACCAAGCGCGACCTGTTCCGCGCGATGCCCCGCAGCGAGTTCGCCGCCATGGGCGATCTCGACCCTGCGCTGAACCTGCTGGAGGACCACGGCTGGGTCCGCCAGCAGCCCCCGCCGCCCCGCACCACCCGCGGCGGCCGGCCGCCCTCGCCCCGCTACGAGACCCACCCCCGCCTCACCCCCGGCGCCTGAAAACCCCCAAAACCCGCTGACAGAACTGACAGAACCCCCCGACCAGTCGCCTGAGCTGCGGAAACGAGCACTTTCGGAGCTCTGACAGAACCTCCGGAAACTCTGACAGAACTCAAAAAACCCCGCCCGCCCAGGAGGCGGCCGCTCTGACGGAACCGAGGTTTTCGAGGTTCTGTCAGAGTTTTTTGAGGTTTTGTCACGACGGTCGATGTGGCCGAATCGGCAGGTCAGGGGCCGCGCGGCGGGGTTTTGTCAGTTCTGTCAGTACTTTCCGGGGTTTCCGCGCCCCGGACCGAGCTGAAGGAGCCCGATGGCCCCCGCCAAGACACCCCAGCCCGTCACCACACTCCCCACCCGGTACCTCACCCCGGACGACATCGCCGCCCTCTTCGAGGTCCCCCTGGAGACCGTCTACCACTGGCGCAAGCAGCGCACCGGCCCACCCGGATTCCGGGCCGGCCGCCACGTCCGCTACGACCCCGTCGCCGTCCAGGCCTGGGTCGCCCAGCAGAGCGAGCTCGACGCCGCCGCCTGACGCGCCCCTCACTTGGCCCGTGCCGCCCCACCCGGGGTGGCACGGGCCTTCCCGTACGTCGAAAGGACCCACAGTCACCCATGGCCGGCCACGTCCAAGACCGCTGGTTCAAGACCGAGATCGACCCCGACGGTAAGGAACGCCGGGTCAGGACCGACCGCTACGGCATTGGCATGCGCTACCGCGCCCGCTACATCGGCCCCGACGGTACCGAGAAGTCCAAGAGTTTCCCCGACAAACAGAAGCGTCTCGCCGAAAAGTGGCTCTCCAACACCGAGGCCGACATGTCCCGGGGCCAGTACATCGATCCTGGTGCCAGCCGAATCACGTTCCGGCAGTACGGCGAGAAGTGGCTCGCTTCCCAGACCACGGACCCGACTACGCGGACGACCGTGAGCGTGCATCTTCGGCTCCACGCGTTCCCGTATCTCGGGACTCGGCCGATCGACTCGTTCCGCCCCGAGCACATCCGCGAGTGGCTCGCGGACCTGGAGAACGCGCTGCCTGTGTCCTCCTACCGGCGCGTCATCTTCGCCAGCGTCTCTGCCGTTCTCGCCGCGGCCGTCGATGACGACCTGCTCGCCAAGAACCCGTGCAAGTCCCGTTCCGTCCGACCGCCGGCGCCCGTCCCGCCTCGCGTGAAGCCGTGGACCGCCGCGCGACTGTTCGCGGTGCGGTCCGCACTACCGAAGCAGTACCAGACGATGGTCGACCTCGGCGGCGGGTGCGGGCTCCGCCAAGGGGAGATCTTCGGTCTCGCCGAGGAGCACGTCCGGTTCGACACCGGCTGGCTTCACGTGGCCAACCAGGTGAAGGTCGTCAACGGTCACCTGGTATTCGGCCCGCCGAAGCGCGGAAAGGAACGGGACGTCCCGCTCCCCCGCCAGGTCGCTCGCATTCTCCGCCAGCACGCCGAGGAATTCCCTCCAGTCGACGTCTCCCTACCCTGGCTGAAGCCCGATGGGTCGCTCGTCACGAAGCGTCTGTTCTTCTCCCTCAAGGGTGGCGGCGCCGTGCGGCGTACCGACTTCAACACCCGCGTGTGGAAGCTCGCGCTTGTCCAGGCCGGCGTCATTCCGGAGCCCAAGGAGGGCGAGCGCCACCAGGCGGCCCGAGAGCACGGGATGCACGCGCTGAGGCACTTCTACGCTTCCGTCCTCCTGGACGCCGGCGAGAACATCAAGGCGCTCAGCACGTACCTGGGCCACGGCGACCCCGGCTTCACGCTCCGGGTCTACACGCACCTCATGCCGAGCAGCGACGGGCGGACCCGCCGGGCCGTGGATGGGCTCTACGAGGGCGCCGTTTCCACGTCCGACGGCCCAGAGACGGCCCAGGCCGAGTGAGACGACTCAGGGCCGATGGTTCGCGACCGTCGGCCCTGATCGTCAATTCCGGGTTCTACCCGCTCTGACCTGTGCTTACAGCACCGGCAGGTTCTTCCGCAGCTCGAAGGCGGTGACCTCGGAGCGGTACTCCTCCCACTCCTGCTTCTTGTTGCGCAGGAAGAAGTCGAAGACGTGCTCGCCCAGCGTCTCGGCGACCAGTTCGCTCTTCTCCATCAGGGCGATCGCCTCTCCCAGGTTCTGCGGGAGCGGCTCGATGCCCATCGCGCGGCGCTCCGAGTCGGAGAGGGCCCAGACGTCGTCGTCGGCGCCGGCCGGGAGTTCGTACCCCTCCTCGATGCCCTTGAGGCCGGCGGCGAGGAGGACCGCGTAGGTCAGGTACGGGTTGGCGCCCGAGTCGATGGAGCGGACCTCGACGCGGGACGAACCCGTCTTGCCCGGCTTGTACATGGGGACGCGGATGAGCGCGGAGCGGTTGTTGTGGCCCCAGCAGATGTACGAGGGGGCCTCGCCGCCCGAGCCGGCGGTGCGGGAGGAGCCGCCCCAGATGCGCTTGTACGAGTTGACCCACTGGTTGGTGACGGCGGAGATCTCTCCCGCGTGGCGCAGGAGGCCCGCGATGAAGGAGCGGCCGACCTTGGACAGCTGGTACTCGGCGCCCGACTCGTAGAAGGCGTTCCGGTCGCCCTCGAAGAGCGACAGGTGGGTGTGCATGCCCGAGCCGGGGTAGTCCGAGAACGGCTTCGGCATGAACGTGGCCTGCACGCCCTGCTCCAGGGCCACCTGCTTCATGACCAGGCGGAAGGTCATGATGTTGTCCGCCGTGGACAGGGCGTCGGCGTAGCGGAGGTCGATCTCCTGCTGGCCGGGCGCGCCCTCGTGGTGGGAGAACTCCACCGAGATGCCCATCGATTCGAGCATGGTGATGGCCTGGCGGCGGAAGTCCATGCCGACGTTCTGCGGGGTGTGGTCGAAGTAGCCCGAGTTGTCGGCGGGGGTGGGCCGGGAGCCGTCGAGCGGCTTGTCCTTCAGGAGGAAGAACTCGATCTCGGGGTGGGTGTAGAAGGTGAAGCCGAGGTCGGAGGTCTTGGCCAGGGCCCGCTTCAGGACGTAGCGCGGGTCGGCGAAGGAGGGCGAGCCGTCCGGCATCAGGATGTCGCAGAACATCCGGGCGGTGCCCGGCGCCTCGGCGCGCCACGGCAGGATCTGGAAGGTGCCCGGGTCCGGCTTGGCGATCATGTCCGACTCATAGACGCGGGCGAAGCCCTCGATCGCGGAGCCGTCGAAGCCGATGCCCTCGTCGAAGGCCTGCTCCAGCTCGGCGGGCGCCACGGCCACCGACTTGAGGAAGCCGAGCACGTCGGTGAACCACAGACGTACGAAGCGGATGTCGCGCTCCTCGAGCGTACGGAGCACGAATTCCTGCTGCTTGTCCATTTCCACACCCATCCTCGCTGGTCAGGCCGCCTGCTCCCACCGCCTCCGGTACATCGGGGGGCACCTGAGCATCCCACCACATGGTTTCGCGCACGTTGCACACCCATACTGCCTGCTCGGATGTGACTCGGGTAACGGGAGAACGGCCGGATCCGGGTGCTTCCCCGCCCGTCCGGCGCCCGCCCGCCGGTACCGAGTGGTACCCCGTTCGGCCCACGGGGGCCTCTCGCCCACTACGATCTGCGCCCATGGGGGCCACACGGCTCGTACGCCTGTCCCGACACGCGCGTCCCATGGCACTGGCGAGTGCCGTGGCGACGCTCCTCGCCGCGCTCTTCCTCTGCCAGGGGACGGTGCCGGAGCGGCACGGCGCCCCGCACGGGGCGGGCCCGCGGACGGTGACGGCCGTCGCCGCCACCGGCGAGTACGTCTGCCCGTACGACCGCGGCGGCTGCTCCCTCTTCCCCTCGCTCTCCCCCGCCGTGCTCAGCGCGCCCCCGCTCGACGCCCCGCTCCACGCGGAGGGCGGATCGCCGCGTCTCGCGCCGCCCCCCGGCGACGGGCCGTCGCGCCGCCCGGGCGCCCGGCCTCGCGCACCGGACCTGCACGTCCTTCAAGTTCTCCGGACGTAGCGGCGGCGGGCGCCCCGCCCCCGAGGCGGGCCCCGTCCCCGCGCGTCCACCCCCGAACTCCACCCCACTCCCGAAGAAGGACGACATCACCATGGCCGCCAACCGCTCCGCCACCGCCGACCGCCGCGCCCGAATAGAGGAGATGCGCCGCGCCGAGCAGGCCCGTGAGCGCCGCAACCGCTTCGTCACCATCGGCGTCTCCGCCGTCGTCGTGCTCGGCCTCGTCGGCTTCGGCACCTTCGTGCTGATGAAGAAGTCCGACGAGCAGGACGCCAAGGACGCCGCCGCGAAGGCCCCCATCGCGGCCGAGAAGTCCTGGGACCCGAAGAAGCTCGGCCGCAACCACGTCGAGACGGCCGTCAAGTACGACATGAAGCCGCCGGTCGGCGGCGACCACAACCCGGTCTGGCAGAACTGCGACGGCGTGGTCTACACGAAGAAGGTCGCCGACGTGAACGCCGTGCACTCCCTGGAGCACGGGGCCGTCTGGGTGACGTACAACAAGAAGGCCTCCCAGGCCGACGTGAAGAAGCTGGCCGACAAGGTCGGCAAGACCAAGTACTCGCTGATGAGCCCCGTGGACGACCAGACCGGGGCGATCATGCTCTCCGCCTGGGGCAAGCAGGTGACCGTGGACGGCGCCGACGACCCCCGCGTCGACGCCTTCTTCACGAAGTACGTGCAGGGGCCGCAGACCCCGGAGCCGGGCGCGGCCTGCACGGGCGGGGTCGGCGCGGACGGCCAGGGCGGCACGGGGATGGGCCAGTGAGGCTGGGCCGTACGCAGGGGGCGGCGGTCGCCGCCGTCGCCCTGGCGCTGCTGTTCGCCGGGGGCGCGGTCACCGTCGCCTCCGCCGACCGCGACGAGGCCCCGGCCACACCGGCCTCCTCGTCCGCGGACGCCGGTTTCGCCCGGGACATGTCCGTCCATCACCAGCAGGCCGTCGAGATGTCGTTCATCGTCCGGGACCGGACGAAGGACGAGGAGGTGCGGCGGCTCGCGTACGACATCGCCAACACCCAGGCCAACCAGCGGGGCATGATGCTCGGCTGGCTCGACCTGTGGGGGCTGCCGAAGAACGAGTCCGGCGTCGAGCCGATGACCTGGATGGGCATGGGCGTCTCGGCCGACGCGGACGCGCTGGACGGGGCCCTGATGCCGGGCATGGCGACCGACGCGCAGCTGGACGAGTTGCGGAAGGCCAGTGGCCGGGAGGCCGAGGTCCTGTACCTGAAGCTCATGACCGCGCACCACAGGGGCGGGGTCCACATGGCCGAGGGCTGCGTCCAGAAGTGCGGTGTGGAGATCGAGCGGAACCTCGCGCAGGGCATGGTCGACGCGCAGACGTCCGAGATGGCGCTGATGGCGGACATGCTGAGGAAGCGCGGGGCCTGACCCCGCCGGACCGGCACGCGGCCCCCGCGACCCGCTGCGGTCGCGGGGGCCGCGCCGTCCACGGACAATGGAGGGGGCTCGGGGACTTCGTACGACGACGACGTTCGACGAAAGGTACGCACCCCATGACCACGGCGAAGGACATCATGCACTCCGGGGCCCAGTGGATCCCGGCACACGAGACGCTCGACCGTGCCGCGCAGATGATGCGCGACCACAACGTGGGCTCGCTGCCCATCGCCGACGAGAACGAACGGCTCTGCGGCATCATCACGGACCGCGACATCGTCGTCGGCTGTGTGGCCGAGGGCCACGACCCGTCCAGGATCACCTGTGGCGACATGGCGAAGGGCACCCCGCGCTGGGTCGAGTCGGACGCGGACGTGGGCGCCGTCCTGGAGGAGATGCAGAGCCACCAGATCCGGCGGCTGCCGGTCATCGAGGACAAGCGGCTCGTCGGCATGATCAGCGAGGCCGATCTGGCCCAGCACCTGTCGGACGAGCAGATCAAGGCGTTCGTCTCGAGCGTCTACGCCGCTTCCTGACCGTCCTCCGATCCGTACCCGACCCGCTCTCCGATCCGTACCCGACCCTTCCCCGCCGTTCCGGCCCGTTTCGAGCGCCGCCCGGACCCCCGCGCGTCCGGGCGGTCCCCGTCCCCAGGACATAGCGTCGGTCTGACGATTACACTGGCCGGGTGCCTCAACTACGCCTCGCCCTGAATCAGATCGACTCGACCGTCGGAGACCTCGCCGGGAACGCCGAGGCGATCGTGCACTGGACCCGGCACGCCGCCGGACAGGGCGCGCATCTCGTCGCGTTCCCCGAGATGGCGCTGACCGGATATCCCGTCGAGGACCTCGCCCTGCGCTCCTCCTTCGTCGAGGCGTCCCGGACGGCCCTGCGGGGTCTCGCCCGGCGCCTCGCGGACGAGGGGTTCGGGGAGGTGCCGGTCGTCGTCGGCTACCTCGACCGCTCCGACCGGGCCGAGCCGCGGCTCGGCCGTCCGGCCGGATCGCCGGAGAACGCCGCGGCCGTGCTGCACGGGGGCGAGGTGGTGCTGCGCTTCGCCAAGCACCACCTGCCGAACTACGGCGTCTTCGACGAGTACCGCTACTTCGTGCAGGGCGACACCCTGCCGGTCGTCCGCGTCCACGGCGTCGACGTGGCCCTCGCGATCTGCGAGGACCTCTGGCAGGAGGGGGGCCGGGTCCCGGCGGCGCGCAGCGCCCGGGCGGGGCTGCTGCTGTCGGTCAACGCCTCGCCGTACGAGCGGGACAAGGACGACACCCGGCTCGAACTGGTCCGCAAGCGGGCCCGGGAGGCGGGGTGCGTCACCGCGTACCTGGCCATGACGGGCGGTCAGGACGAGCTGGTCTTCGACGGCGACTCGATCGTCGTGGACGCGGCCGGCGAAGTCGTCGCGCGCGCACCGCAGTTCGTGGAGGGCAGCATGATCCTCGACCTGGAGCTGCCGGCGGCGGAGGCGGACGCGCCCGAGGGCCTGGTGGACGACGGGCTGCGGATCGACCGGGTGGTGCTGTCGGAGGAGCCGTTGCCGGCGTACGAGCCGGAGCTGACGGGCGGGTACGCGCACCGGCTCGACGACGACGAGGAGATCTACTCGGCGTTGGTGATCGGCCTGCGGGCGTACGTCGCGAAGAACGGTTTCCGCTCGGTGCTCGTCGGGCTCTCCGGCGGCATCGACTCGGCGCTCGTCGCGGCGATCGCCTGCGACGCGCTGGGCGCGGACCACGTGTACGGGGTGTCGATGCCCTCGAAGTACTCCTCCGACCACTCGCGCGGCGACGCGGTCGAGCTGGCCCGCCGGACCGGGCTGCACTTCCGCACCCTGTCGATCGAGCCGATGTTCGACGCGTACATGGGCGCGCTCGGGCTCACCGGCCTCGCCGAGGAGAACCTCCAGTCGCGGCTGCGCGGCACGATGCTGATGGCGCTCTCCAACCAGGAGGGGCACCTCGTCCTCGCGCCCGGCAACAAGTCGGAGCTGGCGGTGGGCTATTCGACGCTGTACGGCGACTCCGTCGGTGCGTTCGGCCCCATCAAGGACGTCTACAAGTCGACCGTCTTCCGGCTCGCCCGCTGGCGGAACCGGGCGGCCGAGGACCGCGGCCAGACCCCGCCGATCCCTGAGGGATCGATCACCAAGCCGCCCAGCGCCGAGCTGCGCCCGGGCCAGGTCGACACGGACTCGCTGCCGGACTACGACGTCCTGGACGCGGTCCTCTCGCTGTACGTGGACCAGGACCGGGGCCGAGACGCCGTCGTGGCGGCCGGGTTCGACGAGGAGCTGGTGACGCGGACGCTGCGGATGGTGGACGCGGCGGAGTACAAGCGGCGCCAGTACCCGCCGGGCACCAAGATCTCGGCGAAGGGCTTCGGCAAGGACCGCCGGCTCCCGATCACGAACCGCTGGCGGGAGACGCCGCTCCGGTGAGCCGCTCGTCCCCGAGGGGGCTTCCCGCGACGACGCGGGAGGCCCCCTTCCCCGTGCCGGGGCGGTCCAGGAGGCCCGCCGGCACCGCGATCGCCAGGCCGACGGCGGTGAGGGCCGCGCCGACGAGGGCCGGGGAGGCCCAGCCCCAGCCCGCGGCGACGGCGGCGCCGCCGGCCCAGGCGCCGCCCGCGTTGGCGAGGTTGAAGGCGGAGTGGTTGGAGGCGGAGGCGAGCGTCGGGGCGTCCTTCGCCTTGCGCATGACCAGCATCTGGAGCGGGGTGGTCGTCATGAAGCCGACCGCGCCGAGCACGACGACCGTGACCAGCGCCAGCCAGGGCACGTGGACGGTGAGGCGGAAGGCGGCGAGGGCGAGGACGAGGGCCGCGAGCGAGCCGTACAGCGTGGGGCGCAGCGCCCGGTCGGTCAGCGGCCCGGCGGCGAGCGCCCCGCCGGTCATGCCGAGGCCGAAGAGGGCGAGGACGACCGTGACGGTGGAGTCGCCGAAGCCCATGACCTCGGTCGTCATCGAGGCGAGGTACGCGTAGACGGCGAAGACGCCCGCGAAGCCGAAGACGGCCGTGAGCAGCCCGAGCAGCACCTGCGGCCTGCCGAGCGCGCGCACCTCGCGGCCGAGGCCCTGCCGCCCGTCCACGGGGACGTGCGGGACGAGGCGGGCGAGCGCGGCCATGGCGAGCAGGCCGATCGCGGAGACCACGAGGAAGGTGGCCCGCCAGCCGAGGTGCTGGCCGAGCAGGGTCGCGGTCGGCACGCCGAGGACGTTGGCGACGGTGAGACCGAGGAACATCGTGGCGACCGCCCGCGCCTGCCGGTCCTCGTGCACGAGCCGGGCGGCGACGACCGCGCCGAGGCCGAAGAACGCGCCGTGCGGGAGCCCGGCGAGGACCCGGCCGGCGACGAGCCAGCCGAAGCCGGGGGCGAGCGCGGTGGCGAGGTTGCCGACCGTGAAGAGCGCCATCAGCAGGAGCAGCATCCGCTTGCGCGGGACGCGGGAGCCGAGGGCGGTGAGGAGCGGGGCGCCGACGACCACTCCGATCGCGTACGCCGAGACGAGGTGTCCGGCGGTGGGGACGGAGGTGCCGAGGTCGTCGGCGACCTGCGGGAGCAGGCCCATCATCACGAATTCGGTGGTGCCGATGCCGAAGGCGGAGACGGCGAGCGCGAGCAGCGCCAGGGGCATGGGGGGAGCCTTTCCGGAAGTTAGTTCTTCGACGGAACAAAGTCTCCCAGGTGTTTCCCTCCCCCCGGCGTCCGGGGTGTGAAGGCCGGGTTTCAGAACGCCACGCGGGCGGCGACCGGAAGGTGGTCGCTGTCGGTCTCCGGCAGCGCCCAGGAGGACGTCGGCTCCACGCCCTTGACCATGATCTGGTCGATCCGGGCCATCGGGAACGAGGCCGGCCAGCTGAAGCCGAAGCCGTCGCCCGCCGCGCCCTGGGTGGAGCGCAGCTGCGAGGTGACGGCGTTGAGGGCGCGGTCGTTCATGGTGCCGTTGAGGTCGCCGAGGAGGACGATCCGCTCGTGCCGGTCGTCGGCGATGGCCTCGCCGAGGGCGTTGGCGCTGGTGTCGCGCTGGTTGGCGGTGAACCCGGCGTTCAGCTTGACCCGGACGGACGGGAGGTGGGCGACGTACACGGCCACCTCGCCCTTCGGCGTGACGACCGAGGCGCGCATGGCGCGGGTCCAGCCCATGTGGATGTCGACGGGCTGCGCGGCCCGCAGCGGCAGCTTGCTCCAGAGGCCGACCGTGCCCTGGACGGAGTGGTACGGGTAGGTCTCGGCGAGCCCCTTCTCGTAGACCGGGACCATGTCGCCCTTCAGCTCCTCCAGGGCGAGCACGTCGGCGCCGGAGGCGGCGAGCAGCCGGGCCGTGCCCTCGGGGTCGGGGTTGTCGGCGTTCACGTTGTGGGTGGCGACGGTCAGGTCGCCGCCCGGGGCCGACTTGTCCGCGACGAGGCCGCCGAAGAGGTTGAGCCACACCGCGGCCGGCAGGAGCACGGCGATCAGAGCGGTCGCGGAACGGCGCACGAGGGCGAGCACCAGCAGCAGCGGCACGAAGACGCCGAGCCAGGGCAGGAAGGTCTCGGTGAGGCTGCCCAGGTTGCCGATCCGGTTGGGGATGTCGGAGTGGAACACCATGAGCAGCGTGAGCGCCACGGCGGTCACGGCGAGCAGGATGCCCCGGCGCCAGATCCCGCGGTCGCGGCGGAGCCCGTCGAGTGCGGCCCGGAACCGGGAACGGGGACGCTCGCTCCCCGCGCCGCCGTGGTCGGTCTCCGTCATGTCCACCCGCGCCATCGCACTGTCCTCACTGCCTTGCTGCCGTGCCGTCCCGCTCCGTGACCCGACGTCGACACTAGGCGATGACGGGTCCGTCGTACTCACCCAGGGACGACAGCGGCGCGTGGCGGGTTCCTGCAGGTGGCGCGGGCGGGAAGGCTGTGACAGAACGCGCACATTCGTACGGTTCGGTCAACGGCGCGGGCGCAGGCCCTCCATGACGGCGTCGACGACCCGCTCGGCGAGGCCGGGCTCCAGGGGGGAGCCGGGCCGGATGACGGTGCGGAGGAGCAGCGGGCCGGTGAAGAGGTCGTTGACGAACTCGACGTCGAGGTCGTCGCGGATCTCGCCCAGCTCCATGCCGCGCCGGACCGCGTCGAGCCCGAGGCGGCGGCGCGGTTCGATGACGGTGTTCTGGTAGGCCTCCCACAGCTTGGGATAGGCCTGCATCTGCGAGAAGACGTTGTGGAGCAGGGCGGAGGACCGTTTGGCGAGGCCGCGCCGCCGCAGCGTCTCCAGGAGCATGACGAGGTCGTCCCGGACCGAGGTGCCGGTGAGCGCCGGGTCCTCCGGTTCCACGGAGCGGAGGAGCTCGACGAAGAGCTCCTCCTTGCCGGGCCAGCGGCGGTAGATGGTGGCCTTGCCGACTCCGGCGGTGCGGGCGATCCGCTCGATGGACAGCTCGGTGAGCGGGACGCCCTCCTCCAGGAGGCCGACGACCGCGTCGAAGATGGCCTGTTCGACCGCCTCGGACCGCGGCCGTCCCCGCCGGGACGTCTCCGGCGGGGGCGCCGACTCGTCGTTCTGGGGTCCGGGGTTCCCGCTGTCCTGCAGGGACACGTGCGCTCCGTCTCTCGTCGGGTACTGCCTGTCGCCCCCCGATTCTCCCCCGCGCCCCGCCCCGCCGTCGTGGGCGATCACCCCGACGGGACGACCGCCCCACGGGCGCGGGGCCCTAGCGGCCGGCCGGGGCCGTCGCCCGGGTCCCGTCGGCGGCCGCGTCCGTCTCCGTACCGCCGGGGCCCGGGCGGCCCGGCAGGAACGCGGCCACGACCGCCGCGCCGACCAGGCCGATCGCCGCCGAGGCGATCGCCGTGACGTGCATGGCGTCCAGGAAGGCCGTGTACGCGGGGCCGACCAGGCCCTCGCCCGCCGGGCCGAGCTTCGCCGCGACCGCGAGCGTGGCCTCGATGGACTCGCCCGCCGTGTCGCGCAGGGCCGCCGGGACGGCGCCCAGGTGCCCCTCGATCTCGCCCCGGTACGTGGAGGAGAGCACCGAGCCGAGGACGGCCACGCCCAGCGCGCCGCCGACCTGCCGGAAGGTGTTGTTGATGGCGGAGCCGGAGCCCGCCTTCTCGCGGGGCAGCGCCTGCATGATCGCGACCGTGACCGGCGGCATGATGTGCGCCATGCCCGCGCCCTGGAGGAAGAAGACGACTTCCAGGACCCAGACGGGGGTGTCGGCCTCGAAGAAGGCGAAGGCCGCGAGACCGAGGGCGACGAGCAGCATGCCGCCGGTGCAGACCGCCCGGGCGCCGAAGCGTTCGACGACGAGCCGCGCGCGGGGCGCGAAGACCATCTGCGCGACGGCGAGCGGCAGGATGAGCAGCCCGGACTCCAGCGCGGTGTAGCCGCGCACGCTCTGCAGGTAGAAGGCGGAGAAGAAGGTCACGCCCATGAGGGCGAAGAAGACGAGCGCGATCGCGGCGACGGCCGCCGAGAACGCGGGCTTCTTGAAGTACGACATGTCGATGGCCGGGTGGGTGCTGCGCCGCTCGTGGAGGACGAAGACGACGAGGACCGCGAGGCCGCCGAGGACGGGGGCGAGGACGGTCGCGTCGGTGAAGCTCGCCAGCTCGCCGCCGCGGATGATCCCGTACACGAGGAGGACGAGTCCGACGACGGAGAGCAGCACGCCGGGTATGTCGACGCGGCCGGGCCGGGGGTCCCGGGAGTCGGGCACGAGCCACAGCATCAGGACGAGGGCGAGGAGCACCACGGGCACGTTGACGAGGAAGATCGATCCCCACCAGAAGTGTTCGAGGAGGATGCCGCCGGTGATGGGGCCGACGGCGATGGCGAGGCCGACGCTGCCGGCCCAGATGCCGATGGCCTTGGGCTGCTCGTCGCGCTCGAAGACGTTCATGAGGACGGCGAGCGTCGCGGGCATGACGAAGGCGGCGCCGAGGCCCATGACGGCCCGGTAGGCGATGAGTTCGCCCGGGGTGCCGGAGAGCGCGGCGAGGGCGGAGCCGATGCCGAAGACGGTGATGCCGAAGAGCAGCACCTTCTTGCGGCCGAGGCGGTCGCCGAGGAGGCCGGAGGTGAAGAGGAGTCCGGCGAAGACCAGCGTGTAGGAGTTGATGGACCACTCCAGCTCGCTCTGGGTGGCGCCGATGCCGGTGGGCGCGGGGGCGGCGATCGTCCTCACCGCGACGTTCAGGATCGAGTTGTCGAGGACGACGATCAGCAGGCTGAGCATGAGGACGCCGAGGACGGCCCAGCGCCGTCGGTGGACGGCCTCGGGGACGCGGGGCCCGGCGGGCGGGGTGGGTGCGGTGGACGGCTGTGACATGATCACCACCTTAGGGCAATTTCGATACGAGACCGTCTCGTATCGAAAAAGATGGCAGAGGCTTTACGTTGCGGCGGTGTGAACAGCACCACTCCGGCCCACTTCCCCGGCCGCCCGGCGAAGTGCCACCATGGACGTGGTCCGGGGACGCCACAGGGCGCCTCGAGATGACAAGAGGAGCCGTTCACCATGACGCTTCAGGCTGCCCGGAAAGAGCCCACCGACAGCAGCAAGGCGCTGTACGGCGGGAAGGGCACGCGCCGCATCACCGTCCACGACATCGCCGCCGCCAAGGCCCGCGGCGAGAAGTGGCCCATGCTCACCGCCTACGACGCGATGACCGCGTCGGTCTTCGACGAGGCCGGCATCCCGGTGATCCTCGTCGGCGACTCGATGGGCAACTGTCACCTCGGCTACGACACCACCGTGCCCGTCACGATGGACGAGATGACGTTCCTGTCCGCCGCCGTCGTCCGGGGCACCAGGCGCGCCCTCGTCGTCGGCGACCTGCCGTTCGGTTCGTACCAGGAAGGACCCGTCCAGGCGCTGCGCAACGCCACCCGCCTCGTCAAGGACGCGGGCGTCGGCGCCATCAAGCTGGAGGGCGGCGAGCGCTCGCTGCCGCAGACCGAGCTGCTCGTCCAGGCCGGCATCCCCGTCATGTCCCACCTGGGACTCACCCCGCAGTCCGTCAACACCATGGGCTACCGGGTGCAGGGCCGCTCCGACGAGGCCGCCCACCGGCTCCTCAGCGACGCCAAGGCGGCACAGGACGCGGGCGCCTTCGCCGTCGTCCTGGAGCTCGTACCGGCCGAACTGGCCGCCGAGGTCACCCGCTCCCTGCACATCCCGACCATCGGCATCGGCGCCGGCGCCGGCACCGACGCGCAGGTCCTCGTCTGGACCGACATGGCCGGCCTGACCGGCGGCAAGGTGCCGCGCTTCACCAAGCAGTACGCCAACCTCCGCGAGACGCTCGGCGACGCCGCCCGCGCCTTCGCCGAGGACGTCGGCGGCGGGGCGTTCCCCGCCGAGGAGCACACCTTCCACTAGGCCCGCAGCGCCACTGCGGCCACCCCCGACAGCCCGCCGACATCCCCGTCGGCGGGCTGTCGGTCGTCTGTCGGGGGGTTGTCGGCGGCGCCGTGTTCCATGGTGGACATGACGCGATCACACACCAACGCCGTCGAGGTCCGGGGCCTCGTGAAGCACTTCGGCGAGACGAAGGCCCTCGACGGGGTCGACCTGGACGTCCGGGAGGGCACGGTCCTCGGGGTCCTCGGCCCCAACGGCGCCGGGAAGACCACCCTCGTCCGCTGCCTGTCCACCCTCCTCGTCCCGGACGCCGGGACCGCCACCGTCGCCGGCTACGACGTGGTGCGGCACCCCCGTCAGCTGCGCCGCACCATCGGCCTCACCGGCCAGTACGCCTCGGTCGACGAGAAGCTGTCCGGCCGGGAGAACCTCTACATGATCGGGCGGCTGCTCGACCTCTCCCGCGCCGACGCCCGCCGCCGCGCCGACGAGATGCTGGAGCGGTTCTCCCTCACCGACGCCGCCAAGCGCCCGGCCATGAACTACTCCGGCGGCATGCGGCGCCGTCTCGACCTCGCCGCCTCGATGATCGGGCAGCCCGCCGTCCTCTACCTGGACGAGCCCACCACCGGCCTCGACCCGCGCACCCGCAACGAGGTGTGGGACGAGGTGCAGCGCATGGTCTCCGAGGGTGCGACCGTCCTGCTCACCACCCAGTACATGGAGGAGGCGGAGCAGCTCGCGAGCGAGCTGACCGTCATCGACCGGGGCCGGGTCATCGCCAAGGGCGGGGTCGACGAGCTCAAGGCCAAGGTCGGCGGCCGGACCCTGAAGGTCCGTCCCGTGGACCCGGGCCAGTTGTCCGTCATGGCCGCCGCGCTCCGCGAGACCGGCCTCGACGGGGTCGCCGGCTCGACCGTCGTGCCCGACGAGGGCGTGCTGTACGTGCCGATCCTCGCCGACGAGCAGCTGACCGCCGTCGTGGGCCTGCTCGGCGCGCGCGGCTTCGGCATCGCCCACATCGGCACCCACCTGCCCAGCCTGGACGAGGTGTTCCTCGCGATCACCGGTCAGAAGACCGCCGACTCCGAGCTTTCCGACGCGATCACCGAGGAGGTCGCCGCGTGAGCACGACCACTGTCACCGAGTCCCCCGCCGGCACCCGCGGTCCGGGCCCGGCCGCGCCGCGCACCGCCCCCGTCGCGGAGGGCCGGATCGGCCTGCGGGCCAACCTCCGCCACATCGGCGCCCTGGCCCGGCGCAACGCCCTCCAGATCAAGCAGGACCCGGAGTCGATGTTCGACGCCGTCCTGATGCCGATCATCTTCATCCTGCTGTTCGTGTACGTCTTCGGCGGCGCCATCGCCGGCAAGGGCAACAACGACGCGTACGTGAACTACGTGACGCCCGGCCTGATGGCGATGATGGGCATGAACATCGCCATGGCCGTCGGAGTCGGCATCAACGACGACTTCAAGAAGGGGGTCATGGACCGGTTCCGGACGATGCCGATCGCCCGTTCCTCGGTCCTCGTCGCGAAGATCGTCGTCGAGGTGGGCCGCATGCTCATCGCCACCTCGATCCTGCTCGGCATGGGCTTCCTGCTCGGCCTGGAGATCCACACCTCGGTCCTGCACCTCTTCGCCGCGATCGGCCTGTCGATGGTGTTCGGGGCCTCCCTCATGTGGATCTTCATCCTGCTCGGCCTCACCATGAAGACGGCCCAGGCCGTCCAGGGCGTGGCCATGCTGGTCCTGATGCCGCTCCAGTTCGGCTCGTCGATCTTCGCCCCGCCGACCTCGATGCCCGGCTGGCTGGAGGCCTTCACCGACTACAACCCGCTGTCCAACCTCGCCGACGCCGCCCGCGCCCTGATCAACGGCGGCCCGGTCGCCCACTCGGTGTGGATGGTCCTCGGCTGGGCGGCGCTGATCACCGTCGTGACGGCACCGCTCGCGGTCGCCAAGTTCCGCAAGAAGACCTGAGTCCCGACCGGGGGATCATGACTCGGCGCGCTCACTGATCGCGTCGGCGGCGCGACCGAGCAGGGCGGCGGCCTCCTCCTTGGAGAGGCCGCCGCCCTCCGCGTACGCCGCCTCGAACTCCCCGTCCCCGAGCGCCGACCGGCACAGCTCCGTCGCCCGCGCCAGGTTCTCCCGCTCCATCGGCGGCGGCAGGTGCCCCGGCGGCAGCAGCCCCTCGTACCCGCCGAGCAGGACCGCGGCGGTACGGGCACGGGGGCCGCCGAACCCGGCGAGCGCCCAGGCCGCGGTGATCAGGTGGATCGCCGGCATCTGCGGGGCGACCATCAGCGACAGGCCGCCGAGGGAGCGCTCGTACGCCTGCCGGGACAGCCCGAACGCCGTGTCGTACCGCTCCTCCAGGTTGTGCACCCAGGCCAGGCTGCCGAGCGCGAAGCCCTCGAAGATGGAGAACGTCTCGGAGCCGAACAGGCTGTCCGAGCGGAACTCCTCCAGCAGTCCCTCCAGTTGCTCGCGCGCCTCGGCCGTCCGGCCGGTCCGGCCTAGCAGCAGCCCCAGGAAGATCCGCCCGGCCAGCATCGGCTCGTGGCCGCGTCCGTGCTCGCCCTCCACCACCTGGCGCAGGATCCGCTCCCCCTCCTCGCCGCGGCCGGTCTCGATCAGCATGTCGGCGTAGCGGGCGCGCAGCAGGGCCATCTGGGACTGGGCGCCGATCCGCTCCGCGTACGCGATGGCGTCGGCGAAGTCCTGTGCCGCGCCCTCGAACTCGAGCCGCCGCTCCCGGGCCTCGGCGCGCGAGGACAGCGCCTCGGCCGCGCCCCAGGCGTCCCCGAGGCGGACGAAGATCTCCAGGCTCTCCTCCGCGTCGGCGCTCGCCCGCTCGGCCAGGTCGCCCCGGTTGGCCAGCATGTTGGCGCGCAGCTGGAGGGCGTGCGCGAGCTCCCACTCGTCGCCGTGGCGGCGGCAGGCGTCGACGTGCGCCTCCAGGGCCTCGCCCATGCGGCCCGGTTCGCCCATGAGGAGGACCGCGAAGACCGTGAAGGAGCCGGGCAGCCGGCACGTCTGCGGAAGCCCCGGCGGATAGATCGCGTTGATCCGCCGCAGCCGCTCGACACCGGCGGGGGTCATCCAGCGGCCCGTCTCGTAGTCCATGTTGATCAGCTCGATCAGCCGCACCCCGCGCCGGGCCTCCCAGCGCTGCTCCTCGGAGAGCGGCGGAGGCGCGGCGGTGCACGGCTCGTGCAGCGGTACGACGGGGGCGGCGGGCGTCCCGAACGGGTCGGGGCCGAGCGCGGCGGCGGACTCCGCCCAGTACAGGGCGTCGGCGCGCAGGTCGCGCATCTGCCAGTACCAGAGCAGGGAGTGGACGAGGACCAGCGCCTCGTCCTCCTCCCGGGCGTCGACGGCCCGGCGCAGGGCGGTGCGGATGTTCCCGTACTCGGTGCCGAACCGGGCGATGGCCCCGGCCTGCCCGGAACCGCGCAGCTCCGGGTCGGTACGGCGGGCGAGCTCGCGGTAGTGCGTGAGGTGCCGGCGCTCGGTGCCGGTTCGCTCCCCCGCCTCGTCGAGCCGCTCCCCGGCGTACTCGGCGACGGTCTCCAGGAGCCGGAACCGCATGCCGGCCTCACCGGGCGCGGCGACGACGAGCGACTTGTCGACGAGGGCGCCGAGGAGGTCGAGGACGGGGGGCTCGTACGCGTGGGGGTCAGCGGCGTGGGGTTCGGCGGCATGGGGCTCGGCGGCGTGGGGTTCGCCCGCGCAGACGGCCTCCGCCGCCTCCAGGTCGCAGCCGCCCGTGAAGACCGAGAGCCTGCGCAGGACGGCCCGTTCGGCCCCGTCCAGGAGGTCCCAGGACCAGTCGACGACCGCCCGCAGGGTCTGCTGCCGGGGCAGCACCGTCCGGGCGCCCGACGTCAGCAGCCGGAAGCGGTCGTCGAGCCGGTCCGCGATCTGACGCAGGGACAGCATCCGCAACCGGGCCGCCGCCAGTTCGATGGCCAGCGGCAGGCCGTCGAGGCGCCGCACGACCTCGTCCGCGGCGGCCGGGTCGTCCTCGACGCGGAAGCCCGGGCGGACCGCGGCGCCGCGCTCCCCGAGCAGCCGCAGGGCCATCCCGGTCGGCAACGGGCCGAGGGGGCGGAGCGTCTCCCCCGGGACCCCGAGCGGCTCGCGGCTCGTCGCGAGCACCCGGAGCTCGGGGCAGCGCGCGAGCAGCGCCTCGGCCAGTTCGGCGACGGCGCCGACGAGGTGCTCGCAGTTGTCCAGGAGGAGCAGCATCCGGCGTCCGGCGCAGTGCTCGACGAGCCGGGCGAGCGGGTCGCCGCCGCCCCGCAACTCCTCGGCTCCCGCGCCGCGGAGCACGGTCTCGCGGGCGCCGACGGCCGCGAGGACCGCCTCGGGCACGGCCTCGGGGTCCCGCACGGGGGCGAGTTCCACCACCCAGACGCCGTCCGGCCAGTCCTCGTTCCCCCGCTCGGCCGCCTCCTGCGAGAGCCGGGTCTTCCCGGCGCCTCCGGGGCCGAGCAGCGTCACGAGCCGCGCGCCGCGCAGGTCGTCCCTGACCAGGGCGATCTCCTCGTCGCGGCCGACGAAGCTGGTGAGCCGCGCGCGCAGGTTGCCCCGGAGGGGGACACGCGCGGGTTCCGGGGCCAGCAGCTCGGCGTGGAGGGCGCGCAGGGCGGGCGACGGGTCCGTGCCCAGACCGGTGGCGAGGGCACGGCGGACCGACTCGTACGCGGCGAGGGCCTCGGCCGCCCGGCCGGTGTCCCGCAGGGCGCGGATCCGGAGGGCCTGGAGGGGTTCGTCGAGGGGGTGGGCGGCGCAGAGGGCGGTGAGTTCGGGGAGGGCGGCCGCGGCGCCGTCGAGCGCGAGGGCGGCGTCGAGCCTCGCCCGGCGGGCGTCGAGCCGACGGGCCTCCCAGCGGGCGGCCTCCGCGTCCCGGTCCGGCAGGTCGGCGAGGGCCGGCCCGCGCCAGAGCCCGAGGGCCTCGTCGAGGAGGGCGGCGGCGCGTGCGGGGTCGGCCGCGCCGAGCGCGGCCAGGCCCTCGGCGGCGAGGCCCTCGAAGCGGCGGGCGTCCACGTCCTCTGGCCGGGCGTCGAGCCGGTAGCCGCCCCCGGCGGAGACCACCCGGTCCCGGCCGAGGGCCCTGCGGAGCCGCCCGACGAGGGCCTGGAGCGCGGCGGGTGCGTCGGCGGGCGGCTCGTCGCCGTGCCACACCTCGTCGACGAGGTCGGGCACGGCGACGATCCGGCCGGCCCGCAGGGCGAGGACGGTGAGCAGCGCACGGACCCGGGGGCCGCCGATGGGCACGTCGGTGCCGTCGGGCGTGCGGGCGAGGGTCGGACCGAGGACGGAGTAACGCACGGACCCCATTCTCCGCGAACCCACCCCCCACTCCCCCGCGGGGACCGCACCCGGCGGGGCGGTGCGTTTCAGCGCCCCACCGGGCGGGCGCGCGCCTCGCGGGGTGGTGCCCCCCACCCCCTGCCCGTGTGGGCAATCGTCCCGCTGGGCGGGACGGGTGGGCACACGGGACGGCGCCCTCCAGCGGCGCCTCCGCGTTCCGCGCCTGGACCCGCACCACGAAGTGCGGCACACACCGTGGTGCGGGTCAGGGCAACGGGAGCCTCGGGCGCCGGCAAGGGGCGCCGTTCCGTTGTGCCCACCCGTTCCGCCCCAGCGGAACAGTTGCCCACAACGGGGGGTGGGTGGGCGCAGCCCACAACGGGGGCCGGCGGGCCCAGCCCGCAGCGGGGTGGGCGCCGTCTCGGTGGGCGGGGGTGGAACTCCCGTCAGGGACCGGTACGTTTCACCGGCAGCAGTCCTTCGTCCCCTGGGAGCCCCCGCGATGACCACGGCCACCACCCGGCACCACGAGCGGCGGATCAGCCCCGTCTTCCTGGCGATCCTCGCCGTCACGGCCGTCACCGGGTGGGCGGTGTGGACGGGTTTCGCCGCCTCGCCCGGCCTCGCGGTGTTCCTCTTCGTGACCTCGGCGTGGGTCGTGTCGCTCTGTCTGCACGAGTACGCGCACGCCCGGACCGCCCTGCACGGCGGGGACATCACGGTGGGCGCGAAGGGCTATCTGACCCTGAACCCGCTCGCGTACACGCACGCCGTGCTGAGCGTCGTCCTGCCGGTGCTGTTCGTGATCATGGGCGGGATCGGTCTGCCGGGCGGCGCGGTCTTCATCGAGCAGGGCCGGATCAGGGGCCGCTGGAAGCACAGCCTGGTCTCGGCGGCGGGCCCCCTGGCCAATGTGCTCTTCGCGCTCGTCTGCACGGCGCCGTTCTGGCTGGGCGCGCTCGACGGCGTGCCGCCCGTCTTCCGATTCGCGCTGGCGTTCCTGGCGTTCCTCCAGGTCACGGCCGCGCTCCTGAACCTCCTGCCGGTGCCGGGGCTCGACGGGTACGGCGTGGTGGAGCCCTGGCTGTCGTACAGGGTGAAGCGGCAGATCGAGCCGTACGCGCCGTACGGCTTCTTCGTCGTGATCGCGCTGCTGTTCGTGCCGGCGGTCAACGACGCCTTCTTCGACGCGATCGACGCCCTGATGCGTGCGCTCGGGGTGCCGGAGCTCAGCCGGTACTGCGGGTCGCAGCTGTTCCGGTTCTGGGAGGAGGCCCCGGAGTTCTGCCGGGCCTAGACCCCGGTCAGCCCCGGGTCGCCGCGGCCTTCTCGGCCTTCGCACGGCGGAGGTAGTACCAGGCCATGTTGGACGAGAGGCCGGCGAGGAGGACCCAGACGACGCCGAGGAAGCTGCCCTGGACGAAGGAGACGACGGCCGCGGTGACGGCGAGGGCGCAGACCACGAGGGCGTAGAGGGCGAGGCGGGGCATGGGGTCGGCTCCTGTCGGGCGGATACGGCTGATGGTGCCCGTCCAGTGTCCCCCATGCCCCGAAGGGTCCGGTCTCCGGCTCAGACGTCGGTGACCCGCAGCCCCGCGTGGGCCTTGTAGCGGCGGTTGACGGAGATCAGGTTGGCGACGAGCGACTCGACCTGGTGGGCGTTGCGCAGCCGTCCGGCGAAGACGCCGCGCATGCCGGCGATGCGGCCGGCGAGGGCCTGGACGATCTCGACGTCGGCGCGCTCCTCGCCGAGGACCATGACGTCCGTGTCGATCTCCTCGATGGAGGTGTCCTTGAGGAGGACGGCGGAGAGGTGGTGGAAGGCGGCGGCGACCCGGGAGTCCGGGAGGAGCGCGGCGGCCTGCTCGGCGGCGGAGCCCTCCTCGGGCTTGAGGGCGTAGGCGCCCTTCTTGTCGAAGCCGAGGGGGTTGACGCAGTCCACGACGAGCTTGCCGCGGAGCTCCTCGCGCAGCGACTCCAGGGTCTTGGCGTGGCCGTCCCACGGCACGGCGACGATGACGACGTCGCTGCGGCGGGCGGTCTCGGCGTTGTCGGCGCCCTCGACGCCGTGGCCGATCTCCGCCGCCACGTCCTGCGCGCGTTCGGCGGCGCGGGAGCCGATGATCACCTTCTGGCCGGCCCTGGCGAGCCGGTAGGCGAGGCCGCGGCCCTGGTCGCCGGTGCCGCCGAGGACGCCGACGACGAGACCGGAGACGTCGGGGAGGTCCCACGGGTCCTTGGGGGCGGGCTTGCTGTCACTCGTAGTCATGGCCCCGACATTACCGACCGGTCGGGGTCGCGGGACCTCTCCCGTACGGGTGGAACCGCCGCGACCGGGCCGCACGGGGGGCCGGGCTGGGGCAGGATGCGGCCCCATGGATGCCGTACGGGTCGCGTTGCTGCGGGAAGTGCTCGCCGGGACGGAGTGGCCGGCGGCGGCCCGCCGGTTCGCGGGCGCGCTCCGGTCGTCGGTGGTGCCGCACCGGGGCGGGCTGCTCCTGGTGGGCACGGAGGAGTACGAGCCCTGGCACCTGGCGGCGCATCTGGTCGACGAGTCCGTCTGGTCGGGGCTGCCGGAGCTGGCGCCGACGCTCGTGCGGCACCGGGTGCGGCCGGGTGCGCCGGCGCACCTGGCGGTCGGGCTGGGGCGTCTGGAGGCTGCGGGGCGCGGGGCGACGCTGCTGATGGTGGCGCCGGGGCGGCCGGACGCGGGGCTGCTCCAGCGGGTGCACGACGCCCGGCGGGCGGGAGCGACGGTGCTGTCGCTGGACGGGGGCGACGAGGAGGTCCGGGGGCTCGCGCACGAGGCGCTGACGGTGGCGGAGGGGGCGGAGGTGGACCTGGACACGGTGCAGCACCTGGTGAGCGCGGCGGCCGGGGAGAACAGCCTTCCGGCGGCACCGCGTGGCGGCCGCCGCTTCCGCGACCGGCTCTCGGCCCTCGCGGACCGCCTGACGGCCCCACCACCGCCCCGCTGGTAGGCCCCGGGCCCCCGCACCCCGCCTCGCGACAGGCCCGGGAACCCGCACCCCACCCCGTCGGCGGACCCCCGGGGCTCCTCCGGTCGTCGTAATTCGGTTGTCCCCGGCGTCCGGCGGACGGAGCATGGCCTCTCGTGTCCTCCCCCTTCGCCAAGCTCACCGCCCTGCTGCCCGACACGGCGCCCTGGCGTTCGTCCCGCGACTTCCGGCTCCTGTGGGTGCAGGGGCTCGTCACGTACTTCGGCAGCGCGACGGCGATGATCGCCCTGCCGCTGCAGATCAAGGAGCTGACGGGCTCGCCGCTGGCGGTCGGCGCGATGGGCGCGGTCGAGCTGGTGCCGCTGGTGGTGTTCGGCCTGTACGGCGGGGCGCTCGCGGACGCGGTCGACCGGCGCAAGGTGATCCTCTGGACGGAGGCGGGGCTCGGGCTGATCGCCGTGCTCCTGCTGCTCAACGCGCTGCTCCGGGAGCCGCTGCTCTGGCCGCTGTACGTGGTGGCGGCCGGGGTGTCGGCGCTCGCGGGGCTCCAGCGACCGGCGCTCGACTCGCTGCTCGCCCGGATCGTGCCGCACGAGCAGCAGACGGCGGCGGCCGCGCTGAACTCGCTGCGCTGGCAGATCGGCTCGATCGCGGGCCCGGCGGTCGCGGGCCTGGTGGTGGCGTACGCGGGTCACGCGCCCGCGTACGGGGTGACCGTCGGCTGTTTCGCGGTCTCGGTCCTGATGTGCCGCCGGCTCTCCCCCGCGCCGGCCGCGCACGACGCGGAGAAGCCCTCGCTGCGGGGTATCGCGGAGGGCGCGCGGTACGCCTGGTCGCGGCCGGTGCTGCTCGGCACGTACGTGATCGACCTGGCGGCGATGTTCTTCGCCTTCCCGAACACGATCTTCCCGTTCCTCGCGGACGAGCTGGACGCGGACTGGTCGCTGGGCCTGATGTACGCGGCGGGTTCGGTCGGCTCGCTGGTCCTCGGCCTGACCAGCGGCTGGACCTCGAAGGTGCGGCGGCACGGGCTGCTCGTGGCCGGGGGCGCGGCCGGCTGGGGTCTGGCGATCGCGGCGGCCGGCTGGTTCGGGAGCGTCTGGCCGGTGCTGCTCTGCCTGGCCTTCGCGGGCGCCGGCGACATGCTGAGCGGTCTGGGCCGCTCCACCATCTGGAACCAGACGATCCCGGAGGAGCTGCGCGGCCGGCTCGCCGGCATCGAGGTGCTCTCCTACAGCGTGGGCCCGCAGCTGGGCCAGGTGCGGGCGGGCGCGGCGGCCGGCTGGACCGGCACCCGGGCGGCCGTCTGGACGGGCGGCGCGGCGTGCGTGGCCTCGGTGGGGCTGCTCTGCCTGGCGCTGCCGAAGCTCCTCGCGTACGACTCCGCGACGGACGAGGACGCGCTGCGCCGGAAGGCCCAGCGGGAGGCCCTCCGGGAGGAGGCGGCCGGGACCGTCTGACGGGTCCCGGCCGCCTCCTCCGCGGGGGTGCTACTCCTCCGGCGTCCGGTCCTTCCCGGCGCCGTCGTGCCAGCGGGGGTCGGTCTCCCACTCCAGGTTCCGGTCGTGGGCGGTCTCCATGGCGTGGGAGGCCTCCTCACGGCTGGTGTACGGGCCGAAGCGGTTCTTCGCCGGGCACTCGGGGCCCTCCTCGACCTTCTTGTGTTCCAGGCAGTAGTACCACTCGCCCGGTTTGCCCGTGGTGCGCTTCTTGAACAGGGCCATCGTCTTCGGCTCCTTCCTTCGGGACCATGCTGCCCCAGACCCGGTCGTTAGACTCGCTGGCATGTCTGGCCAGTCGCTTCTCGTACCGGGGGAACTCTCCCCCCATCGCTCCGTTCCGGGCTCCATCCGCCGCCCCGAGTACGTCGGGAAGCCCGCACCGGCCCCGTACACCGGGCCCGAGGTGCAGGATTCCGACACCATCGAGCGGATGCGGATCGCCGGCCGCATCGCCGCGCAGGCGATGGAGGAGGCCGCCCAGCACATCGCCCCGGGCGTCACCACCGACGAGCTCGACCGGGTCGCGCACGAGTACATGTGCGACCACGGCGCCTATCCGTCCACGCTGGGCTACCGCGGCTTCCCGAAGTCGCTGTGCGCCTCGGTCAACGAGGTCATCTGCCACGGGATCCCGGACTCCACCGTCCTGCGGGACGGCGACATCGTGAACCTGGACGTCACCGCGTACATCAACGGCGTCCACGGCGACAACAACGCCACGTACCTCTGCGGCGACGTCGACGAGGAGTCGCGGCTGCTCGTGGAGCGCACCCGGGAGTCCCTCGCCCGGGCGATCAAGGCGGTGAAGCCGGGCCGCCAGATCAACATCATCGGGCGGGTCATCGAGTCGTACGCCAAGCGCTTCGGCTACGGGGTCGTGCGCGACTTCACCGGGCACGGCATCAACTCGTCGTTCCACTCCGGCCTGATCGTGCCGCACTACGACTCGCCCCACCACACCACCGAGATCAAGACCGGCATGACGTTCACGATCGAGCCGATGCTGACGCTCGGGACGCACGACTACGACATGTGGGACGACGGCTGGACCGTGGTGACCAAGGACCGGAAGCGGACCGCGCAGTTCGAGCACACGCTGGTGGTCACCGAGAGCGGGGCGGAGATCCTCACGTTGCCCTGAGGACCGGAACGGGTAGCGTCTTACCGACAGGACGTCGGGAACCGGTCGACCGGACGGCCGATCCGTCGGCGCCGTCGCTGGTTCCCGTCCCATCGGTCCCGGAGGCACGCCTTGGACACGCCCTTCTCCACACTGATCCGTACGGCTTCGCACGAGCGGCACACGGAGGCGGAGACGTCGTCCTTCATGGGCGCCCTGCTGGGCGGACGGCTGGGCGTCGACGCGTACGCGCGCTACACCGAGCAGCTCTGGTTCGTGTACCGGGCCCTGGAGGAGGGCGCGGAGGCGCTCCGCGAGGACCCGGTCGCCGGGCCCTTCGTGCGGGCCGAGCTCTTCCGCACGGCAGCCCTGGAGCGGGACCTCGCCCATCTGCGCGGGCCCGGCTGGCGCGCCGGCGTCTCCCCGCTGCCCGCCACCGCCGCGTACGCCGGACGGGTCGCCGAGTGCGCCCGCGACTGGCCCGCCGGCTATGTGGCCCACCACTACACGCGCTACCTGGGCGACCTGTCGGGCGGTCAGATCATCCGCGACAGGGCGGAGCGGACGTGGGGCTTCGACCGCAAGGGCGACGGCGTCCGCTTCTACGTCTTCGAGGAGATCCCCAACCCGGCGGCGTTCAAGCGGGCGTACCGGGAGCTGCTCGACGGGGTGGACGCCGACGACCTGGAGAAGCAGCGGATCGTCGACGAGTGCAAGCGCGCCTTCGACTTCAACACCGCGGTCTTCCGGGAGCTGGGCGGGGAGTACTCCCTCAGCGCGTGAGGCGGCCCGGGAGCCGCGTGGTGCGGCCCGGGAGCCGCGTGGTGCGGCCCGGGCCCCGGAGTCGCCTAGAGCGTGAGCGCCCCCTCCAGGAGGACCCGGCCGCCCAGCTCCACGATGCCGTCGGGACCGGGGGCGGTGAGGAGCTGGGAGCCGCGGCCCTGCGTGATGTTCAGGGCCCGCCCCAGCTCCGCCGTGAGGAGCAGGGCGGCCGCGCCGGTCGCCTCGTCCTCGTCGATGCCGTCCCCGCGCCCCGGGAAGCCGCGCGCCCGGATCCGGCCCGCGGCCTCCTCCTCCCAGGCCCAGGCGTAGATCCACTCCCCCGGTTCGGGCACCTCCAGGGCGTCTACCTCGGCGACGGAGCCGTACCGGCGCAGGGTGCGGGGCGGCGCCCACTCGGCGCGCGCCTCGATCCAGGTGAACTCGCCGTCGCCGCGCACCCACACCTCGCCGACGGGCGGGTGGACGACCTCCAGGTCGAGCAGCCAGGCGGCGCCGACGAGCGGGTGTCCGGCGAAGGGCAGCCGCAGGCCCGGCGTGTAGATGTCGACGATCCCGCGCTCCGGGTCGTCCACGAAGACCGTCTCGCTGAAGCCGAGCTCCTTGGCGAGCGCCTGTCGGGAGGACTCGTCGGGATGGGTGCGGGCGTCCCGCACGACCCCGAGGCGGTTGCCGTGCCGGCCGTCGCCCGCACAGAAGACCCGGAGGACGTCGATGTCAGTGGCGGTCGTGTTCATGACCGAATTCAACCACCGGTCGGGCGTCCGCAGAGGCGCGTCGCCGTTTCCCCACCGCCCTACCGGGGCGTAACCGGAACCAGGACAATCCACCCTCCTTGACCCTCCCTTGACCAATCCATGAGGGCTTCATGAAGGCCCCGTGACCCCGCCGTGTCCGATACGCCCGGTCTGAGAGCTGAATCACTGGACGTGCGGGGCTTGCTCAGGTAAGCCTCGGTTAAGTTAGGTCCGCCTCAGTCCGTCCCCGCGTTCCTGGAGTCCTCATGCGAGCCGTCCGCCTCTCCGTCGTCACCGCCGCCGCGACCGCGGCGGCTCTGACCGCCGTCACGGGCTGCGCCGAGAAAAGCGACTCCAAGGCGGGCGACGACGCGATCACCGTCGTCGCCAAGGACGACTCCTGCGAGGTCTCGAAGAAGGAGTTCCCGGCCGGGCACGTGAAGCTGGCCGTCGAGAACCGCGGCTCCAAGATCACCGAGGTCTACGTCCTCTTCCCGGACGACCGGATCGTCACCGAGCGCGAGAACATCGGCCCCGGCACCAAGGCCACCGTCACCGCCGAGATCAAGGCCGGCGACTACGCCATCGCCTGCAAGCCCGGCATGAAGGGCGACGGCATCCGCCAGTCGGTCAAGGCCACCGGCGGCAAGACCGCCGCCAAGCGCTCCCCGGAGATGGACGCCGCCGTCGCCTCCTACCGCCAGTACGTCCAGGCGCAGGCCGACGCGACCCTCCCCAAGGTGAAGGCCTTCACCGACGCCGTCCGCGCCGGTGACGTCGAGGCCGCGAAGAAGGCCTACGCCGAGTCCCGCATCGGCTGGGAGCGCACCGAGCCGGTCGCCGAGTCCTTCGGCGACATCGACCCCAAGGTCGACGTCCGCGAGGACGGCCTGGAGGACGGCCAGGACCCGGCGAAGGACTGGACCGGCTGGCACCGCCTGGAGAAGGCCCTCTGGCAGGACAAGAAGGTCGGCGACCGCGAGAAGCAGCTCGCCGACCTCCTCGACGAGGACCTCGCGGACTGGCAGAAGCGCGTCGGCAAGGCCGACATCACCCCGACCTCCATGGCCAACGGCGCCAAGGAGCTCCTGGACGAGGTCGCCAGCGGCAAGGTCACCGGCGAGGAGGAGCGCTACTCCCACACCGACCTCGTCGACTTCAAGGCGAACGTCGAGGGCGCGCAGAAGTCCTTCGAGCTGCTCAAGCCGGTCGCCGCGAAGAACGACCCCAAGCTCGTCGCCGAACTCGACAAGCAGTTCGCCGCGCTGAACACGCTGCTCGACGAGTACCGCACGGACAAGAACGCCTACGTCTTCACCTCGTACGACAAGGTCGGCAAGACCGAGCGCAAGGAGCTCTCCGACGGCGTCAACGCGCTGGCCGAGCCGCTCTCCAAGCTCGCCGCCGCGGTCGTGAAGTAGCAGGGGGCCCACCATGACCGACGAGACCACCGCCACGGACCGGGCCGCCGCGCCCTCCCGTCGCAAGGTGATCGGCTGGGGCGGGGCCGGGCTCGCGCTCGGTGCCGCCGCGGCCGGCGGCGCCGTCGCCCTGACCCGGGACGGCGACGCCACCGCGCCGGTCGCCGACGGCGGCGGGGCCGTGCCCTTCCACGGCCCGCACCAGGCCGGCATCGCCACCCCCGTGCAGGACCGGCTGCACTTCGCCTCCTTCGACGTGAAGACGAAGGACCGCGACGAGCTGGTCCAGCTCCTCAAGGACTGGACGCGGGCCGCCGAGCGGATGACCACCGGCGCCGAGGTCGGCGAGGGCGCCTACGGCGGCCTGCCGGAGGCCCCGCCGGACGACACGGGCGAGGCCCTGGGCCTCAGGCCCTCCCGCCTCACCCTCACGATCGGCTTCGGTCCCTCCCTGTTCGACGGGCGCTTCGGGCTGAAGGACAGGCGTCCCGCGGCCCTGGTGGAGCTGCCCAGGTTCCCGGGCGACAACCTGGATCCGGCGCGCAGCGGCGGCGACATCTGCGTGCAGGCCTGCGCGGACGACCCGCAGGTCGCCGTGCACGCCATCCGCAACCTCGCGCGGATCGGCTTCGGCAAGGTCGCGGTGCGCTGGTCGCAGCTGGGCTTCGGCAAGACGTCCTCGACGACCCCGGACGCCCAGACCCCGCGCAACCTCTTCGGCTTCAAGGACGGCACCCGCAACATCGCGGGCACCGAGACCGAGCGGCTCGCGAAGCACGTGTGGGTCTCCGGCAAGGACGCCGAGGGCGCCGCCGCCTGGATGGACGGCGGCTCGTACCTGGTCGCCCGGCGCATCCGGATGAACGTCGAGACCTGGGACCGCACCCCGCTCGCCGAGCAGGAGGACGTCTTCGGCCGCGACAAGCGCGAGGGCGCCCCGGTCGGCAAGGCCAAGGAGCACGACGAGCCGTTCCTGAAGGCGATGAAGCCGGACTCGCACGTCCGGCTGGCCCACCCGGACAGCAACCACGGGGCGACGCTGCTGCGCCGCGGCTACTCCTTCACGGACGGCACGGACGGCCTCGGCCGACTGGAGGCGGGCCTGTTCTTCCTGGCGTACCAGAAGGACGTCCGTACCGGCTTCGTCCCGGTGCAGACCTCGCTGGCGACCGACGCCCTCAACGAATACATCCAGCACGTGGGTTCGGCGCTGTTCGCGATCCCGCCGGGCGTCCGGGACAAGGACGACTGGTGGGGCCGGGCGCTGTTCTCGTGATCGAGGAGGGAGACCGACGTGTTCGGTAACTATCTGATCGGCCTGCGCGAGGGCCTGGAAGCCAGTCTGGTCGTCTGCATCCTCATCGCGTACCTGGTGAAGACCGGGCGCCGGGACGCGCTGAAGCCGATCTGGATCGGCATCGGCGTGGCCGTCGGCGTCGCCCTGGCCTTCGGCGCCGGGCTGGAGTTCGGCTCCCAGGAGCTGACCTTCGAGGCGCAGGAGGCGCTCGGCGGCTCGTTGTCGGTCCTCGCCGTCGGCCTGGTGACCTGGATGGTCTTCTGGATGCGGCGCACCGCCCGGCACCTGAAGGCCGAGCTGCACGGCAAGCTGGACGCGGCCCTCCAGATGGGCACCGGCGCGCTGGTCGCCACCGCCTTCCTGGCGGTGGGCCGCGAGGGCCTGGAGACGGCGCTCTTCGTGTGGGCGTCGGTACGGGCCTCCTCCGACGGTTCGTACGCGCCGCTGGCCGGCGTCGTCCTCGGCCTGCTCACGGCCGTCCTCCTCGGCTGGCTGTTCTACCGGGGCGCGCTGAGGATCAACCTGGCGAAGTTCTTCACCTGGACCGGCGGGATGCTGGTCGTGGTGGCGGCGGGCGTGCTCGCGTACGGCGTGCACGACCTCCAGGAGGCCCGCTTCATCGGCGGCCTCGCGGACAAGGCCTTCGACATCTCGACGACGATCCCGCCGGACAGCTGGTACGGCACGCTCCTCAAGGGCGTCCTCAACTTCCAGCCGGACCCGACGGTCCTTCAGGTCACGGTGTGGGCGCTGTATCTGATCCCGACCCTCGCGCTGTTCCTGGCCCCGATAGGGTCGGGTCCGTCCGTGCGGGTGAAGAAGCAGAAGGCGACCGATGAGAAGGCTGAGGCTGAGGCGAGCGCTTGAGCGGCGGTCGCCCTCCATGGACCGCCGGCCGGCGAGGTTCCTCGCGGCGACGGCGGCGGCGACCGTCCTGTCGCTGACGGCGGGCGGCTGCGTGACCGTCCACGGCGAGCTGGCGCTGCTGCCGCCGGCCACGAGGGCCGAGGCGGCGCAGGCCCTCGCGGACTTCACGACGGCCTACAACAAGGCCGACAAGGCCTACGACCCGGCCCTGGACGCGGGCCGGGTCACCGGCCCGCTCGGGGAGGTCAACCAGGCGGGCCTGCGCGCCCGGTCGATCAACACCCCGGGCGGCAACCCGGACCACAAGCCCCTCGCGCTGACCGACGCGCGGTTCGTGCTGCCCCGGAAGGCGGGCTGGCCGCGCTGGTTCGTGGCGGACACCGCGTCCAACCGGGCCTCCGGCGACCAGCGCTGGCTCCTGGTCTTCGTGCGCAACGGGCCGGACCAGCTGTGGGAGGTCGCCTACCTCACGATCCTCCCCCGGGCCGACGTGCCCGAGTTCGCCGAGGAGGAGGGGTACGCGGTGCCGGTCGCGGCGGACAGCGACGCGCTCGCGGTGGCGCCCGAGGACCTCGGCAGGGAGTACGTGTCGTTCCTGAAGGACGGGGCGCCGGGGCCGTTCGCGCCGGGCGCGCACACCACGCAGTGGCGGGCGCAGCGGCAGAAGGCCGCCAAGCGGCCGGGCATGGCCACCCAGTACCTCGACCGGGTCACGGACCAGGGGGACTTCGCGCCGCTCGGGCTGCGGACCCGGGACGGCGGCGCGCTGGTCTTCTTCGCGACGCGGTACTTCGAGAGGCAGACGACGGCGAAGGGCTACCGGCCGAAGGTCGGCGCCGACACCAAGGCGCTGCTGACCGGCGAGATCGAGAACACGGTCACCCGGGAGTGGGTGTCGAGCCAGGCGGCCCTGGTGAAGCCGGCGGGCACGGACCGGAACGGGGTCACGGTCGCGAGCCGGCTCCAGGGCGTGGTGGGCGCGGAGGGCTCGTAGCCCTCCTCCCCTCCTGTGCGGGGGCCGACGGCCCGGCGGGTCGGCGGGCGACCGCTCAGCGGGCCGGCGGACCGACGGCTCAGCGGGTCAGCGGGTCAGCGGGTCAGCGGGTCAGCGGGTCAGCGGCCAGGCGATCTCGTGGGCCGTGTGCTCCCCGTCCCCGTCCGCCTCGCGCTCGGCCACGTGGCGGGCGCAGGCGTCCTGGAGGGTCTCCAGGAGGTTCAGCGGGTCGGGCAGCGGGTGCTCGGGGCCGCGGAGCCAGGCGACGACCGGGTGGGCGTCCTCGTCACCGGGCAGCCGGGCCGGCGGTACGAGGACGTAGCTGCCGCGGCAGTGCCAGCGCAGCCCCGGGTGCTCGTCCATCGTCTCGGGGTGGCAGTCCAGCTCGCACGGCCACCACTCGTCCTCGTCCTCGGGGGTGCCGCGGGTGGCGGTGAAGAAGAGCATCCGCCCGCCGACCGTGTCGACGTCGGCGGACTCGGCGACGGGGCCGACCTCGACGCCCTCGGCGAGGAGGCGCTCCAGGGCGGCGCGGCCGGCGGCCAGCGGGACGTCGAGGACGTCGTGGACCATGCCGGTGGCGGTGACGAAGTTCGCCTCGGGCTCGTTGCGGGCCCAGCGCTCGATCTGCGCGCGGTCGGTGGTCGACTGCGTCTGCCAGGCGAAGGAGACGGGGTGCCGGGCGGGGGTGGGACAGCCGATCCGCTCACAGGAGCAGCTGTAGCCCACGGGGTACGCGGCGGGGGCGAGGGGCAGCCCGGCGGCGGCGGCGGCCAGGAGCAGCTTCTCGCGGTCGCTCTCGTCGTCGGCCGCGGTGCGTTTGGGGCGCCTGCGCAGCCATTGTGCGAGCCTGCTCTCCGTGCCGCGGTAGCGGCCGATGCCGTCGCCCATCTATCCCCTCACACCTCATGCTCGCCCGTTCGGCTCTGCCCATGGTCCCACCATCCTGCGCCCCGGGTGACCGGAGTGCGGAACCGGGGTGCCCCCCGGGCTCCTGGAGCGGGGGCCGGGAGGGGGTCAGGCGCGGGGCGCGAGGCCGCTCAGGGCGAGGTCGACGAGGGTGTCGGCGTAGGCGTGGGTGAGCGGCAGGGTGCGGTGGATCCAGCGGTGGTGGAGCGGTCCGACGAGGAGTTCGACGGCGACGCGGGGGTCCACCCCGGGGTCGATGTCGCCCTTGGCCCGGGCGGCCTCGATGCGGCGGACGTAGTACTGGAGCTGGGGTTCGAGCAGGGCCTCGGTGAAGCGGGCGCCGAGCTCGGGGTCGACGACGCCCTCGGCGGCGAGGGCGCGGGTGGGGCCGTCGAAGGCGGGGTCGGTCATCTCGTCGACGGTGGCGCGCAGCACGAGCTTGAGGTCGGCGGCGAGGTCCCCGGTGTCGGGGATCTCACTGTCGGCGGTGCCCCCGAGGGCTTCGTTGGCCCGGGCGGCGAGGTCGAGGAAGGCGTCCAGGAGGACGGCCGCCTTGGAGGGCCACCAGCGGTAGATGGTCTGCTTGCCGACGCCGGCGCGGGCGGCGATGCCCTCGATGGTGGTCTTCGCGTACCCGGTCTCGGAGACGAGGGCGAGGGCGGCGTCGAAGATGGCGCGGCGGGAGCGCTCGCTGCGGCGGGAGGCGTCGGGGGCGGCCTTGGCGGGGCGGGTCTCGGACATGGCCCCAATCTAGCAGTGGGCGAGACGATACGTCTCGCCGCTCGAACGGGTCCGAACCACCCGAACGGTCCACAGCGCGGAGCCCGTCGAGGGCGGACCATGGGGTCCACCGATCACCGGCCGCTTCGGCCGCCCGTCCGTGAGGAGCCCTCCTTGCGCCCCACTCCGCGCACGCCCTCGCCCCGCCGTTATCTGATGTGCCCACCCACGCACTTCACGGTGACGTACTCCATCAACCCCTGGATGGACCCCACGAAACCGGTCGACCTGCCGCTCGCCCTCGCCCAGTGGGAGGACCTGCGCGACCGCTACCGCTCGCTCGGCCACACCGTGGAGCTCCTGGAGCCCGACCCGGCGCTGCCGGACATGGTCTTCGCGGCGAACGGCGCGACGGTCGTCGGGGGCCGGGTCCTCGGCGCGAAGTTCGCCCACCCGGAGCGGGCCCGCGAGGCCGACGCCCACGTGTCCTGGTTCCGCAGGAACGGTTGGGCGGACGACGCCGTGCGCGTGCCGGAGCACGTGAACGAGGGCGAGGGCGACTTCGCCGTCACCGCCTCCTGGATCCTCGCCGGCCGCGGCTTCCGCTCCAGCCCGCTCTCCCACGACGAGGCGCAGGAGTTCTTCGGCCGCCCGGTGATCGGCCTGGAGCTGGTGGACCCGCGCTACTACCACCTGGACACGGCGCTGTGCGTCCTGGACGACGCCCGGGACGAGGTCATGTACCACCCGGACGCCTTCTCCCCCGGCAGCCGCGCGGTGCTCGCCCGGCTCTTCCCGGACGCCCTGATCGCGACGGGCGAGGACGCGGCGGCCCTCGGGCTCAACGCGGTGAGCGACGGCCGCCACGTGCTGCTGCCGCAGGCGGCGGTGGGCCTCTTCGAGCCGCTCCGCGCCCGGGGCTTCGAGCCCGTCGGCATGGACCTGGGCGAGCTCCTCAAGGGCGGCGGCAGCGTGAAGTGCTGCACCCAGGAGCTGCGCCCCTAGGGCCCGTCCCTAGTTCTCGTCCTCCGGCGGCCAGGAGTCGCCCCACTCCGCGTCCCGGGCCTGCTTGTACAGGGGCCCGTGGCGCTTGGTGACGGTCTCGCGGGCGAGTCCGTCGGGGCCGCACAGTTCGAGGAGGACGAGGCCCTTGCGGATCTGCGGCCTGCGGATGACGCGGGAGGCCGCGGGGGCCACGGGGGCGCGCACGGCCGCCACGTACGCGTACTTCTCGTCCTCGTACGGCAGCGACCCGCCCTTCACCTGCCGGTGGAGCGAGGAGCGGCTCACCCGGGCGGAGAAGTGGCACCAGTCCGTGCCGGGCACGATCGGGCAGGCCCCGCTGTGCGGACAGGGCGCGGCGACGGTGAAGCCGGCCTCGATCAGCAGGGTGCGGGCCGCGATGATCCGCTCGTAGCCGTCGGGCGTGCCGGGCTCGACGATCACCACGGCCCGCGCGACGCGGGCCGCCTCGGCGACGAGCGCCGTCCGGTCGGCCCCGGTCAGCTCCTTGAGGACGTACGAGACGGTGACGAGGTCCGTGTCGGCGAGGCTCAGGGCGGAGCCGATCCGCTCGCGCCGCCACTCCGCGTCCAGGACGCCGTCGGCCAGCTCGCGGCCGAGCGCGAGGGCGGGCTCCGCCCAGTCGAGCACGGTGGTGCGCGGCGGCTCCTCCGCCCAGGCCTCGGCGACGGCCCAGCTCGCCGCGCCCGTGCCGCCGCCGACGTCGGTGTGGGTGCGCGGCGCCCAGTCGGGCGCGGCCTCGCGGAGGGCGTCGAGGACGCCCCGTACCGCTTCGAAGGTCGCCGGCATGCGGTACGCGGCGTACGCGGCGACGTCGGAGCGGTCGCGCAGCACGGGGGCGTCCGTCGGGGTGGTGCCCCGGTAGTTGGCGATCAGCCGCTCGACGGCCTGCACGGCCCGGTTGGGCGGCAGCCCGGCGAGGAGCCCGGCGAGGGCGGCGCGCAGGGAGTCGGAGGAGGGAGCTGAGGCGTTCACCGAGACAGTCTAGGCGGGCCCGTCGGTCCGGGCTTCCGTCGTGCGCCAGGGGCGGCACAGGCCCAGGAAGCAGGCCAGGGCCAGGACGGCGCAGCCGAGCTGGACGACCGCCATGGGGACGGCGGTGTGCTCGCCCGCGATGCCGACGAGCGGCGAGGCGACGGCGCCGACGAGGAAGGAGGAGGTGCCGAGGAGGGCGGAGGCGGAGCCGGCGGCGTGCGGGGTGCGCATGAGGGCCTGGGCGTTGGTGTTGGGCATGGCCAGGCCCATCGCGGACATCAGGACGAAGAGTCCGGCGGCGATCGGGGCGAGGCCGACCTCCCCGAGGACGCCGCAGGTCATGAGGGTCAGGGCGACGGCCGCGAGCAGGATGAGGCCGAGGCCGCAGCCGAGCGCCTTGTCGAGGCTGACGCGGCCGACGAGGAGCTTGCCGTTGACCTGGCCGACGGCGACGAGTCCGACCGAGTTGAGGCCGAAGAGCAGGCTGAAGGTCTGCGGCGAGGCCCCGTAGATCTCCTGGACGACGAACGGGGAGGCGCTGATGTACGCGAAGAGGGCGGCGAAGGCGAGGCCGCCGGTCAGCATGTAGCCGGTGAAGACCCGGTCGGCGAGGAGCCCCCGCATGGTGCGCAGGGCCTGTCCGACCCCGCCCTCGTGCCGGCGCTCGGGGGGCAGCGTCTCGTGGAGGAAGCGCCAGACGACGAGGGTGAGCAGGACGCCGATCGCGGTGAGGACGTGGAAGACGCCCCGCCAGTCGGTGAGCCGGAGGATCTGGCCGCCGATGAGGGGGGCGATGATCGGGGCGACGCCGGAGATCAGCATCAGGGTGGAGAAGAAGCGGGCCATCTCGACGCCGTCGTACAGGTCGCGGACGACGGCGCGGGCGATGACGATGCCGGCGGCGCCGGCGAGGCCCTGGAGGAGCCGGAAGCCGATGAGGAGTTCGGCGGTGGGCGCGAGGGCGCAGACGGCGGTGGCGAGGACGTACACGGCCATGCCGATGAGCAGCGGGCGCCGGCGTCCCCACTTGTCGCTCATGGGGCCGACGACGAGCTGGCCGAGGGCCATGCCGGCGAGGCAGGCGGTGAGGGTGAGCTGCACGGTGGCGGCGGGGGCCCGCAGCGCGCCGGTGACCTCCGGGAGCGCCGGGAGGTACATGTCCATGGAGAGCGGGGGGAGGGCGGTGAGTCCGCCCAGGACGAGGGTGACGAGGAGCCCCGTCCGCCGGGCGGCGGTGACGACCGGGGTGGCTTCGGTTATGTGCCCTTGTGTTGTCTTCTGGCCGCTCTCCGGCATCGACTGCTCCATTTCGTTGAATCCTTGTCTATGCTCTCAGCTCGATCGGCATGGTCGAGACCTGTGGGGTGGGGATGGACGCGAACGGGACGGTGCGCTGGGGAATCCTGGCGACGGGCGGCATAGCGGAACGGTTCACCACGGACCTGATGACGCTCGACGGCGCGGAGGTCGTCGCGGTGGCGTCCCGCGCGGAGGCGTCGGCGAGGGCCTTCGCCGACCGGTTCGGGATTCCGCGGGCGTACGGGGAATGGGCCGGGCTCCTCGCCGACGAGGACGTCGACGTGGTGTACGTGGCGACCCCGCATCACGCGCACCGGGCGGCGGCCGGCCTCGCCCTGGAGGCGGGGAAGGCGGTGCTCTGCGAGAAGGCCCTCACGCTCAACGCCCGCGAGGCGGAGGAACTCGTCACGCTCTCCCGGGACCGCGGCCTCTTCCTGATGGAGGCCATGTGGATGTACTGCAACCCGCTGGTCCGGCGGATCGCCGGGCTCGTGCGCGACGGCGCGATCGGCGAGGTCCGCACCGTCCAGGCCGACTTCGGGATCGCGGGCCCCTTCGACGCCGGCCACCGGCTGCGGGACCCGGCGACGGGCGGCGGGGCGCTGCTCGACCTGGGCGTGTACCCGGTGTCGTTCGCGCAGCTGCTGCTCGGCGAACCGTCCACGGTCCACGCGCACGCGCGGATCTCGCCGGAGGGCGTCGACCTGAACACGGGCATGCTGCTCGGCTGGGACTCGGGCGCCTCGGCCCTGCTGTCCTGCTCGCTGGAGGCGGACACCCCGCTGACGGCCTCGGTGACGGGCACGGAGGGCCGGATCGACGTCCCGCGCGCCTTCTTCTCCCCCGGGCGGTTCACGCTGCTGCGCAACGGCGCGGAGCCGGAGGAGTACGCGGGCGAGGACGATCCGCACTCCCTGCGGCACGAGGCGGCGGAGGTGATGCGCTGCCTGCGCGCCGGCGAGACGGAGTCCCCGCTCGTCCCCCTGGACGGCTCGCTCGCGGTGATGCGGACGCTCGACGCGGTACGGGACCACATCGGCGTCCGCTACCCCTCCGAGCTCGTGGCTACGCGGGCGTGAGGCCCGGGTCGCCCGCCTCCGTGACGTAGGAGGCGGCGGTGGTGACGGGGGCGCCCGGCCGGGTCACGTACGGGACCGTGCGGAAGTCGGCGCGGGCGCTCTCCTCGCCGAGCTCGACGGTGACGTAGCCGCGGCGCCCGTTGAAGAACCGCAGGTGCGGGTTGGCCTGCAGGAGCTTGGCGTAGTTCGAGGGCCGGTCGGCGCCGTCCTTGCCGCTGGTGATCGAGGTGGCGACGATCTCGGTGCCGAGGGTCCGGGAGTCCGGGTCGCGGAAGTCGGCCTTGATGTCGAGCCCGTAGCCGACGTGGACGTCGCCGGTCAGCACCATCAGGTTCTCGACGCCGGCGGCCTCGGCCCCCGCGAGGATCCGCTGCCGGGAGGCCGGGTAGCCGTCCCAGGAGTCCATGGACAGCTTGAAGTCGGCGGTGGAGCGGTCGCGGCGCTCGGAGAACACCACCTGCTGCGGCAGCACGTTCCAGCGGGCCCCGGAGGCGCGCCAGCCGTCGAGCAGCCAGCGCTCCTGGGCGGCGCCGGTCAGGGTGCGGGCCGGATCCTCGGACTCGGGGCCCGGGACCTGCCAGCCGTCCCCGTACGCCTGGTCGGAGCGGTACTGGCGGGTGTCGAGGATGTCGAACTGGGCGAGCCGCCCGAAGCGCAGCCGTCGGTACAGCCTCATGTCGGGGCCCTCGGGCAGCTGGGGGCGGCGCAGGGGCTGGTGCTCCCAATAGGCGCGGTAGGCGGCGGCGCGGCGGAGCAGGAACTCCTCCGGCGGGACGCCGTTCTCGGGGGTGTCGCCCGCGTAGTTGTTCTCGGTCTCGTGGTCGTCCCAGGTGACGACGAAGGGGTGGGCGGCGTGCGCGGCGCGCAGGTCGGGGTCGGACTTGTAGAGCGCGTAGCGGAGCCGGTAGTCCTCCAGCGTGAGCGTCTCCCGGTCGAACAGGTCGGGCAGCCGGCGGTCGGTGTGGGCGCGGGCGCCGCCGGTGGAGTTCACCGCGTACTCGTACAGGTAGTCGCCGAGGTGGAAGACGACGTCGACGTCCTCCTGGGCGAGGTGGCCGTAGGCCGTGAAGTACCCGTCGTGGTAGGCCTGGCAGGAGACGGCGGCGATCTTGAGGGCGGTGTTCCGGGCTCCGGGGGCGGGGGCGGTGCGGGTCCGGCCCACCGGGCTGACCCAGTCGCCGACCCGGAAGCGGTAGAAGAACACGCGGTCGGGGTCGAGGTGCTCGACCTCCACGTGGACGCCGTGCCGGAACTCGGGGTGCGCGATCGCCAGGCCGCGCCGGACGATCCGGGCGAAGCGCTCGTCGCGGGCGAGCTCCCAGTGCACGGAGACCCGGCCGGCGGGCAGCCCGCCGTCGGGCTCGAAGGGGCGGGGCGCGAGCCGCGTCCACAGGAGCACGGAGCCGGGCAGCGGGTCGCCCGAGGCCACGCCCAGGGTGAACGGGTCCTCCGTGACGCGCCGGGCGTCCAGTTCGGCGGCGGCCGCGGCGCCGGCCGCGGGCAGCTGGGTCGCGAAGGCGAGCGCGGCGGCCGCGCCGGTGACGGTGAGGAACCGGCGGCGCCCGAAGTGGCGCGCGGCCGCGCGGAGTTCCTCGGAATGCTGTACGTGGGTCATGTGCCCCTCCCCAGACGGATGCTGTCCGCCCGTCATTCGAAGGGGAGGGAACGACCTCTCATTGTCGAGTACAGAACATCCACGTGTCGGACGGATGAGTTCATGGGGCACGCGTCTCGCGTACGCTGCGCGCCCATGAGCATCGCAGTGGTGACGGGTGCCGGTTCGGGCATCGGGCGGAGCGTGGCGCTGGCCCTCGCGGCGGCCGGCTGGTCGGTGGCCCTCGCGGGCCGCAGGGCCGGGGCCCTGGAGGAGACGGCGGCGGCCCTCCCGACGGGCGACTTCCTGACCGTTCCGACGGACGTGACCTCCGAGGGGGAGGTGACGGCCCTCTTCGCTTCCGTACGGGACCACTGGGGCCGGGTCGACCTGCTCTTCAACAACGCCGGTACGTTCGCGGGCGGCGGCGTCCCCGTCGAGGACCTGGACCCGGCGACCTGGCGCGCGGTCGTCGACGTGAACCTGACGGGCGCGTTCCTCTGCGCCCAGGCGGCCTTCCGGACCATGAAGGAGCAGGACCCGCAGGGGGGCCGGATCATCAACAACGGCTCGATCTCCGCGCACGTGCCGCGCCCGCACTCGATCGCGTACACGGCGACGAAGCACGCGATGACGGGCCTGACGAAGTCCCTGTCCCTCGACGGACGGCCGTACCGGATCGCCTGCGGTCAGCTCGACATCGGCAACGCGGCGACGGAGATGACGGCCCGCATGCAGACCGGCATCCTCCAGGCCAACGGCGAGTCGGCGGTGGAGCCGGTGATGGACGCGGCGGACGTGGCGGCGACGGTGGTGCACATGGCGGGACTGCCGCTGGAGGCGAACGTGCAGTTCGCGACGGTGATGGCGACGGCGATGCCGTACATCGGGCGGGGCTGAGACCCCCCGCACCGCACGTCGGCCGGGGGCGGGGCCCCCGGCCGGAGGGTCGTCAGGCCTGGCCGGTCTCGAACCGGGAGACCTTGTCGCCGTCGACGGTGAACCGCCACCTGGTGCGCATCTCGCCCCAGGTGTCGTTGCGGTAGCGGGCGACGAGGGCGCGGCCGCCGTCCGCCTCGTTCTCGACGTCCATGTGCCCGCGCGAGGCGAACACCTCCTTGTCGAGCCACTCCCGCACGTCGCGGTCGGAGCCGTCGTCGGACATGGTCGCGTCGGGGGTCAGGGCCTCGAAGAGGGCGGCCTCGTCGTTGGCGTTGAGAGCCGTGACGAAGGCGCGCACGGCCGGGTCGCTGAGCTTGTTCACGGGAAGGGTCATGCCCCACCCGTACACCCGCGGGGCGCCCGCCTCCGGGTGCCCCGGCCGTGAGGTCCCCCCGACAGCGGCCTCCGGACCGTCAGGACCAGTCGCAGGCCTTGCCGTCGCCGTCCCGGTCGAGGCCGGAGCGGTAGCCGGGCTGGCCACGGTGGATGGGGGCCTTGCCGGCGGCGCGGACGGCGTCGCAGTTCTTGTAGTAGGCGAGGCCGCCGCCGTCGGACCCGCCGTCGGATCCGCCGGAACCCGAGCCGGAGCCCCCCGAGCCGCTGCCACTGCCGCTGCCGCGGCGGTCCGGGTCGGGGTCCGGGTGCAGCCGGGCGTCGTCCTCGCTCGGGCAGGAGAGGCCGGGGCGTGCGAGGGAGAGCCGGACGGACGTGTGCCGCGGGTCCTCGATGTCCTCGCCCGCCTCCGGGTCCTGGAAGCAGATCCGCCAGTCGTCGTGACCGGATGCCAGATCGACGTCCGTGTAAACGCTGTCGCCGCGGATCCCGGTCAGGCCCGCCTTCCGGAGGATCGCGGAGCCGGTTCCGAAGGTCTTGCCGACGACGTCCGGCACCTCGGGGAAGACGACGGCCTCGCCGTCCCGCGCCGGGCAGGGACTGGCCCCGTCGACGACGGCGAACTCGATCCGGCTCCGCCGCCCCTCCTCGGTCGTGGTGGTCTCCCCGGCCGCCGGATCCTGGAAGCACACCTTCCAGTTGCCGTCGACGAACTGCATCCTGTCGTCCTCGGTGGCGTCGTGCGAGCGCGCCCGGAAGCCCGCCCCGTACGCCGCGTCCTTCGCCGCCTTCAGGTTCTGCCCGGTGTAGTCGGCGACCACCCGCCGCACGAGCGGGCGCGGGGTGGGCGTGGGCGGGGCGTACGGGGTGAAGGACGGGAAGCCGGTGACCCGTGGCCGGGCGTCGGCCGCCGCGGGCCGGTCCGCCGGCGGGTCACTGGTGCCGACCGCCACGAACCAGACGGCGGACAGGACGGTCGCGAGGACCTTCCGGCCGGGCGACCAGCGGGTCCGCCAGGCCAGCACCATGCCGGCCGGCGGCATGAGGAACAGGCAGAGGACGACGAACCCGGGCCGCCGCCACCACCGCTCCTCCCGGACCGGACCCTTGTCCAGCGACACGCCCACGCGACCCTGCCCCTCCCCGATGACGTCTCAGCGCCCCACAGGGTATGACCTGCGGTTTCGCCGCTCGCACCCAGGGTCCGGACGCTCAGTCCAGGCAGAACTCGTTGCCCTCGGGGTCGGTCATCACGATGTGGCCGGCGCTCATCGGCGGGGCGGGCTCGAAGCGTCGCACCCGCTTCGCCCCGAGGCCGACGAGCCGGTCGCACTCGGCCTCCAGGGCCGCCATGCGCTCGTCCCCCACGAGGCCGGGGGCGGCGCGGACGTCGAGGTGCACCCTGTTCTTGGCGACCTTGTCCTCCGGCACCCGCTGGAAGAAGACGCGGGGGCCCTGCCCGTCCGGATCCTCGATGGCGGACCTGGAGTCGCGCTCCGCCTCCGGTACGCCGATCCTCGCGAGGAAGTCGTCCCAGGCGGCCAACGGGTCGGCGCCCTCGGGCAGTTCGACCCCGGGCGGCCCGGGGTGGACGTACCTCAGCGCGTCGCGCCAGAAGGAGGACAGCGTGCGGGGATCGTGGGCGTCGAAGGTGACCTGGAAACGGTTGCTCATGCGGACGTGCTCCCTTCGCAGCGGTTCGTCAGCCGACCGTATCGGAGCCCTCCGACACCCGCCCGTCCGCGCCGAGCCCGGGGCGCACGGCGGGGCGGCGCCTAGATCCGCGAGTTGCGCAGGGACTGCCACGTGGCGCCGGCCAGCGCCCGCGTCGACCGGGGGACCGACAGGCCCTCGTGCTCGCGGTACAGCTCCCAGTTGTACCGGACCAGCGACAGCTTGTTCGAGGACAGTGATCCCGCCTGGTGGGCCCTGTACACCGCGAGCGGCTCGGTCAGACCCCGGGCGTCGGCACCGTCGCGCATGATCGAGAGCCACAGGGCGTAGTCCTGTCGCTTCCGCATCTCCGGCATCAGCCGCGTGCCGAGGACCGTGCGGTCGTACATGGCGGTCAGGGCGCCGATGTGGTCCCGGACCAGCATCGCCCGGTAGTCCACGTGCTCCCGCGCGCGGACCACGCGCCCGTTCGGGACGAAGTCGGTGCTCTCGCCCTCGTGATCGCTGTCCATCTTGAAGTACGAGGTGAAGGTCAGGGGCGCGTCACCCGCCGCGGCGAACGCGATCTGCCGCTCGGTCTTCTCCGGAAGCCACATGTCGTCGCTGTCGAGGAAGGCGACGTAGTCCCCCCGGGCCCGCTCGATGGCGAGGTTCCGTGCCCGGCCGGCACCGCCCTGCTCCGGGGCCGACCGCGGCTTGACGCGCTCGTCCTGCCGGGCGAACTCCATGAGCAGGTCCATGGAGTCGTCGGAGGACTTGTCGTCGGTGACCAGCAGCTCCAGGTCGGTGTGGGTCTGCGTGAGGACCGACCGGACCGCCGCACCGAGGGTCGCCGCCGAGTTGTACACGGGCATCACGACGGACACCAGGGGCACAGCACTTCTCCTTGTCAGGCGGAAGACGACGGTCCATTCAAGCACCGGTCGGGCACGGGAATCGTGGAAGGGCCTCCGACCGGGCGGAACCCGGCCGGAGGCCCTCCCCACGTGGGCCGACAGACGAGTCGGGCTGTACGCCGGGTTCTGTGCCCCGGGACCTCGCGGTCGTCGGGGCGACGGCCATCCATCTAGGACCGGCGTTGCCGCCGGCCTCGTGCGGTCTACCCGCGGACTCGGGCGAGCAGCCCTCGAACATCCGCGCAGGGACACCGGGGTGTCCCCTCTTGACCTTGCTCCGGGTGGGGTTTACCTAGCCGCCTGAGTCACCTCAGGCGCTGGTGGTCTCTTACACCACCGTTTCACCCTTACCGGGGACCGAGGTCCCCGGCGGTCTGTTTTCTGTGGCACTGTCCCGCGGGTCACCCCGGGTGGCCGTTAGCCACCACCCTGCTCTGTGGAGCCCGGACGTTCCTCGGGAAGATCCGAGGATCTCCACGCGGCCGCCCGCCCGGCTCGTCTGCCGTGCCGACCATGCTACCTGCCGATGCGCGGCGACTCGACGGGGTGCGGGGTGGGAAAGGAGGGGGCGAGGGGGACGCCGGTTCGAGGGGGAAGAGGGGGCGGGGTCGATGACGGGTGCGCGGAGGCCGGAGGTGCCGGACGAGGGGGGCGGCCCGGTGGCGGAGCCGGTGGTCGGCGGCGCCGGACGCGCGACGGCGCGCGGCCGGGCGGGCGGCGTGCCCGCGCGCGGTCGGGGGCTGCGGCTGCTGCGCGGGGTCGCGTGCGCCGCGCCGCCCGTCGAGCTCGTGCTCCTCGTCTGTCTTCTGGCGGGCGTACGGGTGCCCGGGGGCGTGCTGCTCGCCGGGGAGCTGCTCGTCCTGGGGGTGCTCGTCGCCGAGGGCCTCGTCTGGACGCGGCTGCGGCGGCGCGGGCTGTCCGCCCGGGAGGCCCTGGGCGAGCTGGTGCCCGGCCCCGTCGTGCGGCTCGTGGGGCACGAGCTGCGCCTGATGGCGAGCCTGGGGCGCTGGGCCGCGCGGCGGCGGCACGGAACGGCGGGAGCGGACGGGGTGTTCCCGCACGCCCGGGACCAGGCGGCGCTGATGTACGGCTTCGCGTTCGTGTGCCTGGTCGAGACGGTCGGCATGTCGTACCTGCTCGACGAGTGGCCCCTCGTCCACGCGGTCTTCCTCGTCCTGGACGTCTACACCGTGCTGCTCGTCCTGGGGCTGCACGCCGCCTCCGTGACCCGCCCGCACACGCTCGCCGGGAACGTCCTGCGGCTGCGGCAGGCCGCGCACGTCGACGTGGCCGTCCCGCTCGACCGGATCTCGGCCGTCCGCCGTGAGCTGTGCTTCTCGCACGAGCGGGCCGAGGGCGAGCTGAACCTCGCCGTCGGCTCCCAGACCTCCGTCACGATCGAGCTGGCCGGGCCGGTCGACGCGCCCCGGCTGCTCGGCGCGCCCCGTCCCGTACGGCTGATCCGGCTGCACGCCGACGACCCCGGGGCCCTGTACGAGGCGCTCACGCGGGCGCGAACAGGACCTTCGCCGTCCCCGGGTCCGCTTCCGACAGCCTGACGCGCAGCCGCTCCCCCAGGGGGAGCCCCGTCCCGCCGCCCTCGATCCGGGCGACGACCGCCGGGTCCTCCAGGTGGACGGTGCCGACGGCCGGTTCGCGTTCCTTCACGTCGATGACGTACGCGTCGAAGACCTCGCCGATCCGTTCCTTCAGGAGGGCCGCCTCGACGATGTCGACGCTCTCGCGTTCGACGGCGTTGGCCCGGCGGGCGCCGGTGGCCATCTCGTCGGGCAGGGCGGGCAGGGCGGCCCGTACCCACTCGGGCGGCTCGTCGCCGGCGACGGCCGCCACGCACAGCTCGCCCGCGTACCGGTCGACGAGGCGGCGCAGCGGGGCGGTGGCGTGGGTGTACTCGTCGGCGACGGCGGCGTGCACGGCCGGGGTGGGGACGTGGCCGTCGGTGAAGACCGTGTAGCCGGCGCCGCGCAGCAGGGTGGTGCACTCCTGGAGGAAGGCGGCGTGGCGCGGGTTCGTGGGGTCGGTCGAGCGGACGACGTCCGCGTACGAGACGTGGTGCGGCCAGTCGACGCCGAGGGCCCGGGCGGAGCGGCGCAGCCGGGCGACGGCGCCGTCGGGGGCGGTGGGGAGGGTGCGCAGGACGCCGGTGCCGGCGGCGGTCATGAGGTCGGCGGCGGCCATGCCGGTGAGGAGGGAGATCTGGGCGTTCCAGCCGTCGGCGGGGAGCGGGGCCCGGTATTCGAGGGTGTAGGTGTGGTCCCGCTCGACGATCTCCTGCTCGGGGACGTTGAGGGAGATGCCGCCGCGTTCGGCTTCGAGGGACTCGCGGAGCCGGCCGATGTCCCGGAGGAGGGCGAGCGGCTCCTCGGCGGTCCCGTCGTCGATCCGCCGCTGCACGCCCGCGTAGTCGAGTTTGGCGCGGCTGCGGACCAGCGCGCGGCGGACGTCGGTCGCGACCCTCCGCCCCTCGGCGTCGAGGTCGATGCGCCAGAGCAGGGCGGGGCGGGGCTCGCCGGGGAGCAGGCTGGCGGCACCCTCGGAGAGGACGGCGGGGTGGAGGGGGACCTTGCCGTCGGGGAAGTAGAGGGTGAGGACGCGCCGGTGGGCCTCGGCGTCGATCGCACCGCCGGGGGTGACGAAGGCGGCGACGTCGGCGATGGCGTAGTGCACGCGGTAGCCGCCGTCGGCCCGGCGGGCCAGGTGCACGGCCTGGTCGAGGTCCGTGGAGGAGGGCGGGTCGATCGTGAAGAACGGCAGGTCGGTGGCGTCGTACGGGGGGAGCCGGGGGTTCTTGGCGGCGGTTTCCGCCTCGGCGAGGACGGCGGGCGGGAAGGCCTCGGGGATCGCGAGCTCGGTACGGAGTGCGCGCAGGGCGGCCCGCAGCGGAGCCTCGGCTGCGCCGGTCACGTGGAGGTGGCGGCGGGGCATGGACCGAGCGTATGAGCTGGGGCGGGGCGCGGCACCTCGTACGGAGGAATTCGTACGGGGCCGGGGGCCGGTCACGCGGGCGGGGGCGGGGTCCGGGACCTCGTACGCTGGACCGTCGGGGCCGCACCCCCATCCCCGTACGGACGAAGGAGAACCACCGTGCTCGTGCTGTTGCCGCCCTCCGAAGGCAAGGCCTCCTCGGGGCGCGGGGCGCCGCTCAAGCCGGAGTCGCTGTCCCTGCCGGGGCTCGCGGACGCGCGGGCGGCGGTCCTGGACGAGCTGGTCGAGCTGTGCGCCGCCGACGAGGAGAAGGCGCGCGAGGTGCTCGGTCTGAGCGAGGGGCTGCGCGGCGAGGTCGCGAAGAACGCGGAGCTGCGGACGGCGGGCGCGCGTCCGGCCGGGGAGGTCTACACGGGCGTGCTCTACGACGCGCTGGGTCTGGCGACCCTGGACGCGGCGGCCCGGGAGCGGGCCGGGAGCTCGCTGCTCGTGTTCTCGGGGCTGTGGGGCGCGGTGCGGGTGACGGACCGGATCCCGTCGTACCGCTGCTCGATGGGCGTGAAGCTGCCCGGCCTCGGGGCGCTCGGCGCGCACTGGCGGGGGGCGATGGCCCCGGTGCTGCCGGAGGCGGCCGGGGACGGCCTCGTCCTGGACCTGCGTTCGTCGGCGTACGCGTCCGCGTGGAAGCCGAAGGGCGAGGTCGCGGCCCGGACGGCGACGGTGCGGGTGCTGCACGCGCCGACCCGGAAGGTGGTCAGCCACTTCAACAAGGCGACGAAGGGCCGGATCGTGCGGAGCCTCCTGGAGGCGGGCGCGGAGCCGGGTTCGCCGACGGAGCTGGTGGAGGCGCTGCGGGACCTGCGGTACGTGGTGGAGGAGGGCGGGAAGGCGGGGGTGCTCGACGTGCTCGTGGACGAGATCCACTGACGGTCGTTGCATGCTCCGCAACGATCGTTGCGGGGGCCGCTCGCCCTGGGCAGGATGACGCCCATGACGAGCGTGTTCGGCCTTGCCCCGGGGGACCGTGACGTCCCCGTCGTCCCCGTCGTCGTGATCGAGGACGCCGCCGACGCGGTGCCCCTGGCGCGGGCCCTGGTGGCCGGCGGGCTGCCGCTGATCGAGGTCACCCTGCGCACTCCGGCCGCGCTCGACGCCGTCCGCGCGATCGCGGCCGAGGTGCCGGAGGCGGTGGTCGGCGCGGGCACCGTCGTCTCGGCGACCGGGGTCGCGGACGCGGTGGGCGCGGGGGCGCGGTTCCTGGTCAGCCCGGGGTGGACCGAGCGGCTGCTCGGCGCGATGCGGGACTCCGGCGTGCCGTTCCTGCCGGGGGTCTCGACGGCCTCGGAGGTCGTGGCCCTCATCGAACGCGGGGTCGAGGACATGAAGTTCTTCCCGGCCGAGGCGGCGGGCGGCGTCCCGTATCTGAAGTCCCTCGCGGGCCCGCTCCCCCGGGCCCGCTTCTGTCCCACGGGCGGCGTCTCCCCCGGATCCGCCCCCGCCTACCTGGCCCTGCCGAACGTCGGCTGCGTCGGCGGTACGTGGATGCTGCCGCCCGCCGCCCTCGCCGCCCGTGACTGGGGGCGCGTGGAGTCCCTCGCGCGCGGCGCGGCGGCGCTGCGGGCGCCGGTCGGCGCGTGACCGGAGCGGGCCGGGTCGGGACGCGGGCCCGGCCCTCGATCGTGCGGGCGCCGTCGCCGGCGGCCCGCGGCTACCTCAGGTGCGAGGTGTCGTTGAGGAGCCGCACGGAGGCGTTGCCGTCGGCGTAGTAGGCCACGGCCGAGATCGAGGCGGCCGACAGCTCCATCCGGAACAGCGACTCCGGCGGGGCGCCGAGCGCGAGCCGGACCAGGGTCTTGATCGGCGTGACGTGGGTGACGAGGAGGACCGTGCGGCCCGCGTACGCGGCGGTCAGCCGGTCCCGGGTCGCGGCGACGCGCCGGGCGACGGTCGCGAAGCTCTCGCCCCCGCCGGTCGGCGCGGCCTTCGGCGAGGCCAGCCAGGCGTCGAGGTCCTCCGGGTACCGCTCCCGGACCTCACCGAACGTCAGGCCCTCCCAGGCGCCGAAGTCGGTCTCCCGCAGGCCCTGCTCGATCCGCACGTCGAGGCCGAGGCGGGCGGCGACGACGCCGGCGGTCCGACGGCAGCGGGCGAGCGGCGAGCTGACGATCTCCTGGACGGTGCCGCGCGCGGCGAGCGCCTCGGCGACGGCCGCGGCCTGCCGCAGTCCGGCCGCCGACAGCTCGGGGTCGCTCCCCCCGCTCCCCGAGAACCGCTTCTCGGGCGTGAGCGCGGTCTCCCCGTGCCGCAACAGCACGAACGTCGCGGGCGCGCCCATGTCGGGGCCGGTCCAGCCCTGGCGGGGGGCGTCGGTCCGCGCGGGGGCGTCGGCCCGCTCGTCCGTGCCGGACGGCGCGGCCGGTGCCGCCGGGGCGTGGGGGCGGGCCGCGGGGCCCGTCGGGGCCAGGGCACCCGCCTCGGCCTCGAAGTCTCCCGAGACCTCCGCGCCGCCGGAGGCCGCGAAGGCCTCCTCGGCGGCGAACAGGGCGTCGTCCGGACCGGTCTCCGGTCCGGCGTGCGGGGTCGCCGGGCGCGCCACGGCTCCCGGCCGGACGCCCGAACCGGTGCCCGTACCGCCGGAGGCCGCACCCGCGCCCGTACCGCCGGAGGCCGCACCCGCGCCATCCGAGGCCGCATCCGCCCCCGCACCCGCACCGCCCGAAGGCCGCACCGGTCCGGAAGCGGCGCCCGCCAGTGCCGCTCGGGCCCTGGCCGCGCCCGCCGTCGCGTCGCCGGGCGGGCCCGAGGGGGGCGGGGTCGTGGCGTTGCGGGCGGCCGAGGCGTCCAGGGCTGCCGTGGAGGCGGAGGGCTCCCACTGACGGCCCCGCTTGCCCGCGTCCATCGCCTCGTTCGCGAGCCGGTCCGCGTGCTTGTTCCGCTCGCGGGGGATCCACTCGTAGCGGACGCGGCCCGCGGGGAAGACCCGTCCGGCCTCGGCCGCGAGCGGCTTCATGTCCGGGTGCTTGATCTTCCAGCGGCCGGACATCTGCTCGACGACCAGCTTGGAGTCCATGCGGACGTGGACGAGGGCGTCCGGGAAGAGTTCCCGGGCCGCCTTCAGGCCCGCCACCAGGCCCTTGTACTCGGCGACGTTGTTCGTGGCCACGCCGATGTACTCGGCGGCCTCCGCGAGGGTCTCCCCCGTCGCCGGGTCGAGGACGACCGCGCCGTAGCCGGCGGGCCCCGGGTTGCCCCGGGAGCCGCCGTCCGCCTCGACCACGAGTTCGCGCATTACAGGCCGGACTCCGAGGTGCGGACGAGGATCCGGCGGCAGTTCTCGCACCGGACGACCGTGTCCGCCGCGGCGGCGCGGACCTCGTTGAGTTCGGTGATGTTGAGCTCGATGTGGCAGCCCTCGCACTTGCGCTGGTAGAGCCGGGCCGCGCCGACGCCGCCCTGCTGCTCGCGCAGCTTCTCGTACAGCTTGATCAGGTCGGCCGGGACGGCGCCCGCGACGAGCTCGCGCTCCTTGGTGACGGAGGCGGACTCGGTGTCCAGCTCGGCCTGTGCGGCGTCGCGGCGCGCGGTGGCGTCGTCCACCTTGGCCTGCACGGCGGAGACCCGCTCGGTCAGCTCGGCGAGGCGCTCCTGGACTGCCTCGCGGCGCTCCATGACCTCCAGGACGATCTCCTCCAGGTCGCCCTGGCGCTTGGCGAGGGAGACGATCTCGCGCTGGAGGTTCTCCAGGTCCTTCGGGGAGGAGACGGCGCCGGAGTCGAGCCGCTGCTGGTCGCGGGCGGCGCGCTGGCGGACCTGGTCGACGTCCTGCTCGGCCTTGGTCTGCTCGCGGCCGCAGTCGCTCTCCTCGGTCTGCGCGGCGACGAGCAGGTCGCGCAGCTGGGTGAGGTCCTTGGTCAGCGCCTCGATCTCGGCGTGCTCGGGCAGCGAGCGGCGCTTGTGGGCGAGCTGCTGGAGGCGGACGTCCAGGGCCTGGACGTCGAGGAGGCGGATCTGGTCGGCGGGCGCGGCGTTCAGTTGGGGGCTCCAGAAGAGGTGTGGTGGGAGGACCAGGGGTCGGTGACCGTCTTCGAGACGTGGACGCGGAGGTCCCAGCCCTGGCGGTCGGAAATCTCGTCGAGCTGTGCGGCGGCCTGCTCGCACCAGGGCCATTCGGTGGCCCAGTGGGCGGCGTCGACCAGACCCAGCGGGGAGTGCTGGGTGGCCTCGGAGACCGGGTGGTGGCGCAGGTCGGCGGTGAGGAAGGCGTCGACGCCCGCGGCGCGCACGGCGTCGAAGAGGCTGTCGCCGGAGCCGCCGCTGACGGCGACGCGGCGCACGGTCATGGCGGGGTCGCCGGCGACCCGGATGCCCTGCGCGGTGGCGGGCAGCCGCTCGGCCGCGCGGGCGGCGAAGTCGGCGAGGGTCTCGGGGCGGTCGAGCTCGCAGATCCGGCCGAGGTTGTTCTCGGGGACGAGGGGCCCGGTGACCCGGAGGTCGAGCGCCCCGGCGAGGGCGTCGGAGACGCCGGGGTCGGCGGTGTCGGCGTTGGTGTGCGCGACGTGGAGGGCGATGTCCCGCTTGATCAGGGTGTGCACGACGCGGCCCTTGAAGTGGCCGGCCGCGACCGTCGTCGTACCGCGCAGGTAGAGCGGGTGGTGGGTGACGATCAGGTCGGCACCGAGGGCGACGGCCTCGTCGGCGATCTCCTGGACGGGGTCGACGGCGAAGAGGACGCGGGTGACCTCGGCGTCGGGATCGCCGCAGACGGTGCCGACGGCGTCCCAGGACTCGGCTCGCTCTGGTGGCCAGAGGGCGTCGAGCTCGGCGATGACTTCAGACAGACGGGGCACGAGGGAAAGGCTACCTGTCCCTCGCGCCCCGCCGTTCTGACCTGTGGACGACCCCGCCTTACTCGACGAGGTCCGCGCGCAGGTCGTCCAGGACGCTGTCGGCGGCCGTGACGCCGAGGCCGAGGTACCAGGTCTCGTCCGGGACGTCCTCGGCCCGGCCGGCCTTGACGGCCCTGAGGTTCTTCCAGAGCGGGTTGGCCTGGGCGGCGTCCTTCCCGGTGGCCTCGGCGTCGCCGTAGACGCCGGTGAAGATCCAGTCGGCGTCGGCCTCGTCGATCCGCTCGGGGCTGATCTCGGCCGCGAGCTCGTCGATCCGCTGGTTCTTCGGCCGGGGCAGGCCGACGTCCTCCAGGATCGTGCCGATGAAGGAGGCCTTGGCGTAGAGGCGGATCTTGCCGGGGAGGTAGCGGACCATGGAGACGGTCGGCCTGTCCGGGCCGATGTCCGCGCCCAGCCGCTTCGCCTTGGCCTCGTAGGCGGCGAGCTTCGTCTTCGCCTCGGCGGTCCTGTCGAGCGCGGCGGCGTTGAGGAGGTAGTTCTCCTTCCAGGTGAAGCCCGGGCGGACGGAGAACACGGTGGGCGCGATCTTCGACAGTTCGTCGTACTTGTCGGCGGCGCGCAGCTGGCTGCCGAGGATGAGGTCGGGCTGGAGGTTGGCGATGGCCTCCAGGTTGAGGTTGTTGATGGTGCCGACGGACTTCGGGGTGCCGGCGTCCTTCGCGAGGTAGCCGGGGATGCCGTCGTCGCCTTCGGAGGGGGCGTAGCCGACGGGCTTGACGCCGAGGGAGACGACGTTGTCGAGCTCGCCGACGTCGAGGACGACGACCCGCTTGGGGGCGGCCTCGATCTCGGTCTTCCCGAGGGCGTGGGTGAGGGTGCGGGGGAACCGGCCGGGCTTCGCGTCGGTGCCCATGGCCGCGGTCCTGGCGGCGGCGTCGCCGAAGTCCTTGCCGCCGGTGGCGACGTCCTTCTTCTTGGCCGCGTCCTCCTTCCCGGCGGGGCCGGAGGACCCGTCGCCCCCTCCGCAGGCCGCGAGCGAGAGCGCGGCGGCGAGGGCGACGGCGGCGGCGGTGCCGCGGCGGCGGAGGGACATGAGAAGGCTCCTGTAGGGGTCGTCCTGGCGGGGCGTGCGGGCACGGCCCAGCGGAGGCAGAACCTCCACTTAGGTTCGCCTTACCTTACTCGCCATGGGCCACTCCAGCACAACCACCCCCTCCCCCTCAGCCGAACCGCCGGACGGCCACCCTTATGTGTGAAGTGGGCGGGCTCGTGTTGTTCGGCTGGAAGTGCGAAAACTAGCTTCGTCGCTGGAGGTGACGAGTCGATGACAGCGTGTGCCATCGAGACCACGGCCGAGGACGACGACCGCGCCGGGAAGCAGGGCGGGGACGCCGGATGGCCGACGGGGTTCACGATCACGGCCAACGGCGCGTACGCGGCCAGGCTCGCGGGCGGGGGCGACGCCCTGTACGTGGAGAGGTGGACCCTCGACGGCCCCGAGCCGTACGCCGTGCCGCTCCCCCTCGACCAGCCGGAGGAGCCCGGCACCCGGCTGCTGCCCCTCGCGGACGGCCGGGTCCTCGTCGCCCGCCGCGTCGACGGGCGACGGAACACGTTCTCGCTGCTGTACCCCACCGGGCCGGCCACCGGCGAGCTCCGGCTCGGCGCGGTGGAGGCGCCCGGCTCCGAGCGGCTGGTGCTGCTCCCGCCCTCGCCGGACGGCATCTGCGCGTACGCGATGTGCGTCGGCCCCGACACGACGACGCTGTGGCTGGTGGCGGGCGGGGCCTTCGGGCCGGAGCAGGTGGCGGAGGTGAAGGGCCGCTGCACGGGCGGGGTGTGGCTCGACCGCACGGGCCGGATGCTCGCGCTCGACCGGCGGCTCGACGACGGGCCGGTGAAGGCGGTCGCCGTCGACCTGGAGCGGGGCGGGGAGGTGACGCCGCTGCTCCAGATCACCGAGGAGAGCGACGACCGGCTGCTGCTCGCGGACCCGGACAGCGGACTGCTCCTGATCCGCTCCGACGCGCCGGGGCACGACCGGCTCGGCTGGGGCGTGCTCGGGAGCCTGCTGCCGGTGCGGTTCCCCGAGTGCCTGCGGCTCGACGACGCGGCGGTGACGCCGTTCGCGGTGCAGCCGGGGCAGGTGCTGATGCCGGAGGGCTGCGCGGTGGCGCTGCGGATCGACGCGGCGGGCGGCAGCTGGGTGGGCACCTGGCAGCCCGCGTCCCGCCGGATGGTCCAGCTGGCGGCGCCGCAGGGCTGGCTGGCCGGGGCGGGCCTGTGGACGGCCGAGGGCGTGCTGCGGCTGCCGTACGCGACGGCCGAGGTGCCGTGCGGGCTCGCCGGGCTGGAGGTGCCGCCGGAGCCCGAGCCCGGCCCGGTGGTCGTCGAGGAGCCCCGGGTGTGCCGCCCGGTGCCCTTGCAGCAGGCTCCCCTGACGGACCGCAGGCCCGCTGGCTAGACTCACGGCCGCACAGCAAGAGCAAGACGTACGGGGTGAGTTCCAGCATGTCCGAAGCAAGTACGCAGGGTACGGAGTCGCACGGCTCCGGGAAGCACCGCGGTCAGGCGTCGCCGGCGGAGGACTCCACGTCCTCGCCGCACGGCCGGCACCGCCGCGAGGCCGACGCCCACGCGCAGTAGGAACGGTACGGGAAGCACGACGGAGGGCCCCGGGGACGACCCCGGGGCCCTTCGCCCTTCCCCACCGCCACCCCCGTGGCTCAGCCCCTCTTCAGACCCAGCACCTCCGTCGCCGCGAAGGTCTCGCCCGCCGGGCGGGACGCGTAGTGCGGGGTCAGGAGGGAGTCCAGCTCCTCGTACGTGAACACCTCCTTGGCCGTGTCGAACTTGGCCGAGACCTTCGGCCGGTCCACGACCGCCACCATTCCGCCGTGCACGACGAGCAGCTGTCCGTTGACCCCGGCCGCCGCCGGGGACGCCAGGTAGCCGACGAGCGGGGCCACGTGGTCCGGGGACAGCGGGTCGAGCCCACCCTCCTCGGGTTCCCCGAAGCCGGCGAAGACGTCCTCGGTCATCCGCGTCCTGGCCCGGGGGCAGATCGCGTTCGCCGTGACCCCGTACCGGGCGAGCGCGAGCGCCGACGAGGTGGTCAGGCCCACGATGCCGCCCTTGGCCGCCGCGTAGTTCGGCTGGCCGGCCGAGCCCGCGAGGAAGGCCTCCGAGGAGGTGTTGACGATGCGGCCGTAGACGCCGCCCCCGCCCGCCTTGGCGCGGCCCCGCCAGTGCACCGCCGCGAAGTGGGTGGTGTTGAAGTGGCCCTTGAGGTGGACGCGTATGACCGAGTCCCACTCGTCCTCGCTCATCGAGAAGACCATCCGGTCGCGCAGGATGCCCGCGTTGTTGACCAGGACGTCCAGCTTCCCGAACTCGGCCACCGCCAGGTCGACCAGGGCCCGCGCCGTCCCGAAGTCGGAGACGTCGCCGAGGTGCGCGACCGCCCGGCCGCCCGCCGCGCGGATCTCCGCCGCGACCTCCTCGGCGGGCGCGGCGGAGGCCTCGCCCGAGCCGTCGCGGCCGGGCTGCCCGTAGTCGTTGACGACGACGGCGGCGCCGAGCCGGGCCAGTTCCAGGGCCTCGGCGCGGCCCAGACCGCGCCCGGCGCCGGTGACGATCGCGCTCAGCCCCTCAAGAGGCAGTGACATGACCGCAGTCCTCTCAGATCTCGATGCAGGTGCGGAGGGCCGCGCCGGTCCGCATCTGCTCCAGGGCCTCGTTGATGCCCGCCAGGGGCACCCGGTGGGTGATCAGCGACTCCAGGTCGATGCGGCCGGCCCGCCAGAGCGCGATGGCGCGCTCGTACGAGCGGAGCACGTCCCCGCCCCCGTACATCGAGGGCAGGATCCGCTTCTCGTCGAAGAACAGCTCGAACATGTTGAGCCGGAGGAAGTCGTCGAGGGCTCCCGCGCCGACGACGCAGAGGGTGCCGCCGCGCCGGGTCGTCTCGTACGCGGTGCGCGCGGTGGCGGACTTGCCGACGACCTCGAAGACGTAGTCGAAGCCCTCGCCGCCGGTGATCCGCTGCCGGGCGTCGGCGAGCGCCTCGGGGGCGACCGCCTCGGTGGCGCCGAACGTCAGCGCGGCCTCGCGCCGGGACTCGACGGGGTCGACGGCGACGATCTGGGCGGCGCCCTGGAGTCTGGCGCCCTGGATCGCGGAGATGCCGACGCCGCCGCAGCCGATGACGGCGACCGACGAACCGGCCTCCACCCCGGCGGTGTTGATGGCGGCGCCGAGGCCGGTGGTGACGCCGCAGCCGATGAGGGCGGCGATGTCGAAGGGCACGTCGTCGGGGATCGGGACGGCGCAGCCCGCGTCGACGACGACCTCCTCGGTGAAGGTGCCGGTGCCGGCGAAGCCGAAGACGTCTCCGCCGGGGCGCCGGAAGTTGGGCGTGCCGGCGTTCATGAAGCCGGCCAGGCACAGCTGGGTCTGGCCGCGCCTGCAGGACGGGCAGCCACCGCAGGCGGGCAGCCAGCACAGCAGCACCCGCTGCCCCTCGCTCAGGCCCGTGACGCCGTCGCCGACGTCGAGGATCTCGCCGGCGCCCTCGTGGCCGGGGACGAAGGGGGCGGGTTGCGGCAGGACGCCGCTCATCGCGGAGACGTCGGAGTGGCACAGCCCGGTGGCCCTCACCCGGATCCGCACCTTGCCGGGGCCGAAGCCCACCGCCTCGACGTCGTCGAGGACTTCGAGTTTGTCCTGGCCGATCTCGTGCAGTACGGCTGCGCGCATGGTGCGGCTCCCTCGGACGGTCGGGTGGTCGAGCGGTCAGGAGTGTGCGACGAGGGTGTCGGCGAGGACCGGGGCGTCGTCGCGCTCCACGGCCGTCACCGTCACCTGGACGCGGCCGTCGTCGGCCCACATCCGGATGCGCAGGGTCTCGCCGGGGAAGACGACCCCGGCGAAGCGCGTGCGGTACGAGCGGACGCGGGTGACGTCTCCGCCGAGCAGCGTGTCCACCACCGCCTTGAGGGCCATGCCGTACGAGCAGAGCCCGTGCAGGATCGGCCGGTCGAAGCCGGCGAGCTTGGCGAACTCGGGGTCGGCGTGGAGCGGGTTCCAGTCCCCGGAGAGCCGGTAGAGCAGGGCCTGCTCCTCGCGGATCGGCCGCTCGACGTCGGCGTCGGGCGCGCGGTCGGGGACCGGGAGGCGCTCGGAGGGGCCCCGGTCGCCGCCCCAGCCGCCCTCGCCGCGTACGAAGATCGAGGCGTCGCTGGTCCAGAGCGGCCCGTCCTCGTCGGCGGCCTCGGAGCGCAGGACGAGCACGGCGGCCTTGCCCTTGTCGTACACGGCGGCGACGCGGGAGGTGGAGACGGCCCGACCGCCGGTGGGGAGGGGCCGGTGGAGGGTGATCGACTGTCCGCCGTGCAGGACGGCGGCGAGGTCGATGTCGATGCCGGGGGCGGAGAGTCCGCCCACGACGCCCATGCCGGCGCCCGCGACGGTGGCGAAGCTGGGCAGGACGTGGAGGCGGGACTCCAGGGTGTAGCGGAGCTCGTCGGGGTCGGTCGCGGGGACGCCCGCCCCGAGGCCCAGGTGGTAGAGCTGGACGTCCTTGTGGTCCCAGGCGATCTCGGCGCTGCGGGGTTCGGCGGCGACGGCCTTGGCGGGGTCGATGGGCATCGGGCTGCTGCTCCTCGTTCCGTGGAAGACCTCGGCGCGGCCGTCCGCACCGTCGGCCGCACCGAGGCCGTGCGGGGACCGTCCCGTACGCGCCCGTTCTAGAACGCGTTCTAGGTCGGTGGACCCCATGTATAGCCGAGCCGGCAGGAGTTGTGAACCCTCCTGACACCGTGTCAGAAACCCTTCGGGGCGCGGCACCCGGGACATTTGTCACGGCCATGTCCGTACATCCACGCCTGCCGGGCCGTGGCCCCCGCTCCGTAGCGTCGTCCCCATGAAGAACGAGACAGCGGTCGCCTTCACCGGAGTCACCCGGTCCTTCGGAGCGGTCCGCGCCGTGGACGGCGTCGACCTCGCCATCCGGCGCGGCGAGACCGTCGCCCTGCTCGGCCGCAACGGCGCCGGCAAGTCCACCACCATCGGCCTGCTCCTCGGCCTCGACGAGCCCGACGGCGGCGAGGTGCGGCTCTTCGGCGACGCCCCGGCCCGCGCCGTCGCGGCCGGCCGGACCGGCGCGATGCTCCAGGACGGCCGCCCGGTCCCCCGGGTCACCGCCCGCGAGCTCGTCGGCTTCGTCGCCCGCACCTACCCCGACCCCATGCCGGTCGCCGAGGCCCTCGCGCTCGCCGGCCTCACCGAACTCGCCGACCGCCGGGTCGACCGCCTCTCCGGCGGCCAGGTCCAGCGGGTCCGCTTCGCCGTCGCCCTCGCCGGCAACCCCGAGCTGATCGTCCTCGACGAGCCCACCGCCGCCCTCGACGTCGAGGCCCGCGAGGTCTTCTGGGACGCGATGCGCGGCTACGCCCGGCGCGGCAACACCGTCCTCTTCTCCACCCACTACCTGGAGGAGGCCGACGCCCACGCCGACCGGATCGTCGTCATCGACTCCGGCCGCGTCCTCGCCGACGGCACCGGTGAGGAGCTCAAGCGCGCGGCCGGCGGCAGCTCCGTCGCCTTCGACCTGGCCGGCGCCCCCAGCGAGGACCTGCACCTGCTCCCCGGAGTGACCTCCGTGGAGATCCGCGGCGACCGCGCCCGGCTCCGCACCGACGACTCCGACGCGACCGTCCGCGCGCTCGCCGAACGGAACGCGATCCGGGGCCTCGAAGTCGCCCCCGTGTCCCTCAACGACGCCTTCCTCGCCCTCACCGCGCACGCCCGCCCCCTGGAGACGACCCGATGATCACCGCGTACGTACGCCTCGAAGTCCGCCGCACCCTGCGCGACACCGGGTTCGCCATCGGCACCGTCGCCGTCCCGGTGATGATGTACCTCCTCTTCACCAATCTCGGCGGCCAGGACGAACCGGAGTGGAAGGCCGCCTCCATGGTCGGCATGGCGGCGTACGGGGCGCTCGGCGCCGCCCTGTCGATCGGCACCGGCGTCGCCGAGGACAAGGGGTCCGGCTGGCTGCGGCAGCTGCGGATCACCCCGATGTCCCCGCGCCAGGTCGTCGCCGGCCGCGCCCTGACCGGCTCCGTGGTGGTGCTCCCGGCGATCCTCGGGGTCCTCCTCGCCGGCGGCCTGTTCAACGGCGTCCACCTGGCGGCCTGGCAGTGGGCCGTGGTCGCGCTCGCCCTCTGGCTCGGCTCGCTCCCCTTCACGCTCCTCGGCATCGGCAACGGCTACCGCCTCACCGCGCAGACGACGGGCGTCGCGAACATCGCCTGCAACCTGGGCCTCGCGGTCCTCGGCGGCCTGTGGTTCCCGGTGAGCCTCTTCCCCGGCTGGCTGCGCTCCCTCTCCGCGTACACCCCGACCAACCGCTTCGCCGAGATCGGCGTCTCGGTGGCCGGCGGTCACGCCCCGGGCGCGACGGCGCTCGCGGTCATCGTCGCCTGGGCGGCCCTGTTCGGCACGTACGCGGCGGTCTCGTACCGTCGTTCGACGAGGACGGCGTAGGGAGCGGGCATGACGAGATGGCAGCGGTGCAGAGCAGTGGCACGGGAACGCTCCGACCGGGGCCCGAGCGGACTGAGCCTCCTCCCCTGGCTCCTCATGGGCGTCGGCGCGCTCTCCCACCTCCTCGGCGGGGACGCGCCCAACCCGTGGATCGGCGGCCTCGGGCTGCTCGCCTTCAACTCCCTCTACATCGCGATCGTCTTCCGGGCCTTCGACCGGGCCCGCCGCGAGGCCCCGCCGACCTGGTGGCTCCTCGCCGCCCTCGGCGCGCTCACCTTCGCCCTCGCCATCGGTTACGGCCGGGAGTGGCTGCTCCTCTTCCCGCTCCTGGGACTCGCGGTCGGCGCGGTGGTCCGGCGGGGCAGGCTGTTGCCCCTGATCGCGTTCCCGGTGGTCGTCGCGGCCGGGGTGGTGACGTTCTGGAAGGACGACTGGAGCTCCCTCGGCGTCGTGTACGGCACGTTCATCTCGATCATGGTGACGGCGGCGATCCTCGCCCTCGACGAGACGGTCCGGGAGCTGCGGGCGACCCGGGAGGAGCTGGCCCGTACGGCGGTGGAGAAGGAGCGGCTGCGGTTCTCGCGCGACCTGCACGACCTGCTCGGCCACACGCTCTCGGTGATCGTGGTGAAGTCGGAGGTCGTCCGGCGGCTCGCCCCGCACGACCTGGACGCGGCCCTGGCGCAGGTCGCGGACATCGAGTCGGTGGGCCGTCAGGCGCTGACCGAGATCAGGGAGGCGGTGACCGGCTACCGCGAGGGCAGCCTCGCCACCGAGCTGGACCGGGCGCGCGACGCGCTCTCCTCCGCCGGCATCGAACCGGTCGTGCGCCGCTCGGGCCCGCTCCTGGAGCCCCAGACGGAGGCCCTGCTGAGCTGGGTGGTGCGGGAGTCGGCGACCAACGCGGTGCGGCACAGCGGCGCGTCCCGCTGCGAGATCGACCTCACCGGCTCCGCCGACCGGGTCCGCCTCACCGTCACGGACGACGGCCGCGGCCCGGCGACCGGCACCCCGGGCAGCGGGTTGCGCGGCCTGCGCGAGCGGGTCGCCGCGGCAGGCGGCACCCTTGACTCGGGACCGGCTCCGCGGGGCGGGTTCCGGGTCACCGCGGAGCTCCCCGTGGAGACCTCCGCACCGCACGAGGGGGAACCCACGGAATGATCAGACTGCTACTCGCCGAGGACCAGGGCATGATGCGAGGGGCGCTGGCCCTGCTGCTCGGGATGGAGCACGACATCGAGGTCGTCGCGCAGGTCGGGCGGGGGGACGAGATCGTCGACGCGGCGCTCGTCGCGCGTCCGGACGTGGCCCTGCTCGACATCGAACTGCCGGGGCGTTCGGGTCTGGACGCGGCGGCGGACCTGCGGAGCGAGGTGCCGGACTGCAAGGTGCTGATCCTCACGACCTTCGGCCGGCCGGGGTACCTGCGGCGGGCGATGGAGGCGGGCGCGGCGGGCTTCCTCGTCAAGGACGGGCCCGTGGAGGACCTGGCCGAGGCGGTCCGGCAGGTGCTGCGGGGCGAGACGGTGATCGACCCGGCCCTCGCGGCGGCGGCCCTCGGCGCGGGCCCGAACCCGCTGACGGGGCGCGAGCGGGACGCCCTGGCGGCCTCGGTGGACGGCGCGACGATCGCGGACATCGCCGCGTCCCTGCACCTCTCGGAGTCGACGGTCCGCAACTACCTCTCGTCGGCGATCGGCAAGACGGGCACGCGCAACCGGATGGAGGCGGTGCGGGCGGCGCGCCGGCAGGGCTGGCTCTGAGCCCTTTCCGCCCCCCTATGCCCCTACGCCCCCCTACGCCCCCTACGCCTTCCGCAACAGCGTCACCACCGCCGCGCCGCCGAGGCCGATGTTGTGGGCGAGGCCGACGCGGGCCCCCGCCACCTGCCGGGCACCCGCCTCGCCGCGCAGCTGCCAGACCAGTTCGGCGGCCTGGGCGAGGCCGGTGGCGCCGAGCGGGTGGCCCTTGGAGATGAGGCCGCCGGAGGGGTTCACGACCCAGCGCCCGCCGTACGTGGTGGCGCCGGACTCGACGAGTTTCCCGGAGGCGCCCTCCTCGCACATGCCGAGCGCCTCGTAGGTCAGCAGCTCGTTGACGGAGAAGCAGTCGTGGAGTTCGACGACGTCCACGTCCTCGATGCCGAGGCCCGAGCGCTCGTACGCGAGGCGGGCGGCGGCCCGGGACATGGGGCGGCCCACGGCGTCGACGCAGGAGCCGGAGGCGAAGGAGTCCTCGGTGTCGGTGGTCATCGCCTGGCCCGCGATCTCCACGGCCCGGCTCTGCAGGCCGTGTTCGGTGACGAAGCGTTCCGAGACGACGACGGCGGCGGCCGCGCCGTCGGAGGTGGGCGAGCACTGGAGCTTGGTCAGGGGCCGGTGGACGGTCTTCGCGGCGAGGACCTCGTCGACGGTGTGGACGTCCTGGAACTGGGCGTTCGGATTGTTCGCCGAGTGCCGGTGGTTCTTGGCGCCGACGGCCGCGAGCTGCGCCTCGGTCGTCCCGTACCGCTCCATGTGCTCCCGGGCGGCGTTGCCGAAGATCTGGGCGGTGGGCGGGGACGTCTCGAAGCCGTGGGCGGCGGCCATGATGCCGTAGTGCCGGGCGACGGGGGAGGTCGAGAAGTCCCCGGCCCCCGCCCCGCCACCCAGCGAGCCCCGGCTCATCTTCTCGAAGCCGAGGGCGAGGACGCAGTCGGCGACGCCGCCCTCGACGAACTGCCGGGCGGTCATGAGCGCGGTGGAACCGGTGGCGCAGTTGTTGTTGAGGTTGTAGACGGGGACGCCGGTGAGCCCGAGCTCGTAGACGGCGCGCTGGCCGGCGGTGGAGGGCTGGAAGCAGTAGCCGACGGCGGCCTGTTCCACGCGCGCGTAGGGGACGCCCGCGTCGGCGAGGGCCGCGGTGCCCGCCTCGCGGGCCATGTCCCAGTACTGCCAGTCCCGGGTCTCCGGCTTCTCGAACTTCGTCATTCCGACGCCGACGACGTACGCCTTCATCGTGTGCCCTCTCAGTCCCTGGGGAGGCCGAGCAGGCGCTCGGCGACGACGTTGAGCTGTACCTGGGTGGTGCCGCCCGCGATGGTGAGGCAGCGGGACATGAGCAGTCCGTGGACGGCCCGTTCGCCGGGGCCCTCGCGCACGGCGCCTTCGGGGCCGAGGAGTTCGAGGGTGAGTTCGGCGAGTCTCTGCTGGTGGAGGGTCTGGACGAGTTTGCGGACGCTGGCGCCCGCGCCGGGTTCGAGCCCGGACACCTGGAGCAGGGTGGTGCGCAGCCCGATGCACGCGAGCGCGTGCGCCTCGGCGAGCAGGGCCCCGATCCGTACGCGCACGGAGCTGTCGACCGTCCCGGCCCGGGCGATGAGCGCTTCGAGGCCGGTGTCGAAGGCGACCTGGTCGGCCATGTGGACGCGCTCGTTGCCGAGGGTGTTGCGGGCGACCCGCCAGCCGTCGTCGACCTCGCCGACGACGGCGTCGGCGGGGAGGATCGCGTCGTCGAACCAGACCTCGTTGAAGAGGGAGTCCCCGGTGATCTCCTTGAGCGGCCGGACGTCGATCCCGGGGGTGTTCCGCATGTCGACGAGGAAGTAGGTGAGCCCCTGGTGCTTGGGGGCGGTGGGGTCGGTGCGGGCGAGCAGGATGCCGTGGTGGGCCCACTGGGCGGCGCTCGTCCACACCTTCTGGCCGTTGATCCGCCAGCGCCCGTCCTCCGTCCGCTCGGCGCGGGTGCGGAGGGAGGCGAGGTCGGAGCCCGCGCCGGGCTCGGAGAAGAGCTGGCACCAGAGCCGTTCGCCGCGCAGGGTCGGACCGAGGTGCTCGGCCTGCTGCGCCGGGGTGCCGTGGGCGAGCAGGGACGGCACCACCCAGGTGGCGATGCCGAGTCCGGCGACGGTGATCCCGGCGTCGTCCAGCTCCCGCTGCACGGCGAGCTGCTGGAGGGGGCCCGCGCCGAGCCCGTACGGCTCCGGGAGGTGCGGGGCCGCGTAGCCGATGGGGGCGAGGGCGCGTCGGGCGGCGGCCGGGTCGAGCCCGGCGGCGGGGGCGACGGCCTCGCGGGCCGCGCGCCGGTACGCGTCGGCCTCGGGCGGCAGGTCGAGGCGGAGGCCGCGCCGGACGCCGGCGACGGCGTGCCGGAGGGCGGCGAGCCGGTGGTGGTCGCCGGTGCCGAGGAGCTGGCGGGCGACGAGGGCGCGGCGCAGCAGCAGGTGGGCGTCGTGCTCCCAGGTGAAGCCGGTGCCGCCGAGGATCTGGATGCAGTCCTTGGCGCAGGTGTACGCGGTGTCGAGGGCGGTGGCGGCGGCGAGCGCGGCGGTGAGGGGACGGGCGCCCTCCTGGCCGTCCTGGTCGGCGCGGGCGGCGTCCCAGGTGAGGGCGCGGGCCTGTTCGAGCCGGACGAGCATGTCGGCGCAGAGGTGCTTGACGCCCTGGAACCGCCCGATGGGCCGGCCGAACTGTTCGCGGGTGCGGGCGTGTTCGGCGGCGGTCTCGACGGCGCGGGCGGCGGTGCCGCAGGCGTCGGCGGCGAAGAGGACGGCGGCGAGGTCCTGGACGAGGGCGGTGTCGAGGTCCAGGGCCCGCGCGGCGGACACGTGGGCGGCGCGGGCGGTGATCTCGGCGGTGGGGCGGGTCGGGTCGGCGCTCTCGTGGGGCCGGACGGCGAGGCCGTCGGTGTCGGCGGCGAGCCAGACGGAGCCGTCGGCGGTGGCGGCGCGGAGGAGCACCAGGTCGGCCTGGGCGCCGCCGAGGACGGGGGGCGCGGTGCCGTCGAGGAGGTATCCGCTCGCGGTGCGGACGGCGGTGAGGGTGCCGGTGCCGCCGAGGGCGACGGCCCCGATCCGCTCCCCCCGCGCGAGCGTGCCCGCCGCCTCGTGCCGCCCGCACCGGTGGAGGAGCTCGGCGGCGAGCACGGAGGGCAGGTAGGGCCCGGGCAGCAGGGCCCGCGCCGCCTCCTCCACGACGACGGCGAGGTCCCCGAGGTCGCCGCCCCCGCCGCCGTGCTCCTCGGGGAGGTGCGGCCCGAGGAGCCCCTGCTCGGCGGCGGCGTCCCAGTACGGGGGCCGGCCGGTGGCGGTGTCGGGGACGTCCAGGTGCTTGCGGACCTCCTCGGGGGGTACGGCGCGGGTGAGCCAGCCCCGGACGGATCGGGCGAGCTCCCGCTGTTCGTGCGTGATGGCGATGCCCGAGCTGGTGCCCGAGCTGGTGCCCATGCTGGTGCCCATGCTGATGCCCATGCGCGGCAGACTAGAACACGTTTCATTCTGACGGAAGGTCAGAAAACCGATTCGCGGAAGTCTGCATGACGCAGGGAAACCGGGGTAGAGTCTTCTTCGTCACGCAGAGACCGCATTACGCAGCTAATTTTCCAGGGGGACCCATGCTCACCGTCGCCGTCACCGGAGCCACCGGAGCCCAGGGCGGAGCCACCGCCCGCAGCCTGCTCGCCTCGGGCCACCGGGTGCGCGCCCTCACGCGCCGCCCCGCGTCACCCGCCGCCGAGACCCTGCGCGCCCTCGGCGCCGAGGTGCGGTACGCGGACTTCGACGACCGCCCCTCGCTCGACGCCGCCCTCGCGGGCGCCGACTCCCTCTTCGCCGTCACCGCCTTCGAGGGGATCGGCGCCGAGGCGGAGGTCCGGCAGGGCAGGACCCTGGTCGACGCGGCGGCGACCGCCCGCCTCGGGCACGTCGTCCTCACCTCCGTCGCCCACGCCGACCGCGACACCGGCGTCCCGCACTACGAGAGCAAGCGGGCCGTCGAGCACCACCTCCGCGCCTCCGGCACGCCCTGGACGGTGATCGGCCCGGCGGCGTTCATGGACAACTACGCCGGCGGCTGGACCGCCGACGGGCTGCGCGAGGGGACCTTCGCCTGGCCGATGCCGGCCGACCGCCCGCTCGCCCTCGTCTCCTCGCGGGACATCGGCGCGTTCGCCGCGCTCGCCCTCGGGCGCCGCGGGGACTTCACGGGCCGGCGCATCGACATCGCCTCCGACGAGCGCACCCCCGGGGAGATGACCGGCATCCTCGCCGCCGCCCTCGGCCGCCCGGTCTCGTACGAGGAGGTCCCGCTCGCCCAGGTGCGCACCCGGTCCACGGACCTGGCCGCGATGTTCTCGTACTTCACCACGACCGGCCTCGACGTCGACGTCGCCGGACTGCGCCGCGAGTTCCCGGAGGTCGGCTGGCAGGGTTTCGACGACTGGGCCACGACCCAGGACTGGCCGTCGATACTGACACCGGAGCCCTCCCGCCCCTGACAGCCCCCCACCACCGCCCGGAGAGCCCCGCATGACGCCCAAGCCCAAACCCAGACCCCTCGGCCATCTGCTGAACCGCACCGACGAAGCGCTCACCCGCGTCATGGACGGCACGCTCGGGGAGTTCGGGCTCACCCGTGTCGCCTGGCAGGTCCTGAACGTCGTCGAGGACGGCGGGGACGACGGGATCACCGACACCGAGGTCCTGTCGGTCCTCTCGGCCAACGCCGACGCCGCCACCCTCACCGCCGCGACCGACACCGTCCTCGCCGACGGCTGGGCGTCCCGCCCGGCCCCGGGCCGGCTCGCCCTCACCCCCGACGGCGCCCGCCGCCTGACCGAGGTCGCCCCACGCGTGGCCGCGTTCCGCACCCGCTCCGTCGAGGGCATCACGCCGGAGGAGTACGGGACCGCCGTCCGCGTCCTGGAGCGCATGATCGAGAACCTCGAAGGCCCCAGACCCTGACACCATCCGCTTGGGAGACTGTGCCGGACACACAGGGGGACATCATGGGCGGAAGCCTGACGGCACTGCTGATCGCGGTGGTCGGCGTGGCGGGGACACTGGGGGCCGCGCTGCTGACGCAGAACCGCGCGGACCGCACGAAGCGCATGGAGCTGCAGGCAGCCGCCGAGCAGCGGCGCGAGGAACGGACCCATGCCGAGGAGCAGCTCCGGGCGGAGCTGGACCGGCAGCGGGAGCGCGAGAGCCTGGAGCGCCGACGGACCTGCTACATCACGCTGAACACCGCCGCGCGGCAGTACCTGACGGCGATGAACAACCATCTCCACGCGATACGACGCGGCGAGGACGTCGTCGCCTCCCTGGAGAACCTGGAGGCGGCCCGAGCGACCTACCGGGACAGCTACGCGGAATCCCAGATGATCGCCCCGAACACGGTGGCGCGGGCGTCCGGCCAGGCGAAGGCCCGCCTGAACGAGGCCTACGGAAAGCTCAGGAAGTACGCGGCGGCCCCCTCCACGTACGCGGCCGAACTGGCGGCCATGGAACCGGAACTCCATGAGAAGGTCTGGCCTTCCGTGACGGCGATGAGGGTGGTCATGCGCATCGACCTCGGCATCGCCGACGACTGACTGTCAGTGGCGCCTGCCACGATCCCCGGAGACCTGAACGACTCCGGAGAGAGAGCACGCCATGGGCACCTGGGACATCGGCCCCTTCGACAACGACACCGCCGCGGACTTCTCGTACCGGGTGGACGAGGCCCCGGAGGAGAAGCGGGCCGAGGTGCTGCTCGCGGCCTTCCGCGAGGTGACCGGGACGGGCGAGGAGTACCTCGACGCGGACCTGGCGGTGGAGGCCGTCGCCTCGGCGGCCCTGGTCGCGGCGCAGTGCCCCGGCGGCGACCCGGTCACCACCTCGTACGCCCCGAAGAAACCGCTGCCCGAACTCCCGGCGCAACTGCGCCCACTGGCCGCCGAGGCCCTGGACCGGATCCTCACGGAACCGTCGGAACTCCTGGAGCTCTGGGAGGAGTCGGACGGGGAGGAGTGGAAGGCGGGGGTGCGGAGACTGCGGGCGGTCCTGACGGGAGCCTGACCCGTCAGTCCTGTTCGTCCGGCTCCGGCAGTCGGTCCTCCAGGTAATCCGGGCTGTAGCCGAGACGTTCGGCGAGCTCCTGGTAACGCGTCCGCGGGGCGCCGCTCACAGGGACGTCGTACGCGGCGAGCAGCTGAAGGAGAAAGCGGAAGCCCAGGTCGGGATCGACGGTCGTGACCACGTCCTCAAGGAGCGGTGTCACACCCAGAGCCTCGAACGCGTCTGCGCGAGCCGCCTCCCGAACCTCCCGCAGCACGGCCTCCGTCAACTCGCTCCGCGGAGCGGACAGAAGCGGCGCGTAGACGGGATCGACCTCTGCCAGGCGCTCCCGGCACACCAGGACCAGTTGTTCCAGCCATGCTCGCCCGTCGGAGTCGAATCCGCCGTCGACGTACTGACGCCGTGCCACGGTGCGCCACAGCATGGTGATCCCCTCGTCGGAGAGCGACGAGCCGAGGAGCCGTTGCGCGTCCTCGAGGAGCACCGCCGCCGACGAGCCGGGGACGGTCCCGTGATCGCCGTCAATGACGCTCCGGATGTTCTCCCGGACGGTGCCCAGGTACTCCCACTCCGTACCCCGGAAGACCGCCGCGAGGAACGGCAGGCCGAACCGGCCGAACGCGAAGTCGCGTCGGCCCGGGTCGAGCGGGGGCCAGCGCACGTTCAGCCCCTCGCAGACGGCGTCCAGCGGATAGGCAAGGAGGTCACCGATGCCCCGCAACCGTTCGTACAGGGCCTCGTCGACCGGCACGGAATACGCCTTGAGCACCCTCAGGAACAACCGGAACCCGAGGTCGGCGTCCGCCTCGCGCACGACCCGCAGCAGCGCTGGCGCGATGTCCCGTACGGCCACGTGACGCGCGAGTCCGGCCGCGGCCGACTCGATCCGAACCGCCACGGCCGTGCGGAGCTCCTCCTCCGGGACCACCGGCCGGGCTTCGTCGAGGACCTTCGCTTCGTACGGGTCGCGCTCCGGTACGAGGGAAGGGCACGCTTCCGAGAGCCGACGCAACCAGGCACGCGTGTCCGCGCCCTCCTCCACGGGGTCGAAACAGCGCCGAACGGCCGCGAGCCACACGGAGTGCAACACCTCGTCCGGCAGCGGGGAGTCCAGCAGAAGCCTCAGGTCCGCGCCGAGCTGGCGGTCGTCGCCGTCCACCTGCGCCAGGGCGAGGGCGAGCACCACCGGCCCGTCGAGACGGAGCGTCGTTCGGGAGTACACCGTGCCGGCGAGGCGGCTGAGCCCGAAGTCTTCCGGGTGATCGAAGTAGTAGACCTCGCGCGTGCGAGTCATCACCGACCTCCTGTCCGGAACGGGCCCCCTCGGCGTGAGGGAGCCCGTTCCATGGTCATCGTCCTAGTTCGGGAGGGGGTACGCCGTGTAGACGACGTACTTCTGGGCGTGCTGCCCCTCCCCCGGCACCCTCGGCGCGAACCTCAGCATGATCTGGACGCTGTTGCCCGCCGCCTCGGGGGCGTCCTTGTCGCCGCCCTTGCGCCACACCTGCCCGAGCGATCCCTCGTTCCTGAGCTGCCACCGGATCGAAAGGAGATCGGTCCCCGGATCGAACCGGCCTTTCTTACCGATCTTCTGGGCCTGCTTGTTCGCCCAGACCGTCAGCTTCTGGGCGTTGCCCGGCTGCTTGATCCACTCCTCCATGGCCTGCTTGACGGCGCTCGCGGCCTTCTGCTTGCTGCTCCACCTGCCCGCGACGCCGCCGACCGATCCGTCGGCCTTGGCCTGCATCTGGGCGTTGTTCTTGTCGACGTGCTCCCTCAGCGTGTGCGCCTCCAGGAGGCCCTCGTCCGCGATGATGTCGGTGCAGTTGTGAACCAGGACGTCCCGCGTCCGCTCACCCTGCGGACGGACGTAGAACGTGTGCAGTCCGTCCACGGTGAGGTCGAACACCGTGCGGGGCGCGAGGCCCGAGCGGTCCCGCAGCGCGGTGACGGTCTCCTCCGTGCCCTGCGGGGTGCGCAGCCGGTCGCCGACGCGCAGGTCCGCGACCGCGGTCCAGCCGCGGCCGGGGACGAAGAACCGGTGCCCGATCGTGCTCGTGAGCCGGCCGCCGGCGACGGAGACGTCCACCAGGCGCTCGGTGTCGTGGCGGTAGGTGTCCGTCACGCCCTGGACCCGCAGGCTCCCGGTCCGGGGATCGGTGGCGAGCACCCGGTCCCCGACGCGCACCTCGCGGATCGCCCGGTGGGAGCCGTCCGCCATGAGGACGCGGGTGGAACCCGGGAAGCTGTTCCGCTCGCAGGCGGTGAACACGTCCTCGTAGACGTTGACGGTCTCCTCGAGCCGGGCGATCGTCGCCGGGTCGAGTTCCAGGGCGCGCAGCGCGTTGAACGCCTCACGGACGCCGACCCCCGTGTGCAGGGCGGCGTTGAGCGCGTGGAGCGCGTCCCCGATCGCCTTGTACGCCTTGCCGGGGACGAACCAGGTCGCGGCCCAGGCGCACCCGGCCCAGCTGCCCGGCTCGCCGCCGGGGGCGATCTTCTTCGCGCATTCGATGAAGTCACCGAGGATGATCTTCACCGGGTCGATTCCCGAGTTGAACTCGGCCATCGACAGCGTGTGCGTGACCTCGGTCTTCTGGTCCTTCAGCACGTCCGCGCCGAGGAAGACCGTGGCCTCCGGCGGGCAGCCGGTCTCGGTCGCCGGCATGTCCTCCGCGGTGCACAGGTACAGGTCGATGTAGGCGTCGAAGTGGAGGACGACGGTCATCACGCAGTCGCCCACATGGACGATGACGTTGCAGTTCTCCTTCTTCTTGATCTCCGGTTCGCCGACCGGGGCCATCTTGTCGACGACGTAGAAGACGCCGCCGACGCCGGTGGTCCCGCCGTCGGCGATCGAGTGGTTCTTCTGCTCGGCCTCGGCCCGGTCGGCCGCCGCCTGCGCCTCCTCCGCGAACTTCAGGGCTTCCTCGGCGGCCTTCTCCGCCTCGGTCGCGGCGGTGTCGGCCCGGTCGGCCGCCGCCCGCGCGTCCTTGGCGGACTGCTCGGCCCGGGACGCGGCCTGGCGGGCGGCCTCGGCGTCGAGCGACGCCTGGTCGGCGGAGTCGCGGGCGGCACGGGCGTACCCTTCGGCGCGCCCGGCCGCCTTGTCCGCGGCGGCCGCGTCCTCGGCGGCCTGCCGGTCGTACTCCAGGGTCCGGGCCAGGGAGGCGCCGGCCTTCGACGCCGCGTCGGCGGCGTCGGCGGCGTAGCCGAGGGCCTCCTTGGCGTAGCCGCGGGCGTCCGCCGCGTACCCGGCGGCGTTGGCCGCGTGGACGTACGCCTGCTTGGCGTCGCCCGTGGCCGTGTCGGCAAGGTTCTTGGCTGCGGCCGCCTCGGTCCGCGCGTTCTTCGCGTGGGCGTCGGCGACGGCCTTCTGCTGCTCGGCGATCGTCTTCGACGCCTGGCCCGTCAGGACCACCAGAGCCGCGCCGGCGTCCGTGGTGGCGTAGGGGGAGCCGAGCTGGATCGCGTCGTTCGCGGGCTTGGCGACCTGGGCGGCCGCCGCACCGGCGTCCACCGCCGCCTGGGCGGTGACGTGGGCGAACCCGGCGGCCTTCGCCGACGCGGCCCGCGCGTTCGCGGCTTCCTTCGAGGCCGCGTCCGCCTGGGTCCTGGCGTCCTTCGCCTTGCGCTCCGCCTCGTCGGCCAGTGCGACCGCCGTACGGGCTTCGCCGGCGGCGTGGTCGCTCGCCGCGATGGCGTCGGCGGCGGCGCTGGTGGCGGTCCGGACCGCGGCGTCGGCCTTCAGCTTCGCGGCCTGGGCGGCGTCCGCGTGCGCGCGGGACCGCTTGGCGGCCGCTTCGGCGCGGGTGGCCGCCGCGTCCGCTTCCGCCGCCGCGCGGGTCGCCGCGTCGGCTTCGCCGCGTGCCCGTCCGGCCGCCGCCTCCGCGTCGTCGGCATGCGCCCAGGCCGCGTCGGCCGCCTTACGGGACTCCTCGGCGTAGCCGTCGGACTCGTGGGCCTGGGCGTAGGCCTCCTTCGCGTCGGCCCTGGCGCGGGCGGCGTCGGACCTCTGCTCGGCCTCCCACGCGTCGTCCCGCTCGGCCTTGGCGTTGTCGCGGGCCTTGACGGCGGCGTTCTTCTTCTCGACCGCGGTGGCCTCCGAGGTCTCGGCCGCCTTCCTGGCGTCCTCGGCCTTCACGGCCTCCGCGTCGGCCTTCTCCTTGTGCTGAGCGGCCTCGTTCTGCTTGGCGGCGGCGATGTCCTTCTCCGCCTTCGCCTTGGCCTCCTGGGACTCGGCGGCGAGGCGCTTGGCGTGTGCGTCGGCGGCGGCCGCCTTGGCGTCGCCCTCGGCCTTGAGGGCGAGCGCGAGCTTCGCCTCCGCCGTCTCCTTGTCCTTCTTCGCGTTGTCGCGGTGCAGCTTGGCCCCGTCGGCCGCCGCCTTCGCCTGCAGTTCGGCGGTGTGCGCGGCCTCCTTGCGGAACTCGGCGTTGACCTGCGCGGTCTGGGCGACGGCGCGCTGCGTGATGGTCGCGCTGTCGCCCGCGGCGGCCCTGGTGGCGGCCTCGGCGGTCTCGCCGGCCTTCACCATGGCCGTCAGCGCGGCGACGGCTCCCTTGGTGACCTGCGCCTTCTGCTGGCCGACCAGGAGGCCCCGGCCGCGCGGGGCGCCGGCGGCGTCCGCGATGCCGTACGCGACCTGCACGGCCGCGTCGGAGGCGGCGGCCGACTTCTTGGCGCTCTCCAGTCGGGCCCTGATCGTGGCCAAGTACGGCTTCGCGGCCGCCTGCGCGTCGGCGAGGCCCTTCTTCGCGGCGTCGAACTGCGCCTTGACCGGGTACGGGGTGCTGCCGGCGCCCTTCTCCCCGGTCGGCTTGATCAGGTACTTCTGCGCGCTGGTCCCCTTGCAGTCCCACAGCCGCGCGTCCGTACCGAGGGCGAAGGCGCTCAGGTCCAGGCACTTGCCCGTGGTCGTGCTCTTCAGGGGCGAGGCGGCACGGACATCGCCCTTCCACGACTGGCCCTTGGTGGTGTAGCAGTCCGTGATCTGGATCTTCGTGCCGTTGGTCGACGCGTTCCCGGCCACGTCCAGGCACTTGAACGAGTTGACGTTGCGGAGGTGCAGGTCCTCCTCGTTGCCTTCGAGCTGCCACTTCTGCGCGGCGGAGTTGTTGCAGGTGTGGATCTGGACCGGCGTTCCGTTGGTCTTGCCACCACCCTGGACGTCCAGGCACTTGCCCGGCGCGCCCGGCACCTCGACTACCGTGTAGCCGTTGCCGATCCAGCCCAGGCCACCGGGGGTCCAGTGGTCCTGCCAGCGGGTGTAGTAGTCGGCGAGCCACGACTGGCCGACGAGCATGCTGAGGGCGTAGGTGCCGTCCTGCAGCGCCTTCGTGGCGTCCTTGCCGGCGGTCAGGATCTGCTGCCGCTGCGTGGCCTGGCCGCCGATCTCCTGCTGCCACTCGGCCGCCGCCTGCGCCACCTGCTTCCCGAGAACCCGGTTGGGGTCGATCGGGTCGTGCCAGCCGCAGGCTCCGAAGCGGGCCTTCAGGTCCTCGACCGCGATCCGGAACTCCGGGGTGCCCGGCTCCGGAGCGGTGCGGGGGAAGCCGCCGGAGGCGAGGAAGATGCGGGCGTCATCGGCGAACACCCGGGGAACGAAGTACTGGTCGGGCTCGATCTTCCCCGAGTTCTTCTTCCACAGCGCCCACGCCTCCTTCTCCTGCGGCGTCCCGCCGCTGGTGTAGAGGGCGTCGCCGATCGCGAGGGCCGCGGCCTTCGTCTTGTCGTCGGCGGTGGGCGAGGGGTCGTAGAAGGGGTTGAACACCTCCATCGGATCCCAGTACGACTGGTACAGCCACGGATTCATCCCGGTCTTGTCGAAGATCTTGTCCGGGTCCCGCGGCCGGTTGGGGAAAGGATCCAGATCGGCGGCGCTGGACCACGCGTAGCCCTGCTTCCGGACCTTGTCGAGCCACTGGTCCGCGATGACCCGGTCCGCGTCCGCGGCCTCGCGCAGCGGGGTCGTCTCGCTGCTGAAGATGTTCCGCTGGAACTTCTTGTGAAGCTGGTCGGGCGGAAGAACGAGGGCGCTCTGCGCGAGAGCGAAGAGGTTGGGCCCACCCATGCGCAGGGCCTCGGTGCCCAGGCACTGGTCCTCGCGCAACTGTTGCGCCGCCTTGACGTCGTAGCCGTCGTACGAGTCGGCCACGGCGACCATGTCCGGCTCGGTGTCCCGCACGGCCAGGTCGGGCCGGACGGCCACACCTCCGAGAACGGCCAGGGCGGCGACGGAGGTGAGGGCGGTGGTGAGGGTGGTGGACAAGCGTGATCGAGAGGTGAACAACCCCGGTTTGGAACGCAAGAAGAGCATCCTTCACAGAGAACGAAGGCATGCCGGGGAGACCCGGGCGCCGTTCACGGTGAGCCGGGCATCACGGCATGGCGATGCTGCTCTCCCCCGGTGGGCGGTGTGGTCCCCCGACCGCCTATGACGTGCGTGCGTCGTGAGGGGGATGGTCGGTCCCCGACGGGCGCGACGCCACTCAACCCCGAGCGAGCAAGATGAGGCAAGGGAAATCCGCGGTCCGCGAAGGTTGCCGGTCATGGATTGACCAGAAGTGGTGTTCAGCTGCCCGCCCGACGCCTCACGGCAAGGGCGACGCTCGTGACGGTCGCGGCGACGGCGGTGGCCGCGAGGACGAGCAGTCCGGGGTTGACCCACCACGGGACGATCTCCGCGCCCTGGCAGACCAGGCTGACGGGCAGTGCGCTGCTGGAGTCCGGCATGACCTTCGCCCCCGCGGTGAACCAGCACGCGTCCTCCGGGAAGAGGAACGGCAGGTACGACAGCCCGTACAGGTGCAGCGCGCCGCCCGCGAGGAAGGTGAGTCCGGCGGTACAGGCGACCTTCTTGGTGGGGGTGCGGCGGGGCCGGGGCGGCGGGGGCGGTGCGGCGTTCTCCCGCCGGGCCCGTACCAGCCCCACGTACGTGATCCCCGCCCATGTCGGCAGGACGAGGGCGAGGATCACCATCCCCACGAGGGTCGCCACGGTCAGCGACCGATGCGCCCCTCGGCGGCGGCGCTCACGAAGGCCGTGAAGGCGGCGGGGGCGGCGAGGAAGGCGGGGCCTTCGGGGTTCTTGGAGTCGCGGATCGCGATGTGGGCGGCGAGGTCGGCGACCTCGACGCACTCGCCGCCGTTGTCTCCGCTGTACGAGGACTTACGCCAGGCGGCGGCGCCGCGGGGGGCGCACTCGACGCACTGCCCGCCGGTGTCTCCGCTGTACGAGGACTTACGCCAGCGCGCTCCCGCCAGGTTCTGGTTGCTCTCCATAGTGTTCCTCCATGACGCGGGTGATCAGCGCGGTCGAGTCCTCCACCGAGAGAGCGGCCGCTCGGAGGTGATCGTAACGGAGTGACCCTCGCCTGAACGCGGCTGAATCCACGGTCATATGACCCTGGACGAAGTCCTCGGTATAGACGAGGTCGGGGTCGTTCTCGAAGCGGAGGAGGTTGAAGGAGCCCATCTGCCCTCCGTGTGCGCCGACCTCGAAGGGGAGCATCTGAATCTTCACCCACTCGCGTTGTTGCATCCCCAACAAGTGGTCCAGTTGTTGCCGCATCACCTCCCGCCCTCCGACCTCCTGGTGCAACACCGCCTCGCTCATGACGACCCAGAGCAGGGGTGGGTTCTCACGTTCCAGGATCCGCTGGCGCTCCATGCGGGCCGCGACCAGTCCGTCGAGATCGCTCTCGGATCCGGCGCTCAGGACAGCCCGGGCGTATCCCTCCGACTGCAGCAGGCCGTCGACCAGCTGCGCCTGGAACGAGCAGAGGTACGTCGCCCTCGCCTCCATCTCCGCGTACGGACGAAACCACGACGGCAGTTGGCTCCTCAGCACCAGCCCCGCCAGCCGCGTGAAGAAGCCGCCCGTCAGCAGCGCCGCGTCGAGCCGCTCCGAGAACTCCCTGGTCGGGACCTTTCTCGCCGTCTCGATCTGGCCGACCAGCGAGCCGGTGCAGAAGAGGATGTCGCCGAGCTGCGACTGACTGAGCCCGGCCTCCTCCCTCAGTCGGCGGAGTTCGTACCCGTAGTAGTCCAGCGGCGAGGCGCTGGGATCCAGGCTGCGGATGTTGACCACGGCGAGGTCACCCCCAAGCAGACGCACCGAGGCGTTGTGTTCAGACCGTAGCCGAGCGTAACGAAACCGCCCCACCCTGGGGGCATGAATCAGGCAACCGACCTCTATCCCGCAGAACTTGCCACCAGTTACCGCATGGGGTTCACCGTCGGTGAGCATTCCGCCGGGCACATGCGTCGCATCCTGCGCATGTTCCTCACGCGCTGGGGGCTCGACCACCTCGCCGACCCGGCGACGCTCGCGCTCACCGAGCTCGTCGCGAACGTCGTGCGGCACGTGCCGGGCCGGCGGTGTTCCGTGCTGATGCTGCGGGAGCCGTACGGGCTGCGGGTCGAGGTCGCGGACGGCGTGCCCGGCGCGGTGTGCGCGAAGGCGGCCGGGCCGCTGGACGAGGGCGGGCGGGGGCTCGTCCTGGTGGAGGCGGTGGCGGACCGGTGGGGGGTCGAGGAGCGGGCCGACGGGAAGACGGTGTGGTTCGCGTGCGACGCGTAGGGCACGATGGGCGACCGTACCCGCGTACCCGCCAGTAGGAGTGACCATGTCCGTGCCCGCGCCCGAGATTCTTGCCGCCTTCGAGGCCGCGAAGGGCTTCATGCCCGTCGGGGAGGGGCTGGCGCTGTACGGAGCGGCTGCCGAGGCCGCGAAGCTCGGGCTGCCGCTCCTGGAGGTCGGGACGTACTGCGGGCGCTCGACGATCCTGCTCGCCGACGCGGCCCGGCAGGCGGGGACGGTCGCGGTGACCGTGGACCACCACCGGGGCAGCGAGGAGCAGCAGCCGGGCTGGGAGTACCACGACGAGACCGTGGTCGACCCGGAGGTGGGGGTCATGGACACCCTGCCGACCTTCCGCCGGACCCTGCGCAAGGCGGGGCTCGAGGAGCACGTGATCGCGGTGGTCGGCAGGTCGCCGCAGGTCGCGAAGGTGTGGGGCGGGCAGCTCGGGCTCGTGTTCGTCGACGGCGGGCACACCGACGAGCACGCCACGAACGACTACGAGGGCTGGGCCCCCAAGGTCGCCCCCGGGGGCCTGCTCGTCATCCACGACGTCTTCCCGGACCCGGAGGACGGTGGCCAGGCGCCGTACCGGATCTACCTCCGCGCCCTGGAGTCGGGTGACTTCGAGGAGGTCTCGGTCACCGACTCGCTGCGGGTGCTGCGCCGCCCGGCCTGATCCCCGGACCTCAGAACAGCGAGGTCACGTACAGGCAGTTCGTGTAGCTGTAGCCCGGTTCGATCTTCGTCTTGCTCGACTTGGTGTCCCCGGCCGACGAGGCCCCGGTGGCCGCCCGCTTCTGGAGGAAGTGGTAGTCGCCGGCGGGCAGCAGCAGGGTCGCCTTCGGGTACTTCGAGGACGGCCCCGTGCAGGCCTTGATCTTCGGGGCGTTCGCGGCCAGCGAGGCCTGGTACTTCTTGCAGGTCCCGCACGCCTTGAGGGTGACCCTGCCGGTCATCGGGCCCGTGTAGAGCACCTCGACCTCGCCGGGGCCGTCGTTGCTCACCACCATGACCATCCGGGCACCGCCGGGGACGTCGGCCGACGGCAGGCTCCGACCGGCCTCCGGCTCCTCCTCGGCGATCTCGGCGGCGATGGCGATCGAGCGGGCGTGGGCGGCCTTCGGGCTGTTCGGGTACGCCTTGGCGTAGTCCGTCATGGCCGTGGCCGCCTCGCTGAACTCCTTGTCCTTGAAGTGGTCGGTCCCGCAGGCGAAGTCGCCCTTCTGGACCGCGTCCGCCGCCTCCTTCGGCGTCCCTCCGAGGAACGGGTCGGGCATCGCGTCCAGGGAGGAGGCCAGCGTGCGCAGCTGGTCGGTGGCGTCACAGGGCTCGGTGCCGCCGAGGGCGGCCGTGCGGGTCCGGATCGCCTCCCGGACGGCCGGCTCGACGCGGGTCGCCTGGGCGGACTTCGGGAAGGTGTCGAGGAGCGCGTTGAGGCTCTCGCTCGCCGGCGGGTTCGCCGTCCGCACGCCGAGCGCCGCCGTACCGCACTGGTACAGCGACTCGGCCAGCGGCTCGTCCGTCCTGGCGGGCCGGGAGCCGAGCAGTTCCTTGTCCACGGTGGAGGGGAGCTCGCGCAGGTGCTTGAGCGGCGGGACGGCCGCGCAGTACTCCTTCTTCCCGTAGGGGGCGGAGACCGTCTTGTAGTACGCGTCGAGGCGGGCGGGGACGAGCTTCCCGGCCCGCGAGCCCGCGTGCTTCGTGCCGAGGTCCGCGTAGGTGTCGAGCGCCTTGCGGAGGGTCGGCTCGGCCTGCTCGAAGGCGAGGCCGTCGGCCTCCTTCACCTGGGCGTCGGCCGCCGCGAGCCGTTCGAGCAGCGCCTGCTCCTTCGCCTCGTCGCGGGCGGCGCCGTACGCGAGGGAGCCTCCGGCGGGCACGGCGAGCAGCACGAGCGCGAGCGGCAGCGCCAGGCGCCGGAAGGAGGCGCCGATCCGGAGCGTGGCGCGCAGTCCGCGCCGGGCTCCGTCGGCGGCGACGGCGAGCAGGAAGACCCCGTAGCCGGCGAGGAGCCCGACGGGCACGCCGTCGACGTCGGCGGGGAGCGCGGCCACGAGCAGGGCGGCGGTGGCGAGCCAGCAGAGCGCGGCGCCGATCCAGTTCCGCAGCAGGACGTAGCCGAGGCCGAGGCAGGACAGGTTGAGCAGGCCGATCATGGCGGCCTGGGCGGGGTTCGCGTCGCCGGGCGGCTGCGCGGGGCCGGGCGCCGGCGGCGGGCCGTAACCGGGCGGCCCGTACCCCGGCGGCGGCCCGAAACCGGGCGGGGCGCCGGGCGGCGGCGGCACGGTCCCGGCCCCTGCCCAGCCGGGCGCGGTCGGGGGCCCGGGCGGGGAGGCGGACGGAGTGGCGCCCGCCCCTTCAGCCCGCGCCCCGGACCCGGCCCCGGACCCGGCACCGGCCGGCGCCCCGAAGGCGAGCGTGGGCGTCCCGGCGCCGGAGCCGGCGGCCGGAGCGCCGGAGGCCTCCGGAGCCTGGACGTCGTGAGCCGCCGGGGCCGGGGGCGGGGTCGGGAGCGGCGCCGCGGGGGCGGCCGGGGCCGGAGCGGCCCAGGGCGGTGCGTCCGCAGGCGCATCGGAGCGCGCTCCGGCAGGCGTGCCCGCCGGGCCATCGGAAGACGCCCCCGCAGGCTTACCCGCCGGAGCATCGGAGCGCGCCCCCGCAGGCGTGCCCGCCGGAGCGTCGGAAGGCGCTCCCGAGGAGCCCTCCGAGGCCGTTCCGGACGGCCCTCCCGAAGAGTCCCCGGGAGCCGTTCCCGACGGCGTGCCGGGCGCCGGGCCGCTCCCCTTGATCAACCAGTCGCCGCCCGGAGGTCTGTCGTTCGGTTCGGGACGTGCGTCGTTCGGTTCTTCCCCCACCACGGTTCCCCCTCGCGGGTCCGGTGCGCGGCAGCACCCCACCGCCGCCTTGTTCCGACCTACCCTTCACGGTTCGCCCACACGCGTCCACCGGTCCGTGACGACGGTGACCAACCTGCTACGCATCCCTGCGGCATTTCGCCCCGCACAGGGCCTAAAGTCGCGGGGTGCCGTACGACCACCGGAACACCGCCCGCCGTACCCTCGCCCTCGCCCTCGCCGCCGCGGGCTGCTGCGCCGCGCTCGCCGGGTGCGCGGCCTCCCAGGCCTCGCCGCCGAACGGGAAGGCCCGGGGGACCGAGACGACCCGGAGCGAGAGCGGGACGCAGTCCCGCCCGCCGTTCGCCTCGCCCTCCGCCCCCCGGCCCGCCCGCTCGCCGCTGCCCGCCTCCCCGGCGGGCCGTTCGCTCGCCGGGAAGACCGTCGTCATCGACCCCGGTCACAACTCCGGCAATTTCCGCCATTCCACCGAAATCAACAAGAAGGTCGACATCGGGACGGTCCGGAAGGAGTGCGACACCACCGGCACCTCCACCGACGCCGGTTACACCGAGGCCTCCTTCACCCTCGACGTCTCCCACCGGCTGCGGGACCTCCTCACCGCGCGCGGCGCCGAGGTGGTGCTCACCCACGACGGCGACCGCCCCTGGGGCCCCTGCATCGACGAGCGGGCCGGGATCGGCAACGCCGCCCGTGCCGACGCCGTCGTCTCCGTCCACGGGGACGGCTCGGCCGCGGGCCACCGCGGCTTCCACGTGATCCTTCCCGCGAAGGTGCGCGCGGGCTCCGCCGACACCGCGAAGATCGTCGCCCCCTCCCGCGCCCTCGGCGAGCGGATCGCGGAGCGCTTCGCCCGTGCCACCGGGACCTCTCCCGCCAACTACATCGGTTCCGGTACGGGGTTGGACGTACGGGACGACCTGGGCGGCCTCAATCTCTCGACCGTCCCCAAGGTCTTCGTCGAATGCGGCAATATGCGTGACCCGAAGGACGCCCGGCTGTTCACGTCGTCGACGTGGCGGCAGAAGGCGGCCCAGGGGCTGGCGGACGGCATCGCCACCTACCTCCGGGGGTAGTACCGGCGGGCGATAGATTCGCTCCGTACGATGGGGCCACCCTCCTGTCATGAACCTGAGCGCCACCCCGACGCGACGACCGACGACCCGACGAAGGACTCTTACGTGAATATCCGCTCCCTCACCCGAGGCGATGGCGTGCTGATCGGTGCAGCGGTGGTGCTGTTCATCGCCTCGTTCCTCGGCATCGCCGGCTGCAACGCCGGCGCCGACATCTGTGACAAGGTCGACACCCCGAACTCGTGGGAGTTCTCGCAGCTCGGCTGGGGCTCCTTCTTCCTCGGCATCGTCGGCGCCGCCCTCGTCGTCGTCTCCCGCTCCCTGCCGCAGCCGCGCAAGGTGGCCGGCCTGGAGCTCGGCCAGGTCGGCGCCGCGTTCACCCTCGCGTCCGCCTGGACGCTGCTCATGTGGATCTTCGAGGCGGACAACGCCGGCGCCGGCCTGATCCTCGGCCTCATCGCCGCCCTGGTCCTGGCCGGTGCCGCCGTCGCCGGTCCGCTGGTCCCCGCCCTCAAGGCCCCGCTCGTCGGCGCGCCCAAGCCGCAGACCCCGCAGCCGTACGGCATGCAGCACGGCCAGCCGGGTCAGCCGGGCGTCCCCGGCGGCTACGGCTACCCGGGCGCGCAGCAGCAGCCGTACGGCGGGCCGCAGGACCCCTCGCAGGGTGCGGGTCAGCCGTTCGGCGCGCAGGCCGCCGCCCCGCAGCCGCAGGCCGCGCAGCAGCCCGAGCCGCAGGCGGCCGCTCCGGCCGCGCAGCCGGCCTCGGACTTCGCGCCCTTCTGGTTCGCGGTCCCGGTCGCGCGTCCGCTGTACGCGGAGGACGGCTCCCAGGCGCCGATCGCCGAGCTCGCCCCGGGCACCTGGTACCTCGCGGTCGAGCAGCGCGGCCCGGGCCTGGTGGCCCAGACGCAGGACGGCCGCCGCGGCGTCCTCCAGGACACGACGGGCATCCAGCGCGGCTGATCCCCGCTCGCGAACGGCCCCCCGCCCGGAATCCCTTCCGGGCGGGGGGCCGTTGCCGTACAGTCCCCGCAACACACCTGACGGAGCGTCAGAAAGGATGCGGGGCATGCGACTCGGACTCGCCCTCGGCTACTGGGGCCGCGGCCCCTCCCCCGACCGCCTCGACCTCGCCCGCGAGGCCGAACGGCTCGGCTACGACTCCGTGTGGACCGCCGAGGCCTGGGGCTCCGACGCCTTCACCGCGCTGACCTGGATCGCCGCCCACACCAGCCGCGTCCGGCTGGGCACCGCCGTCGCGCAGATGGCCGCCCGCGCCCCCACCACCACCGCGATGCACGCGCTCACGCTCGACCACCTCTCCGGCGGACGCGTGCTGCTCGGGCTCGGCCTGTCCGGGCCGCAGGTCGTCGAGGGCTGGTACGGGCGCCCCTTCCCCCGCTCCCCGCTGACCGCGACCCGCGAGTACGTGGACGTGGTCCGCCAGGTGCTGCGCCGCGAGGCCCCCGTCCGGCTCGACGGGCTCCACCACTCCCACCCGTACGACGGTCCGGACGGCACCGGCCTCGGCAAGGCCCTCAAGTCGATCACCCATCCGCTGCGCGCCGACGTCCCCGTCCTGCTCGGCGCCGAGGGCCCCAGGAACATCGCGCAGACCCTCGCGATCGCCGACGGCTGGCTGCCCCTCTACTGGACGCCCGACCGCTGGGCCGAGGTGTACGCCCTGCCGGAGACCCTTCCCGAGGGCTTCCTCGTCGCCCCCATGGTCCGGGCGCGGCTCTGCGCGGACGTGGCCGGGGGACTGCTCCCGGTCAAGGCGATGCTCGGCTTCTACATCGGCGGCATGGGGCACGCGGCCCGCAACTTCCACGCCGACCTGATGGGACGCATGGGGTACGCGAAGGAGGCCCGTCGCGTCCAGGAGCTGTTCGCGGCGGGCCGGCGCGAGGAGGCCGTGCTCGCCGTGCCGGACGCCTTCGCGGACGAGATCTCGCTCGTCGGCCCCCGGAAGCGGATCGCCCGGCGCCTGGAGGCGTGGCGGCGGGGCCCGGTGACGGACCTGCTGGTCACCTCACCGGACCCCGCCGCGCTCCGCCTGCTGGCGGAGCTCAACGCCTAGGCGTCAGCCGCCACTCAGCTGGGAGGCGCTGGGGACCTTGTCCACGACGTTCGCGCCGGCGTTCTTCCCCGCCTCCTTGACGCTGTTGATGACGCCCTCGAAGGCGCCGACGTCCGCGTCGCCCGCGTCGCCCTTGCGGAGCTTCGTCCCCAGGTCCTTGAGCGAGTCGATCCCGGCGGAGAGCGGCGCGACCGCCTTCGAGAGCAGCGGGTCGCCCTTGGCGTTGTTCACCGCCGCCTTGAGCCGGTTGTACGTGAACGCGCCCGCGAGACCCGCCTTCACCAGGGTGAGGGTCCGGCCGTCCGCGCCCTTCTTGAACTTCCCCGCGCGGTACGGCTTCACGATCCACTGGTACGTGGCGCCCGCGGCCAGCCCGGCATTGGCCACGAACCGCGTCTTCGCCAGCTTCTGCTGCTGGAAGCTCGCGGAGGCCGAGGGGGTGGAGGCCGCGGTCGCGCCCTGCGTGTCGTCGTTGCTGTCGCAGGCGGCGGTGGTCAGGAGCAGGGCGCAGGACAGCAGCAGCGCCACGACTCCGCGCGAAACACTTCTGGGCACGACGGGACCTCCCTGGTGACGGTGCCGCCAGCCTCACCCGGGGGTCCCGCGCCCGCCAGCCGGACGGCTCCGAACGGGGCCGGGCCCCGCCGGAGCCCGGGCCGGACCTCGTTCCCCGAGGTCCGGTCCGCCGGGAGGTCAGGCGCAGCAGTCGGGCTCCAGGCCGCTCGGCAGCCGTTCGCCGCCGAAGACGGCGACCGTCGCCTCCTCGCCGCCGAGGGCCGCGACCGCGAGGAGGAGGGAGCCCGCGGTCCAGGCGGTCTGCTCCTCGGGCCACACGGCCTTGTCGTCCTCCGTGGCGCCCTCGAAGACGTACCCCGTCCAGTACATGCCGTTCCCGGCGCGCAGGTGCCGGATGTCCTGGAGGATCGCGAGGGCCCGGTCGGACTCGCCCATCGCCCAGAGCGTGAGGGCGAGTTCGCAGCTCTCGCCGCCGGTGACCCACGGGTTGGGCACCACGCAGCGCACGCCGAGGCCGGGGACGACGAACCGGTCCCAGTCGGCCTCGATCCGGGCCCGCGCCTCGGCTCCGGTGACCGCGCCGCCGAGGACCGGGTAGTACCAGTCCATCGAGTAGCGGGACTTGTCGAGGAAGCGCTCGGGGTGCCGGCGGATCGCGTGGCCGAGGGCTCCGGCGGCCAGCTCCCAGTCGGGCTGCGGCTCCTCGCGGACCTCGGCGATGGCGAGGGCGCAGCGCAGTGCCTGGTGGATGGAGGAGCTGCCGGTGAGCAGCGCGTCGTGCACCGGCGTGCCGTCGGGCTCGCGCTTCCAGCCGATCTGGCCGCCGGGCCGCTGGAGCCCGAGGACGAACTCCACGGCCGCGTAGACGACGGGCCACATCCGGTCGAGGAAGGCGTCGTCGCCGGTGGAGAGGTAGTGGTGCCAGACGCCGACCGCGACGTACGCGACGAAGTTGGACTCCAGGCTCCGGTCGGTGACCTGCTCCGGGTCGCCGTCGTGGTAGGCCGCGTACCAGGAGCCGTCGGCGTTCTGGTGGCGGGCGAGCCACTCGTAGGCGCGGGTCGCGGCGGCGTGCTCGCCGGCCGCGTCCAGGGCCATGGCGGCCTCGGTGTGGTCCCACGGGTCCAGGTGGTGGCCGCGGAACCAGGGGACGGCGCCGTCCTCGCGCTGCACGGCGAGTATCCCCGCCACGGTCTCGGCGGCCTGCTCGGCGGTGAGCACCCCGGGCAGGACGAGGTGCTCCGCGATCCGCTCGGGGGACGTCACTTGGCCGCGTCCGCGGTGTCGGCGGGGGCCGCGGCGGCCTTCGGGAGGTGGGGCTTGGTCGCGTACGCCACGAAGCTCTTGCCGACGACCGGGTTGAGCAGCTGCTCGGCGACCCGGGTCAGGGCGGGCTTCTTCATGATGTCCCAGACCAGGAGCTTGTGGTACGCGCGGACCGGCAGCGCCTTGTCGTTGTCGACGCCGAAGGCGCACTTCAGCCACCAGTACGGCGAGTGCAGCGCGTGCGCGTGGTGGGTGCCGTACGGCCTGAGGCCGGCCTGCCGGATCTTGCCGAGCAGCTCGTCGGCCTTGTAGATGCGGATGTGGCCGCCCTCGACCTCGTGGTACGCGTCGGAGAGCGCCCAGCAGACCTTCTCGGGGCCGTACCGGGGCACGGTGATCGCGATCCGGCCGCCCGGCTTGAGGACGCGGACCATCTCGGCGAGCACGCCCTTGTCGTCGGGGATGTGCTCCATGACCTCGGAGATGATGACGACGTCGAAGGACTCGTCGGGGAACGGCAGGTTGAGGGCGTCGCCCTCCATCGCGGTGGCGGTCGCGCCGGCGGGGGCCTCGCCGGCCTCCTTCATGGCGGCGAACCACGTGGCGACCTCGCGGATCTCCTCGCCGTTCTGGTCGAGGGCCACGACCTGGGCGCCGCGCCGGTAGCACTCGAAGGCGTGCCGGCCCGCACCGCAGCCCAGATCGAGCACACGGTCGCCGGGGGCGAGCGGGAAGCGGGTGAAGTCGACGGTCAGCACGAGGTCTGCCTTTCGGGGTTGACGGAGGGTTGCGGGCAGGCGTTCCGCAGGGCGGAACGGGTGGGCACCACCCCATCACCGGGCCGCACCCGGCAGCGATGGCGACGTGTCACCGGCGGACTCCGGCACCCTGCCGGGCCACGGCCTCGCGGTACAGCTCGGCCGTGCCCTGCGCCGCACGGGCCCAGGTGAAGTTGGCCAGGACCCGTGCACGACCGGCGGCACCGAGCCGGGTCCGCAGATCGAGATCGCCCAGCACCCGCCCGAGCGCGGCGGCCAACGCCCCCGCGTCGCCCGGCGGCACCGCCAGACAGGTCTCGCCGTCGGCCCCCGCGACCTCGGGGATCGCCCCACCGGTCGTGGCGACCAGCGGAGTCCCCGTCGCCATGCCCTCCGCGGCCGGCAGCGAGAACCCCTCGTACAGCGAGGGCACGCAGGCGACCTGCGCGGACCGGTAGAGGTCGACGAGCTCGGCGTCGCTGATGCCCTTGACGAACTCGACGGCGCCGTCGAGCCCGTACCGCTCGATGGCCTGCGCGACGGGGCCGTCCTCGGCGCGCCTGCCGACCACGACCAGGTGTGCGTCGGGGTTCTCGGTGCGGAGCTTGGCGAGCGCCTCGATCAGGTGGACGAGGCCCTTGAGGGGGACGTCGGCGCTGGAGGTGGTGACGATCCGGCCCGGGACCTCGGCGACGGACGCGTCCGGGGACCAGAGGTCGGTGTCGGCGCCGATGTGGACGACCTCGATGCGGTCCTCGCGGACGCCGAGGTGCTCGACGATCTCCTGGCGGGAGGTGCCGGAGACGGTGAGCACGGACGGCAGCCGGCGGGCGACCTTCTTCTGCATGCGGGTGAAGGCGTACCAGCGGCGGACGGAGGCGCGGCGCCTCCAGTCGGCGGCGGCGTCGAGTTCGAGCTGCCGGTCGACGGTGATCGGGTGGTGGATCGTCGTGACGAGCGGCGCGCCGATGGCGCGCGGGCCGCCGAGGAGTCCGTACCCGAGGGTCTGGTTGTCGTGGACGACGTCGAAGTCGCCGCGGCGGGCGGCGAGCAGGCGCCGGGCGCGCAGGGAGAAGGTGAGCGGTTCGGGGAAGCCGCCGGTCCACATGGTGGCGACCTCGAGGGCGTCGATCCAGTCCCGGTACTCGTCGCGCTTCGGGGTCCGGAAGGGGTCCGGCGAGCGGTACAGGTCGAGGCTGGGGACCTCGGTGAGCGGCACGCCCTCGTCGAGCGTCGGGTACGGCTGGGAGCCGATGACCTCGACGGTGTGCCCGAGGCGGGCGAGCTCGCGGGAGAGGTGCCGGACGTAGACGCCCTGACCCCCGCAGAACGGGTTCCCCTTGTACGTGAGGAGAGCGATCCGCAACGGACCGTCACCGGCCGCGGTGACGCCCTGCCGGGGGCTTGCCTCTATGGCCTCAGCGGTCATGCGCGACCCCCTTCGAGCGTGCGTTTCGCCGGAGCGTAACCGCTCGCGCTAATCTAGAACAAGTTACAGACTTGATCGTTCTTGATCCTTCAAGGAGCACAGAATCTACCGGCAGGTAGCTCCGTGGTGAGAGCCGGAACAGGTGATTCGCGCCACGGCGGTCGCGCCGCCATACTGTCGCTCCCCCGCACGGAAGCCGCACGGAACGGGACCTCATGACCGCAGACCACAGGGCGGACCACAGACCCGCGTCGCCGCCCCTCACGGAGCGCCAGGAGGCACGGCGCCGCCGCATCCTGAACGCCAGCGCCCAGCTCGCCGCCAGGGGCGGCTTCGACGCCGTGCAGATGCGGGAGGTCGCCGAGGCGGCGGGGGTCGCCCTCGGCACGCTCTACCGCTACTTCCCCTCCAAGATCCACCTGCTCGTGGCGACCATGCAGGACCAGCTCCAGCACATGCACACCACGCTGCGGAAGCGGCCGCCCGGCGGCGCGGACCCGGCGGAGCGGGTCGCCGAGACCCTGATGCGCGCCTTCCGGGCGCTCCAGCGGGAACCGCAGCTGGCCGACGCGATGGTGCGGGCGCTGACCTTCGCGGACCGCAGCGTGAGCCCCGAGGTCGACACGGTCTCCCGGCTGACGACGGCGATCATCCTGGACGCGATGGGGGCGGAGCACCCGACCCCGAGCCAGCTCTCGGCGGTCCGGGTGATCGAGCACACCTGGCACTCGGCGCTGATCACCTGGCTGTCCGGACGCGCCTCGATCGCACAGGTGAAGATCGACATCGAGACGGTCTGCCGGCTGATCGACCTGACGGCACCGGAGCCGACGGGCTGAGGAGCGCCGCTCGCACCCCCGGCGGGGGCACGAGCGGCTCCGGGTCAGGGCTTCTTGTGCTTGGCGTTCTCCGCCTCCATGGCCGCCTGGCACTCCGGGCCGGCGTCGGTGGCGACGAACATCACGAGCTTCAGCGGGCCCTGCGAGTGGTTGCTGGCCTGGAGCCGCCAGGTGCTCTTCGTCAGGGACTTGATCTGAGAGCCCATCTGCTCGACCGACTTGCCCTCCGCCCAGCCACCGCCGGTCAGGGTCGCGACCGTGTCCGCGTAGGACTTCTTCGGGTCGGCGGCCTTCTCGGCGTCGGCCGTCCAGGAGACCATGCAGTCCTTCAGTGCCGGCGGCACCGCCTCGCCCGAGGAGTCCTGCGTGAAGCCGGCGCCCGTCGCCGCGTCCGTCAACTCCTTGGTGACCGCGGCCGCGTCCAGCTTCCCCTCGCTCGAACCGCCCGCGCCGGAGCCGCCCGTCGCGGCCGAACCGGCCGAGGACGAACCGCTCTCGTCCGTACCGCCCTCGCCGCCACAGCCCGCGACGAGCAGCGCCACACCGGCGGCCGCGGCCACCCACATCGCCTTGCGCACAACACTCCCGAATCAGCACGCACGAAGGCCTCTTGCCCCCGTTTTCACGGGGCACAGTTTTGCACGCGGGAACGAGGGCACCGTCCATCCGACGCGCTCCCCCGCCGTCGGCCCGGGTCACTCCTCCGGCGGGAACACCGGCTCCCCTCCGTCCGCCAGGGTGATCAGGATCGCCTCCACCGGACAGCCCTCCGCCGCCGCGAGGAGGCGTTCGCCCGCGTCCGTCTCCGGTTCCACCGGGTGGGACTGGCGGGCCGTGTCGAGGCGGAAGCCGGCCGGGGCGTGGTCGACGCACATGCCGGAGCCGATGCAGACGCTCCGGTCGACCTCGACGTGCCAGCGGTCGCCCATCACGCGTCCCCGTATCCGGCCGGCAGGTGGATCATCTTGTGCTCCAGGTACTCGCCGAAGCCCTCGGGCCCGAACTCCCGCCCCACGCCGCTGTTCTTGTAGCCGCCGAAGGGGCCGAGCATGTCGAGGCTGAAGGTGTTGACGTTGAAGGTGCCGGTGCGCACGCCCCGGGCGAAGTCGATCCCGTGCTCCACGTCCCCGGTCCAGACGCTGCCGCTGAGCCCGAAGTCGGAGTCGTTCGCGATCCGCAGGGCCTCGGCCTCGTCCCCGTACGGCAGGAGGCAGACGACCGGGCCGAAGATCTCCTCGCGGGCGATCCGCATGGAGTTGTCGACGTCCCCGAAGAGGGTCGGCTCGACGTACCAGCCCCGATCGAGGCCGTCCGGGCGGCCGCCGCCGGTGAGCAGCTTCGCGCCCTCCGCCTGGCCGATCCCGATGTAGTCGAGGGAGCGCCGCTGCTGGCGGCGGGCGACGAGCGGGCCGACCTGGGTGGCCGGGTCGAGCGGGTCGCCGACGACGAGCGCGCCGGCCGCCGCCGCGAAGGCCTCGGCGATCTCCTCGTAGCGCGAGCGGGGCGCGAGGATGCGGGTCTGGGCCACGCACGCCTGCCCGTTGTTCATCCAGGCGGCCGGGACGATCCCGGCGACGGCGGCCTCCAGGTCCGCGTCCGGCAGGATCACGGCGGCCGACTTGCCGCCCAGTTCGAGGGTGACGCGGGTGAGGTTGCGGGAGGCGACCTCCATGACCCGCCTGCCGGCGGCGACCGAGCCGGTGAAGGAGACCTTGTCGACGCCGGGGTGGCCGACGAGGTACTCGCTGACCTCGCGGTCGGCGGGCAGGATCGACAGGACCCCCTCCGGGAGGCCGGCCTCGGCCGCGATCTCGCCGAGGATGTACGAGTCGAGGGGCGACTCCGGCGAGGGCTTGAGGACCACCGTGCAGCCGGCGAGCAGCGCGGGGCCCAGCTTGGCGGCGGCGGTGAACTGCGGCACGTTCCACGGGACGACGGCCGCGACGACGCCGACCGGCTCGCGCCGCACGAGCAGCGGTCCGAGGGCGCCGGCGCGCCGCTCCTCGTACGGGAAGTCCCGGGCGACGGTGATCGCCGCGTCCCAGACCATCATCGCGCCGAGCGCCTGGGCGAGGACGGACCAGGAGTACGGGGAGCCGTTCTGCGCGCTGATGGAACGGCCGATCTCCTCGTACCGCGCGGCGATCGCGTCCTTGATGCGGCCGACGACGGCGATCCGCTCCTCGACCGTCGCCCGGGGCCAGGGCCCCTCGTCGAAGGCCCGGCGTGCGGCGGCGACGGCCCGGTCGACGTCGGCCTCGGAGGCGTGCGGGACACGGCCGATGACCTGCTCGGTGTGCGGGGAGATCACCTCGATCACCCCGTCACCGAGGGGTTCGGCCAGCTCCCCGCCGATGAACAGCCTTCCGTGCTCCACAAGCTCGGTCATGACCGCTGCCTCCCGAGGAGATGGAATTGCCCTGAGTTCCTGACGGTGCTTCAGAACTGATACCAGTTCTAGTTATGGTGGGCAATGGCCGTACCGGTGCGCAGAGACGAGGACGCTCATGACCCAGGTGACCGAGCACGGCGGAGGCGTCTGGTCCCTGCGGGTGCCCATCCCGGACAATCCGCTGGGCCACACCCTCGTCCACGTCCTCGACACCGGCCGCGGCCCGGTCCTCGTCGACACGGGCTGGGACGACCCGGCCTCGTGGGACGAACTCACCGGCGGACTCGACGCGTTGGGGCTGTCCGTACGGGAGGTCCACGGCGTCGTCGTCACCCACCACCACCCCGACCACCACGGCCTCTCCGGCCGGGTCCGCGAGGAGTCCGGGGCCTGGATCGCCATGCACGCCGCCGACACGGCCGTCGTCCGCCGCACCCGCGAGTCCGAGCCCGGCACCTGGTTCGACTACCTCGCCCGCAAACTCGCCGCCGTCGGCGCCCCCGAGGAGCACGTCGCCCCGCTGCGGGCCGCCCGCGCCGCCGGACGGACGCGGACCCTGCCCGGCCTCCGCTCGGCCCTCCCCGACCGCGAGATCGTCCCCGGCGAGCTCCTCGACCTGGCCGGACGGCGGCTGCGCGCGATCTGGACGCCCGGCCACACCCCCGGGCACGTCTGTCTGCACCTGGAGGAGGAGCACCCCTCCCGGCTGACCGGCCACGGCCGGCTCTTCTCCGGCGACCACCTGCTGCCCGGCATCTCCCCGCACATCGGCCTGTACGAGGACCCCGACGACGGCACCGCCACCGATCCCCTCGGCGACTACCTCGACTCGCTCGAACGGATCGGCCGCCTCGGCGTCGCCGAGGTCCTCCCCGCCCACCAGTACGCCTTCACCGACGCCGCCGGCCGGGTCCGTGAACTCCTCGACCACCACGAGGAGCGCCTCACCGGCCTCCTCGCCCTCCTCGCGGCCCCGCTCACGCCCTGGCAGCTCGCCGAGCGCATGGAGTGGAACCGCCCCTGGGAGCAGATCCCCCACGGCTCCCGCAACATCGCCGTCAGCGAGGCCGAGGCCCACGTCCGCCGTCTGGTGAAGCTCGGCCGCGCGGAGCCGGTGGCGGGCACGGACCCCGTCGCGTACGTCGCGGTGTGAGGCCGCCCGGCACCGTCCCGGTGGGCGCGTGTCCGCCCTCGCGGTCCTGCCCGCCCTCCCGGTCCACGCGCCCGCGTGGTCGGCGGCACGGCCCGGCGGCCGGTCGGCCGGTTCCCGGCGGCGTGCCCGCGAAGCCCGTCCGGGGCCCGCGCGGGCGCCGGTCCGCGAGGCGCCTCCCACCCCCGGGGAGCGTTCCTACGGGCCGGTAGAGTGGGCCCGTCGTCATCATGCCCGTACGGGGGGAAGCCGGTGCGCATCCGGCGCCGACCCTTCCCCGAGCTCTCGGCTCCGCCCGAGCAGGGGACACCCCGGTCCGTGAGCCGCCCCCACACGCGGCAGAGCCGGAATGCCCCGCCCGGGACGTGACCGCCGGCACCGTCGAGGAACACGGAGCCGGAGCCTGGTGCCCCCGAGGCGTGCCGGTGCCCGGCCGCAGGAGAGGGCCCCATGAACACCGTCCGCCGCAGCGCCGCCGCGCTCGCCGCCGCCGCAGCCGTGCTCGGCACCGGAGCAGCCGGGGCGGCCTCCGCCGCGCCCTCGCCCTCCCCTTCCGCGGGCACGCTCCCGTCCGGCCTGTACGGCACGAAGGACCCGACGTACGACGGTGTCTGGCGGCAGTCGCTCGCCTTCCTCGCCCAGCGCGGCACCGGCTACCAGCCCGCCGACCGGGCCGTGGACTGGCTCCTGGGCCAGCAGTGCGCCGACGGCTCGTTCGCCTCGTACCGCGCGGACGCCTCGAAGCCCTGCGACGCGAAGACGATGCGGGACACCAACGCCACCGCCGTCGCCGTCCAGGCGCTCCGCGCCGTGCGGCGCCAGGCCGCCGCCCCGGAGGCGATCGACAAGGCCGTCAAGGCCGGCTCCGACTGGCTGCGGAGCGTGCAGAATAAGGACGGCGGCTGGGGCTACGGCGTCGGCGGCGCGAGCGACGCCAACTCCACCTCGGTCGTCGTCGGCGCGCTCGGCGCGATCGGCGTGCGGCCCGGTTCGTTCACCTCCGCCGAGGGCCGCACCCCGTACGACGCCCTCCTCGGCTTCGCCCTGCCCTGCTCGGAGAAGGACGGCGCCGGGGCGTTCGCGTACCAGCCGGACAAGACCGGCAAGCTCCTCGCCAACGCCGACGCCACCGCGGCGGCCACCCTCGCCGGGCTCGGCAAGAGCGTCGTCGCCACCAAGGCCTCCCCCGAGCAGCCGCCGACCTGCACCGACCTGTCGAAGCCGACCGTCGAGCGGGCCGCGCTGAACGGCGCCTCCTACCTGTCGAAGGCGCTCGCGAAGACCGGCCACCTCACCCTGCCCCCGATGCCGGGCGCCACCGACACCACCGCGCAGCCCGACCTCGGCAACACCGCCGACGCCGTCGTCGCGCTCGCCGCGGCCGGCGCCACGAAGCAGGCCGAGCCGGCCCTGACCTGGCTGGAGAAGAACTCCGCCGCCTGGGCGAAGGAGGGCGGCCCGGCCGCGTACGCGCAGCTGATCCTCGCGGCGCGCGCGACCGAGACCGACCCGCGCGAGTTCGGCACGGTCGACCTCGTCGAGCAGCTCAACGCCACCGGGCCCGCCCCCAAGGCCCCGGACACCTCCGCCTCCTCCACCGGCGACGAGGAGGAGTCCGGCTTCGACATCTGGTGGATCATCGGCATCGGCACGGTCGTCGGCGTCGGCATCGGCTTCCTCGTGAGCGGCCGCAAGAAGTGAACGGAGGGGTACGGATACGGGCCGCGGGCGTCGCGGGCGGGGCGCTCCTCACCCTGACCGCGGTCGCGGCGGCCCCGGCGCAGGCGGCCGGATACCGCTACTGGTCGTTCTGGGAGGGCGACGGCGGGAAGCCGTGGACGTACGCCACGCAGGGCCCGGCGACCGCCCGGCCCTCCGACGGCGACGCCCTCGGCTTCCGCTTCGCGATCAGCAGCGGCACGGACGACGCCTCCCGGCCCTCCGTCGCCCCCGACTTCCCGGGGATCTGCGGGAACGTGGCGAAGAAGGAAGGCACCAAGCGGGTCGCGGTCGTCGTCGACTTCGGCGGCCCCGCGGACGCCCCGCCCGGAGAGACCCCGCCGAAGAAGCCGGTCGAGGTCGGCTGCGCGGAGGTCCGCGAGGACGCGACGGGCGCGGAGGCGCTGGCCGCGGTGGCGAAGCCGCTGCGGTACGACAGCTCGGCCATGCTGTGCGGGATCGCCGGCTATCCGGCGCACGGCTGCGGCGAGCAGGTCGCGGGGAGGACCGCGGCGTCCGCCGCGCCCACCGCTCCGACGGCTTCGGCGGGGTCGGGCGGCGGCCCGTCCTTCGGCGTGCTCGCCGGCGGGGCGGCCGTCCTGGCCCTCGGCGGGGCGGCGATCTGGAAGGCCCGCCGGCGCGCATGAGTGCGGCTCCCGGCACCCCCCGCGGGGCCACGGCCCCCGTGCTCACGACCGCGTCCAAGGCGACCGCGTCCAAGGCCCCCGTGATCAAGGCCTTGCTCAAGGCCCCCGAGGCGAGCCGGGCCAACGCCCTGCACGCGGGCGCGTGGTGGCTGTGGGCGCTCGGCCTGGCCGTCGCCGCCTCCCGGACCACGAACCCGCTGCTGCTCGGGCTGCTCGTCGGGGTCGCCGGGTACGTCGTCGCGGCCCGGCGCACGGACGCGCCCTGGGCCCGCTCGTACGGCGCTTTCGTGAAGCTCGGCCTGTTCGTCGTCGCCCTGCGGATGGTGTTCTCGCTGCTGCTCGGCTCGCCCCTCCCCGGCACGCACGCGCTGTTCACGCTGCCCGAGGTGCCGCTGCCCGACTGGGTCCAGGGGGTACGGATCGGGGGCCGGGTGACGGCCGAGCAGCTGGTGTTCGCGCTGTACGACGGCGCCAAGCTGGCGACCCTGCTGATCTGCGTGGGCGCCGCGAACGCCCTCGCCAACCCGGCGCGGCTGCTGAAGTCGCTGCCGGGGGCGCTGTACGAGGTCGGGGTCGCCGTCGTCGTGGCGATGACCTTCGCGCCGAACATGGTCGCCGACGTGGTCCGGCTGCGGACCGCCCGCCGGCTGCGGGGCCGGCCCACGGGCGGGGTGCGGGCGGTGCTCCAGATCGGCCTGCCGGTCCTGGAGGGAGCGCTCGAACGGTCGATCGCGGTCGCCGCGTCGATGGACGCGCGCGGGTACGGGCGGACGGCGCGGGTCCCGGCGGCGGTACGGCGCACCACGAACGTCCTGACCCTGGGCGGGCTCCTCGGCGTGTGCGCCGGTTCGTACGGGCTGCTCGCGGCGGAGGGCGCGGGGTACGGGCTGCCGCTGCTCGGGGCCGGGCTCCTCGCCGCGGCGGCCGGGCTCCGGCTCGGCGGCCGCCGGACCGTCCGCACCCGCTACCGGCCCGACCGCTGGGGCGCGCGGGCCTGGCTCGTCGCGGGCTCCGGGGCGGCGGTCGCCGTCCTGATGATCCGGGCGAACGCGTACGCCCCCGAAGCGCTGCACCCCGGGGTCGTCCCCCTGGAGGCGCCGGAGCTGCCGCTGTGGCCGGCGGTGTCGGTCCTGGTGGGCCTGCTCCCGGCGTTCGTGGCGCCCGCACCCCCGCCGAAGGAGAGGAACACGTGATCCGGTTCGAGAACGTCTCGGTGCGGTACGAGGAGGACGCCGAGCCGACCCTGCGGAACGTGGACCTCACCGTCCCCGAGGGCGAGCTCGTGCTCCTCGTCGGTCCCTCGGGCGTCGGCAAGTCGACCCTCCTCGGCACGGTCTCGGGTCTCGTCCCCCACTTCACGGGCGGCACCCTGACCGGGCGGGTGACGGTCGACGGCCGCGACACCCGCACGCATCCGCCGCGCGAGCTCGCCGATCTGGTGGGCACGGTGGGACAGGACCCGTCCGCGCACTTCGTCACCGACACGGTCGAGGACGAGCTCGCGTACGGCATGGAGTCGCTGGGCCTCGCGCCCGGCGTGATGCGCCGCCGCGTGGAGGAGACCCTCGACCTCCTGGGTCTCGCCGCCCTGCGCGACCGCCCGATCGCCACGCTCTCCGGCGGCCAGCGCCAGCGCGTCGCGATCGGCTCCGTCCTCACCCCGCACCCCAAGGTCCTCGTCCTCGACGAACCGACCTCCGCGCTCGACCCGTCGGCGGCGGAGGACGTCCTCGCGGTCCTCCAGCGCCTGGTCCACGACCTGGGCACGACGGTCCTCCTCGCCGAGCACCGCCTGGAGCGCGTCGTCCAGTACGCGGACCGGGTCCTCCTCCTGCCGGAGGCCGTGACGGGCCCGCCGGCCGAGATGATGGCGGTCTCCCCGGTCCACCCGCCGGTGGTGGCCCTGGGCCGCCTGGCGGGCTGGGACCCGCTGCCGCTGACGGTGCGGGACGCGCGACGCCGGGCCGCCCCGTTGAAGGCGAGGCTGGAGGGGCGGGACCCCGCGGGGCCGAGCCCGTGTGCGGGGGCGGATCCGGCCCGTCCGGCGTTCGAGGACCGGGGCCCGGGGCGGAGCCCCGGTTCCGGGGAGGGACGGGGCCGGGGGATCAACCCCTTCAAGCGGCGTCGTACCCCGTCGGCACCCGCGCCCGCCGCCCCCCTGGTGACCGTCTCCGCCCTCGCCGTCCGCCGTGCCCGCGTGGAGGCCCTCCGCCGCGTCGACCTCCAGGTCGCCGCCGGCGAGACCATCGCGCTCATGGGCCGGAACGGCGCGGGCAAGTCCACCCTGCTCTCCACGCTCGTGGGCATGATCGAGCCGACGGGCGGCAGCGTCCGGGTCGCGGGCCTCGCCCCGCACGCCACCGACCCCCGCGACCTGATCCGCCGGGTCGGTCTGGTTCCGCAGGAGCCGCGGGACCTGCTGTACGCGGACACCGTCGCCGCCGAGTGCGCGGCGGCCGACGCGGACGCGGGCGCTGCGCCCGGGACCTGCCGGGCGCTGGTGGAGGAGCTGCTGCCGGGGGTGGCGGACGACACGCACCCCCGCGACCTGTCCGAGGGCCAGCGGCTGGCGCTCGCGCTGGCCGTGGTCCTGACCGGCCGCCCGCCGCTGCTCCTGCTGGACGAGCCGACGCGCGGCCTGGACTACGCGGCCAAGGCCCGGCTGGTCGCGCATCTGCGCGGCCTCGCGGCAGAGGGGCACGCGATCGTGCTGGCCACGCACGACGTGGAGCTGGCGGCGGAGCTGGCGCACCGGGTGGTGATCGTCGCGGACGGCGAGGTGGTCGCGGACGGCCCGACGGCCGAGGTGGTGCTGTCCTCGCCGGCGTTCTCCCCGCAGGTGGCGAAGGTCCTGGCGCCGCAGCCGTGGCTCACGGTCGAACAGGTGGAGGCGGCCCTGTGAGGACGACCCGCCCGGTCCGTCTGGGCCCCCGTTCCGTCGCCGCGCTGGTCCTCGTCTCCCTCGTGGGAGTCCTCGCCTTCTGCTGGCCCCTCTTCGCGGACGCCGGTTCCGCCGTGACCTCGCACGCCGGGGACGCGCCGTGGCTGTTCGCGGCGCTGCTGCCGCTGCTGGTCGCGGTGGTGGTGGCGACGATCGCGGACTGCGGGATGGACGCGAAGGCGGTGGCGATGCTGGGCGTGCTGGCCGCCGTGGGCGCGGCACTGCGGCCCCTGGGGGCGGGGACGGCCGGTCTGGAGCCGATGTTCTTCCTGATGGTGCTGAGCGGCCGGGTCCTCGGGCCGGGGTTCGGTTTCGTCCTGGGGGCGGTGACGATGTTCGCGTCGGCGCTGCTCACGGGCGGGGTGGGCCCCTGGATGCCGTTCCAGATGCTGTCGATGGGCTGGTTCACGATGGGCGCGGGGCTGCTGCCGGGCCCGGACGGGCTGCGGGGCCGGGCCGAGCTGCTGATGCTGTCCGCGTACGGATTCTCGGCGGCGTTCGCGTACGGCACGGTCATGAACCTGCAGGGCTGGGTCCTGCTCCAGGGCCTGAGCAGCGGGATCTCCTTCGCGCCGGGCGCCCCGCTCCACGAGAACCTGCTCCGTTTCCTCGCCTACGTCCTCGCCACCTCCCTCGGCTGGGACCTCGGCCGGGCCGCTCTCACCGTCGTCCTGACGCTCACGGTCGGCGGCACGCTCCTGAGGGCCCTGCGGCGGGCCGCGCGGCGGGCGAACTTCGAGGCCCAGGTCACATTCGAGGCGCCGGAAGGCCCCTCCCCGGGTGAGGCGCCCCACAGGACCTACGTCACGTACGAGCCGGAATAGTAGACCGACAGACCCGTCCACATCACCCCACAGTCGGTCATGACCTGCGGAAACGCCCCGCAGCCGCCCGCCTTCCAAGGTCCCCCGGGTCCGAACCTTCCTCGTACAGGGGGTCGTTGCGTCGGGGTTCCGGCCCTGCTTCTCTGGTGGACGTCGCCAGGCAGCCGGTGCTCGTCGCAGCGCCTCGGCCGGCCGGTTCCCCCCAGTCCCCGGGCTTCCCGGGCCCTGGTTCCGGCTTGCCGAAAACGCCTGGCGCGCCCCTTGTCCCCGACGTTAGGTCGATGTCTTGATCAGCTCGCTCACCACTCGTGTCTCTGCCCGCAACAAGAAGATCGCCGTCTCCGCAGCCGTGCTGCTGGGTGCGTCGGGTGCGGTGCTGGGCACGACGGGCTCGGCTTCGGCCGCCAGCCCGCAGGAGGTCGCTCGTCAGATCGTCCCCGCCTCGCAGTACGCGTCGTTCAGCAAGATCGTCGAGCACGAGTCGCACTGGAACCACACCGCGACCAACTCGTCCAGCGGCGCCTACGGCCTGGTCCAGGCCCTGCCGGCCTCGAAGATGGCCTCGGCCGGTTCCGACTGGAAGACGAACCCGGCCACCCAGATCAAGTGGGGCCTGAACTACATGAACGAGCGCTACGGCTCCCCGAACGCCGCCTGGGCGTTCTGGCAGGCCAACGGCTGGTACTGACGAGCACCACTGCCGCACCGCGCATCCGCAAGGCCCCGCCCTCCTCACGGAGGGGCGGGGCCTGCGGCGTTTCCGCGCGGAGGGAGCCGTCAGAGCCGCTGGATGATCGTCCCGGTCGCGAGCGCCCCGCCCGCACACATGGTGATGAGCGCGAACTCCTTGTCGGAGCGCTCCAGCTCGTGCAGGGCGGTGGCGACGAGCCGGGCCCCGGTGGCGCCGACGGGGTGGCCGAGCGCGATGGCGCCGCCGTTGACGTTGACCTTCGCGAGCCCGTCCAGGTCCCGCTCGAAGACCTGCGCCCAGCTCAGCACGACCGAGGCGAAGGCCTCGTTGATCTCGACCAGGTCGATGTCCTTCAGGCTCATTCCGGCCTTTCCGAGGACGGCCCGCGTCGCGTCGACCGGCCCGTCGAGGTGGTAGTGCGGGTCGGCGCCGACGAGGGCCTGGGCGACGATCCGGGCGCGCGGGCGGAGCTTGAGGGCGCGGGCCATGCGCTTGGAGGCCCACATGATCGCGGAGGCGCCGTCGGAGATCTGGGAGGAGTTCCCGGCGGTGTGGATCGCGGTGGGCATGACGGGCTTGAGGCGGGCCAGGCCCTCCATGGTGGTGTCGCGCAGGCCCTCGTCGCGGTCGACGAGCCGCCACATGCCCTGCCCGGCGGCCTGTTCGGCTTCCGTGGTGGGGACCTGGACGGCGAAGGTCTCGCGCTTGAAGCGCTCCTCGGCCCAGGCGGTCGCGGCCCGTTCCTGGGAGAGCAGGCCGAGGGAGTCGACGCGCTCGCGGGTGAGCCCGCGGCGGCGGGCGATGCGCTCGGCGGCCTCGAACTGGTTGGGCAGGTCGACGTTCCACTCGTCGGGGAACGGTTTGCCCGGACCGTGCTTGGAACCGGAGCCGAGGGGGACGCGGGACATGGCCTCGACGCCGCAGGAGATCCCGATGTCGATGACGCCGGCCGCGACCATGTTGGCGACCATGTGGCTGGCCTGCTGCGAGGAGCCGCACTGGCAGTCGACGGTGGTGGCGGCCGTCTCGTAGGGCAGGCCCATGGTGAGCCAGGCGGTGCGCGCCGGGTTCATGGACTGCTCGCCGGCGTGGGTGACCGTACCGCCGACGATCTGTTCGACGCAGTCGGCGTGGATGCCGGTGCGGCCGAGGAGTTCGCGGTAGGTCTCGCCCAGGAGGTAGGCGGGGTGGAGGTTGGCGAGCGCGCCTCCGCGCTTGCCGATGGGGGTGCGTACGGCTTCGACGATGACGGGTTCCGCGGCCATGGGCACGTCCTCTCCTCGACCGGACGGGGTGTCCCGGCACCCCGGTCGGTCGGCGTCACGGGGAACTAGTACGCGTTCTAGTTCTGATGCAGTCTTATGACTGCTACCGCCGGTACGCAAGGGTCCGGGACGCAACAGTTCCCGCTCCGCCCCTTGCCACTTGTAGAACTCGTTACTAGCTTTCCCGGCGACTCCTGACGGCCCATCAGATCTGGAGAGTGCTGCCGATGGCCTGCCCCCACCTCCCCGCAGGGCTCCCCGAGGGGCTTCCCGACGGGTTCGACGCCACCGACCCCGATCTGCTCCGCGACCGCGTCCCCTTCCCGGAGTTCGCCCGGCTGCGGCGGACCGCGCCCGTGTGGTGGTGCCCCCAGCCGGCCGGCGTCACCGGCTTCGCGGACGGCGGGTACTGGGCGGTCACGCGCCACGCGGACGTCAAGTACGTCTCCACCCACCCCGAGCTGTTCTCCTCGAACGAGAACACCGCCGTCATCCGCTTCAACGAGCACATCACCCGGGACCAGATCGAGGTCCAGAAACTGATCATGCTCAACATGGACCCGCCCGAGCACACCCGGGTCCGCCAGATCGTCCAGCGCGGCTTCACCCCCCGCGCGATCCGGAGCCTGGAGACCGCCCTGCGCGACCGCGCGCACGCCATCGTCGACGGGGCGAGGAACGGCACGGACGCCGACGGCACCTTCGACTTCGTCACCCGGGTCGCCGTCGAACTCCCCCTCCAGGCCATCGCCGAACTCATCGGCGTCCCCCAGGAGGACCGCTCCCGGATCTTCGACTGGTCGAACAAGATGGTCGCGTACGACGACCCCGAATACGCCATCACCGAGGAGATCGGCGCCGAGGCCGCCATGGAACTCATCGGCTACTCGATGAACATGGCCACCGCCCGCAAGGAGTGCCCCGCCCAGGACATCGTGTCGCAGCTCGTCGCGGCCGAGGGACAGGGCAACCTCTCCTCCGACGAGTTCGGCTTCTTCGTGCTGCTGCTCGCCGTCGCCGGCAACGAGACCACCCGCAACGCCATCAGCCACGGCATGCACGCCTTCCTCACCCACCCCGACCAGTGGGAACTCTTCAAACGCGAGCGGCCCGCGACCACCGCCGAGGAGATCGTCCGCTGGGCGACCCCCGTCGTCTCCTTCCAGCGGACCGCGACCCAGGACACCGAACTCGGCGGCCAGAAGATCCGCGAGGGCGACCGGGTCGGCCTCTTCTACTCCTCCGCCAACAACGACCCCGAGGTCTTCACCGACCCCGAACGCTTCGACATCACCCGCGACCCCAACCCCCACCTCGGCTTCGGCGGCGGCGGACCCCACTTCTGCCTCGGCAAGTCCCTCGCGATCAAGGAGATCGAGCTGATCTTCCACGCGATCGCCGACGCCCTGCCCGACCTCACCCTCGCCGGCGAACCGCGCCGACTGCGGGCGGCCTGGCTGAACGGCGTGAAGGAACTCCGCGTCCGCACCGCATGACCCCTGCGGCACGCCCCTTGCCCCGATCCCCGCAGGGCGCCCCCGGCAGCCCCGCGGAACGACCCCCGCGGGTGGAACCGAATCTTCCCCGCGTACGTCCGAGCTCCCATGAGGGGGACACACGGCAGGATCCTGACCACCGTCATCGCGCTGCTCGCGCTCCAGCTCGGCTCGCTCGTCGCACCGGCGTACGCCTGCGGCTGCGGCGCCATGATCCCGGACGGGGCCGAGCGCATCGGCGTCGACCGGGAGGAGTCGGCCGTCCGCTGGGACGGGCGCACCGAGACCGTCGTCATGCGCTTCGACGTCCACGGGAACGCCCGGCGGGCTGCCTGGATCATGCCGGTGCCGGGCCGCGCCGACGTCCGACTCGGCGACCCGGCGCTCTTCGACGAGCTCGACCGGCTCACCGAGCCCGAGCAGCGTGACCGCCCCTACTTCTGGCCGCGCGAGGGCGACTGGCCCTTCGACGGCGACCACGGCGACGGAGCCGCCGCCGCCCCGCCCGGCGCGGGCTCCGGCGTCGGCGTCGTCGGGCGCGAACGGCTCGGTCCCTTCGACGTGGCCCGGCTCACCGCCACCGACCCCGAGGCCCTCGGCGACTGGCTGCGCGCCAACGGCTTCGAGCTGCCCGAGCGGCTGACCGGCGCGCTCCGGCCGTACGTCGAACGGACGTGGGAGTACGTCGCCGTCCGCCTGGCCCCGCAGGAGAAGGACGCGACCCTCCACGGCGAACTGACCCCGCTCCGGATCGCCTTCTCCTCCCCCGAACTCGTCTACCCCATGCGGCTCTCCCGGCTCGCACGGACGCCCCAGACCCTCGGACTCCACGTCCTCGCCGACCACCGGATGGAGCCCCGCTCCCCCATCGGCGGCGACCGCCCCGAAGTGACGTTCGCGGGCCGGATCGAGCACCCCGAGGGAGCGGTGGCGGACCTCGCGGGCGACGCGCCCGTCCGTCTGACGGTCCTGGAACAGCGCTTCCCCCACCCCGAGCGGATCGACGACGACCACCACCTGCGGACCGTCGCCGACACGCCGTACCGCGAGGTCGAGTACACCGACCGGCTGCTGACCACCGGCGGCGTCCCCGTCTGGCTCCTGACGGTCGGCGGCGGCCTGCTGCTCGCGGTGCTGCTCCCCGCACTGCTCGCCGTACGGGGCAAAAGGCGTCGCTCCGGCAGGACCACCGGTGTACGTTCCCCCGCATGACGAACCCTCAGGAAAACCGGTGGACCGCGGTCGACCGGTACATCACCGAGACGATCGCCCCCGCCGACGAGGCGCTCACGGCCGCGCTCGCCGACTCCACCGCGGCGGGCCTCCCCGAGATCGCCGTCGCCCCCAACCAGGGCAAGCTGCTCCACCTGCTCGCCGCGACGCAGGGCGCGCGGAACGTCCTGGAGATCGGCACCCTCGGCGGCTACAGCACGATCTGGCTGGCCCGCGCGCTGCCCGCCGACGGCCGGCTCGTCACCCTGGAGTACGACCCGGCCCACGCGGACGTCGCCCGCGCCAACATCGCCCGCGCCGGCCTCGACAAGATCGTCGAGGTCCGGACGGGCGCGGCCCTGGACACCCTGCCGCAGCTGGAGGCGGAGGGCGCGGGCCCCTTCGACCTCTTCTTCATCGACGCCGACAAGGTCAACAACCCGCGCTACGTGGCCTGGGCCCTGAAGCTCTCCCGCCCGGGCGCGGTGATCATCGTCGACAACGTGGTGCGGAACGGCAAGGTCGCCGACCCGGACTCCGACGACCCGGCCATCACGGGCACGCGCGAGATGTTCGACCTGATCGCCGCCGAACCCCGCCTGGACGCGACGGCCTTCCAGACGGTCGGCGCGAAGGGCTACGACGGCCTGCTCCTGGCCCGCGTGATCGGCTAGTCCCGGAGCCGCTCCTCGGGGGCGCTGGACCGCCAGCCGGCGAAGAGCGGCAGCTCCCCCGCCCCGTCGAGCACCACGACCCCGAACGGCCGGTCGAACGCGATCCGCTCCACCACCTCGTGGCGGGGCGGGACCGCGCCGCGGGTCATCGTCACCTGGGTCACGGCGGCCGCCTCGACGCCCTCCTCCGAGACCTCGACGACCGCCGACTGCGCGACCCTGCCGATGTACTGGTCCGCGGCGGAGATCCCCGAGAAGTCGGCGCCGGGGCACAGCGCCAGGACGACGCCGAGGGCCGCCAGGTGTTCGAGCGCGTCGGTCGTCGTGCGGAGCGAGAACCGCGGCAGCGCGAGATCGGCCGAATCGGCCACGAGCGGCCGCCGCGCCCCGGTCCAGGCCGCGGGCAGCACTTCGGCGGGCCCGGCGCCCTCGGGCCCGAGCACGAACCGCACGCGCACGCCCCCCTCGCCCCCGCAGGGCAGCTCGACGACGGTGGCCCCGTCCACGTACCAGGCCCACCTGGCCGGAATCCGCTGCCGCATGGTCGGTACGGGACGGGTGTCGCCGTACCCGTCGGTGAAGGGCTCGTCACGGGTGAGGCGAGGGGAGAAGGCGCTCAGCCAAGAGGTCTTCAACGCAAGCGCGTTGAGCAGGACGAGGCTCTCGGTGCCGTCGAGTTCGAGCGGCATCCGCCGGATCCGTCCACCGGTGGCCTCCCGCACCCACGCGTCGAGTTCCTCTTGGACGTCCGGGAGTTCACCCATGGACAGGTCGTCCGTGGCCGGGAAGACCTCGTCGGGCAGCGCGAACAGGGCCGCCCGGGGCAACACCCCGAACCGCACCCCGGGCACCCCCCGCCGGAACGCCTCCCGGACCGGCACCGCGCTCCACGCCCCGGTCGCCACCGCACCCCCGCCCACGGCCGCGACCCGGCGCCCGACGGCGGTCACGGCCCCGGCGGCCGCCTCCCCCTCGACCCCGAGCAGCGCCCCCAACTCCTGCCCGGTCCGCCCCCGCGCCCCGGACGCCACGACCCCGAGCGCCAGCCACAACCCGACGGGCGAGACGACGAAGTCGTCGTCCCCGAGCAGGGGCAGCCAGCGCCCGGCCAGGCTCCGTATCGCACCCGCCGTCGCGTCCGCTGTCGCATCCGCTTCGGGGACGCCGGAGCCGTGGGTCATATCCTGCCCTTCATGAGCATCGTGAAGATCAACGTCCTGACCGTGCCGGCCGAGCAGCGTGAGGTGCTGGAGCGGCGTTTCGCCTCCCGGGCCGGGTCCGTGGAGGGGTCCGACGGCTTCGAGTGGTTCGAGCTGCTGCGCCCGGTCGAGGGCACCGACCAGTACCTGGTGTACACCCGGTGGCGCAGCGAGGAGGACTTCCAGAACTGGATGAACGGTTCCATGAAGGCCGCCCACCAGGGCGGCGGCGAGGGCGGCGAGCGGCCGAAGCCCGCCGCCTCCGGCTCCACCCTGTGGTCCTTCGAGGTCGTCCAGCAGGCGTCGCCGAAGTAATTCGGCGGCGACCTCCGGCGTGCGGGTCGCACAATGACCCGCATGACCTGGACTTTCTCTCCCGAACGCGTCGACACCCCGGACGCGGCCGCCCTCCGGCGCGACTACTACGACGACGTGGCCAGTCGTTACTGGAAACGGCCCGCGACCGAGGCCGAGGTGGACGAGGGTCTGACGAACGACGGGGTCGAGCTGCTGACCCCGCCGACCGGGCAGTTCCTGGTCGCGCGGTTCGAGGGGAAGCCGGCCGGCTGCGGCGGGGTCCTGATGCTGGACGGCGAGCGCGCCGAGCTGACCCGCGTCTTCCTGCGGCACGGCTTCCGCGGCGCGGGCGGTGCGGGCGGCCTGCTGCGGAGGCTGGAGGAGGAGGCGCGCGGCCTCGGCGCGCGCCGGATGGTCCTCAACACGCGCCTCGACCTGGTCGAGGCGCGGGCCCTGTACACGCGGCACGGGTACGCGGACATCCCCGCGTACTGCACCGGCCCGTACATGGACGTCTGGTACGGCAAGGAGCTCTGACCCCCGTACTCGACGGATTCGTGCTCGGCGGAGGCGTACTCGGCAGGCGCGTGCTCGACGGGTCCGTGCTCGACAGGCGCGTGCTCGGCGGGGTCGTGCTCGATGGCGTCAGGACCGGTGGTCGCGGGGTGGCTCGGGCTCGTGGGGCCGCTCCCCGTCCGAGCCGCACAGCTCGGCCGTCAGCTCCTCCACCAGCTGTACGAGGTCGGTCGGCCGATCGGGCCCCCACCAGTCGCCGAGGAGGTCGGCGAGCGACTCCTCCCGGGCCTTGGCCAGTACCGTCGCGGCCCGTACGCCGTCCTCGGTGAGGACCAGCTGGACGCCCTCCCGGGCGGCGAGCCGCCGCTCCTCCACCTGCCGGGACGCCTCCGTGATCACCCTCAGCGGTACGGGGGTGACCTCGGCGAGCCGGGCGGGCTCGACGGTCCCGTGGCGCCGGATGCGCAGCAGCAGCCAGCTCGCGGCGGGCAGCAGGTCGAACCCGGCGCGTTCGGTGATCCTCACGTAGATCTCCTTGCGGCCCTCCCTGGAGCCGAGGACGGACAGGGCGCGGGCGCACTCGTCGTACGAGGAGCGCTCGACCGGGTTGGAGGCCAGGGTCTGACTGGTGTCGGGCGCGGTGACGGAGGCGCGCAGCTTGTCCTCCTTCAGGAACCAGGCGATGACGAAGGCGACGAGGACGACGGGCGCCGCGTACAGGAAGACGTCCGTGATGGACGTGGCGTACGCGTGCAGGACGGCCGGCTGCAGTTCGGGCGGGAGCTGGGCGATGGCGCGCGGGTCGGCGGCGACCCGGTCCGCGCCGGTGCCGGGCGGGAGCTCCGTCCCCGCGCTCGCGAACACGTCGGCGAGTTTGTGGGTGAGCCGGTTGGTGAAGATCGTGCCGAAGACGGCGACGCCGAACGAGGCGCCGATGGAGCGGAAGAAGGTGGCTCCGGAGGTGGCGACGCCGAGGTCCTCGTACGAGACGGCGTTCTGCACGACCAGGACGAGGACCTGCATGACGAGGCCGAGCCCGGCGCCGAAGACGAAGAAGCAGACGCTCATCGACCAGGTCGAGCTGGTCTCCGTGAGCCGGTGGAGGAGGAGCAGGCCGAGCCCGGTGAGCGCGGTGCCGGCGATGGGGAAGACCTTCCAGCGGCCGGTGCGGGAGACGATCTGCCCGGAGGCGGTCGAGGTGATCAGCATGCCGAGGACCATGGGCAGCATGTGGACGCCCGACATGGTCGGGGTGACGCCCTGGACCACCTGGAGGAAGGTCGGCAGATAGGTCATCGCGCCGAACATGGCGAAGCCGACGACGAAGCTGATGACCGCGACGAGGCTGAAGGTCCGGATCCGGAACAGTTTGAGCGGCAGCACGGGTTCGACGGCCCGCCGCTCGACGTGGACGAACCAGACGAGGAGGACGGCTCCGAGGACGGCGAGGCCGATGATCTGCGCCGATCCCCACGCCCAGGTGGTGCCGCCGAGGGAGGCCACCAGGACCAGGCAGGTCGCCACCGAGGCGATGAGGAAGGTGCCGAGGTAGTCGATCGTGTGCCGGGTGGAGCGCACCGGGATGTGCAGCACGGCGGCGATCACGAAGAGCGCGACGACGCCGATGGGAAGGTTGACGTAGAACACCCAGCGCCAGGAGAGGTGCTCGGTGAAGAGCCCGCCGAGCAGCGGGCCGAGGACGCTGGTGGCGCCGAAGACGGCGCCGAAGAGGCCCTGGTACTTGCCGCGCTCCCGGGGTGAGACGAGGTCGCCGACGATCGCCATCGACAGGACCATGAGGCCGCCGCCGCCGAGGCCCTGGACCGCGCGGAAGGCGATGAGCTGCGGCATGTTCTGGGCGATGCCGCAGAGGGCGGAGCCGACGAGGAAGACGACGATGGCGGCCTGGAAGAGCTTCTTGCGCCCGTACTGGTCCCCGAGCTTGCCCCAGAGGGGGGTCGCGGCCGTGGACGCCAGCATGTAGGCGGTGACCACCCAGGAGAGGTGCTCCATGCCGCCGAGCTCGCTGACGATGGTCGGCAGGGCGGTGGAGACGATGGTCTGGTCGAGCGCGGCGAGCAGCATCCCGAGCAGCAGCGCGCCGATCGCGACGAGCACGGTGCGGTGGCTCTGCCCCTCCCCGGGCACGGGGGCATCGCCGAGCTGGGACGGGCTTGTGTCCTGGGCCATGAGGTCTCCGTCTCCGTGGGCGGCCCCTCCATCCTGGTCCGAATGTCCCGTTATGGCCTGCGGAAGGGCACGGTCGTTCGTCCGTCGGACGGGACCGGGCTGCATAATCGCTCGCAGTTGTATCGGGGAGGGGACCCATCATGACCGGACACGTCTGTCCTGAATGCGGTGTACACAGACCTGGCTGCGCCTGCGCCCGGACGGCGGGGAGGGGGGCGGGGAGTGCGGCGGAGAGCGCGGCGGCCGAGGACTTCGACCCGCTCCGGATCAGGCCGTACGTGACCCTGGAGGCGCCGGAGGCATCGGAGGGGCCGGGCGGGACGGAGGGGTCTGGCGGGTCGGAGAGGGCGGACGGGTCGGAGGGGCCGGGCAGGTCGCTCGGGGCCGGGGTCGGCTCGGCGGGGAGCGGCGCGGCGGGACCGGACGGGCAGCCGACCGCACATCTGCCCGTGTACGCGACGGAGCCGGCGTACACGGCGGAGGACCCGCCGACCGCCCAGCTGGCGGCGATCCGACCGGGGAGCGCCCTCACGGCACCGATGCCGGTGGCGAACCCGACGGCGACCCCGGGGCCGAATCCCGGGTACGGCCCGGGCCCGGGGACGCATCCCGAGGGCGCTCGCCCCGGCGCCACGGGCGACCCCTCCGAGACGATGCCGCTGCTGCTGCGCGGCATCGGCGCCGCGCCGTCCCCGCACGGCCGGGAACAGGCGCGGGGCCGGGGCCGCAGGCGCGGCACGGTGGTCGCGGCGGTGGCAGCCGTCGCCGTGGTGGGCACCGCGGCCCTGGCGGCGGCCGTCCTCGGCGGCGCGGACGAGACCGGCGACCGGGCGGCCGTCCCGGAGGTGACCACGAGCGCGTCACTGAACGTCGCCGTGTCGGAGGAGCCGTCCCCTTCCTCCTCCTCGGAGACCCCGGAGCCGACCACGTCCTCCCCGGCCCCGCAGCGGACGTCCGCGTCCGCCTCCCCGTCCCCCACCTCCTCCCCGAGCCGCACCACCGCGAGCCCGCAGGCGTCGACGAGCCCGGCGGCGCCTCCGGCCGCCGTCCCCTCCACGGCTCCGACGACCGCGGCGCCGACGACGGCCACGCCGTCCGCGCGGCCGACCGATGAGACGGTGGTCACGCTGAGCCTCGGCTCGACGGGCGAGGAGGTGGTCGAACTCCAGGCGCGGCTGATCCTGGCGGGGGCGTACCACGGGGAGGTGGACGGGGAGTACGACCAGGAGGTCTGGCGCGCGGTGAAGAGCTACCAGTCCTGGATGTTCATCAAGGACGACCCGAAGGGCGTGTACGGCCCCCACACCCGCGAGGCCCTGGAGCGGAGCACCTGGCTCTAGCCCCGGCACGGTGGACGGTGGCGGACGGCGACGGCCGGCGGCGGGGCCGACACCGTCGGCAGCGGGCCCGACGCCCGCCGGCAGCGGGGCTGCGTCGACCGGCAGCGGGACCGACGTCGGTCGGCATCAGGACCGACGGCGAGCAGCGACGGCGGGCCGCCGGGTTCCAGCACGCGGACCGGTTGGCCAAGACGCCCCGCGGTTTTGTATCGTGGAAGAACAAAGTGGCCCCGCCCGCACTCCCTGACCGGTGGGCGGGTCCACTTCGTTCTCCGCCACCCCCTCTGGAGACCCGATGCCCGCCAGCACCCCGGCAACGCTCACCGCCCGCGCCCTCCTGCTCGACATGGACGGCACCCTCGTCAACTCGGACGCCGTCGTCGAGCGCTGCTGGCGCCGCTGGGCGGACCGGCACGGGATCGACCCGGACGAGGTGCTCAAGGTGGTCCACGGCCGCCAGGGGTTCGCGACGATGGCCGTCCTCCTCCCGGACCGCCCGATGGCGGAGAACCACGCCGACAACCGGGTGATGCTGGCCGAGGAGACCGCCGACCTCGACGGAGTCGTGCCCGTCCCCGGCGCCCCCGCCTTCCTGGCCGCGATCGCGAACCTCCCGCACGCCCTGGTGACCTCGGCGGACGAGGCACTCGCCCAGGCCCGCATGGGCGCGGCGGCGCTTCCCGTGCCGGAGACCCGGGTCACCGCCGAGAGCGTCGGCGCCAGCAAGCCGGACCCCGAGGGCTTCCTCAAGGGTGCGGCGGCGCTGGGCTTCGCTCCGGAGGACTGCGTGGTCTTCGAGGACTCCGAGGCGGGCATCGAGGCGGGCCGCGCGGCCGGCATGCGCGTCGTGGGCGTGGGCCCGCGCGCGGCGGCCTTCGCGCCGGACGTCCACGTCGCCGACCTCACACGGCTTCGGGTCGGGCGCGCGGAGGACGGCTCGATCACGCTGACCGTACTGCCGTAGCAGCGGCACCCCCTCGCGACACCCCTTCCCCTCGCGACTCCCTCTCCCCCACGCCCCTCCCCCACACCCTCGCGCGCGGCCGGAACCTCCGGCCGCGCGTGAGGCGTTTCCGGTCGCGCGTGGGGCGTTTCCGGGCCGGCCGCGGTTCCACGCATCAGCACCCCTCCCCCCTCACCCCCTGGCCACCCCCCTGAACTCCTGAACCCCTGACACGCTGAACACGGGCGGAATCTGTTGCTCCATCAGAACCCGCACACCCCTTGATGTGACGTGTCCATGTCGTCACCCTGTTACCTGGCGCACCCCTCACGGAAACCTGGCGCCGCCACGATGACCGGGCCCGACCGCCCGGCACCCCACGGGGACGGCAACCAGCCAAGGTCCCCCCACATCAAGGGAGTTCACATGCCCGTCGGCATGATCTACGCGCGTCGACTCGCCGTTCTCGCCACCTCCGCCGCCCTCACCGTCACCGGCCTCCTCGCCACCGCGCCGACGGCACAGGCCGCCATGCCGACCCCGGTCAGCGCCGCGACCGCCCGCACCTACCTGGCCGCCCTCACGGTCAAGGCGGCGGGCTCCACCACGGGTTACAGCCGGGACCTCTTCCCGCACTGGATCACCCAGTCCGGCACCTGCAACACCCGCGAGACCGTCCTCAAGCGCGACGGCGTGAACGTCGTCACCGACTCCAACTGTGCCGCGACCAGCGGCAGCTGGTACTCGGAGTACGACGGCGCCACCTGGACCGTCGCCTCCGACCTCGACATCGACCACATGGTCCCGCTCGCCGAAGCGTGGCGCTCGGGCGCGAACTCCTGGACCACCGCCCAGCGCCAGTCCTTCGCGAACGACCTCACGCGGCCGCAGCTCATAGCCGTCACCGACAACGTCAACCAGTCCAAGAGCGACCAGGACCCGGCGACGTGGCTGCCCCCGCGCACGGCCTACCGCTGTACGTACGTCCGGGCCTGGGTGCAGGTGAAGTACTACTGGAACCTCAGCGTCGACTCCGCCGAGAAGAGCGCCCTGCAGTCCGTCCTCAACGGCTGCTGACCGTCGGTCCGCTGAGCTCGCATCAGTGGCGGTCACCGGGGGCGAGCCCCACCACGCGCCCCCGGTGACCAGATGTTGAACTTGCAAGTACTAGTGAGGGGTGCCTAACCTTACGGCCTCATCGGTTTCCGTCCCCCCGCGTCCCGTCCCCACGGACGGGGCCAGACCGAAGGAGTCCCACCCCCATGACCGACCTGAACTCCCCGAACGCCGCCGAGCCCGGCACGGCGCCCGGCACCCCCGCCACCCCCGCCGCCCCCGCGAGCCCCACCGCCCGCCTGAACCAGGCCCAGCCCTACGCGCTCGGCCTCTTCCGCATCGTCGTCGGCCTGCTCTTCGCCTGCCACGGCGCCTCCTCGCTCTTCGGCGTCCTCGGCGGCAGCGCGATACCGACCGGCACCTGGCCGGGTTGGTACGCGGCCGTCATCCAGCTCGGCGCCGGCATCCTGGTCCTGGCCGGACTCGGCACCCGAAGCGCCGCCTTCCTGGCCTCGGGCTCGATGGCGTACGCGTACTTCAAGGTCCACCAGCCGGAGTCGCTGCTCCCGATCCAGAACGGCGGCGAGAGCGCGGCCATGTTCTGCTGGGCCTTCGCGCTGATCGTCTTCACGGGCCCGGGCGCCCTGGCCCTCGACCGGCTCTTCGGCTCCCGTGAGGCGACGGACGCGCGGGCACGGGAGGAGCGGGGCGCGCCGGTCGCGGCCTGACGTACGGGCACGCCTACCGGAAGGGGCCGGAAACCGCAGCACGGTTTCCGGCCTCCTTCTCCAGCCCCTCTCCCCAGCCCCCACGCCCCTTCCGCCCTCCCCCTCTCCCCTCCGCCCCTCCCCCCTCCGGCCCCAGGCACCCACCGGCGGTCGGGCACCCTCTCCCGCGTAGGCTCTGGCCTGTGAATCTGCTCGACAGCCTGGGCTCGCTGCGGTCGCTCACCGCCGGCCCGTGGATCTACCCGGTCGTGGCGACGTCGATCCTGCTCGACGTCTTCCTGCCCGTACTGCCGAGCGGTTTCCTCGTGATCACCGCCGCCACGGCGGCGGCGACGGCCACCGGGGCCTCCCCCGGCGTGCCGTCCCTGCTCCCCCTGCTCCTCTGCGCGGCCGGCGCCTCGGTGCTCGGCGACTTCCTCGCGTACCGCCTGGCGCTGCGCGGCGGGGCCAGGCTGGACCGGGCGATCGGACGCTCGCGCCGCCTCTCCCTGGCGCAGGAACGTCTCGGCACCGCGCTCGCGCGGGGCGGCGGACTGCTCGTGGTGCTCGCGCGCTTCGCCCCGGCCGGCCGCTCCGTGGTCTCGCTGGGCGCGGGCGCGGCGAAGCGACGGATCGAGGAGTTCCTGCCGTGGTCGGCGCTGGCGGGCGTGACCTGGGCCTCGTACAGCGTGGGGCTCGGCTGGCTCGGCGGTCAGTGGCTGGGCGCGACCTGGTTCAGCGCGGGGGTGTCGACCCTCGCGCTCTTCCTCGCGGGCGGCCTCGCCGCGTACCTCATACGGCGTCCGGCCGCGGCTCCCGCGCCCGCGTCCTGACGACGGCGGGCCGGGGCTCCGCGCCCCGGCGCCGTCCGGCCGGGGGCTACCGCGTCCTGACGGTGGCGGGATGCGCGCCGCGCACCTCCAGGCCGTCGAGGAGTCTCGCGGTCGCGTCGGCGATCTCGTCCACGGCCCGCTCGAAGACCTCGCGGTTGTGGGCGGCGGGGGCGCGGAAGCCGGAGACCTTGCGGACGTACTGCAGGGCGGCGGCGCGGATGTCGTCCTCGGTCGCCTCCTCGGGCAGGACGGGCGGGCGGAGCGTCTTGATGCTGCGGCACATGTCTCCAGTGTGGCGCGGACCACTGACAACCGTCCCGAGCACGCCGCAGACCCGGGGGACGACCGCCCGGCAGCCCCTCAGGAACGACCACGCCTCGCACCCACCTCACGCCTTACGCCTTACGCCCACCTCACGCCTCACACCCACCTCACGCCTTACGCCTCACGCCCACCCCACGCCTCACGCCCACCCCACTCCCCTCACTCCTCACCCGGCCAGACCGCGTCTGCTCCGTGCGTTGATCTCGGCGGTGCGGGCGCGCAGTTCGTGCAGGGGGGTGGCGGGCTGGACGTCGCCGGGCTCGGCCTCCCACTCGAGGCCACCGTGGACGGCGCGGAGCAGAAAGCGTCCGGAGGCGCTCTCCACGTAGAAACCGACCCGCCCCGTGGCGGTGTCGCGGACGAGGTCACCGACCTCGGGCAGTGGCTGCACGCATCCCCTCCGTCCCGGTTCCTGAAGCTCGGGGACACTCAGGGAAGCGCGACGACCGGACCCTGTCAACGTATCTCTAGAGATGTCCCCCGATGGATGGATCGACCGGTCGGGACGGCGTGCGGGCGGGCACCCGGGCCGAGGGGCGCGCCGTAGGGTGTCCCGCAGACGAAGGGAGTGGTCCACCCGTGACTGACCAGGACAGCGCTCGCCGGCCCAAGTACCAGCGCATCGCCGACGAGTTGAGGATCGCGATCCAGTCGGGCACCTTCGCGCCGGGCGACCGGCTCCCCGGCGAGAACGACCTCATGACGACCTACGACGTGGCCCGCATGACCGCTCGCCAGGCCCTGTCCGTGCTGCGCACGGAGGGGCTCGCCGAGGCGCGCAAGGGCACCGGGGTCTTCGTCCGGGCCTTCCGCCCGCTGCGCCGCCGGGGCATCCCGCGCCTCGCCGGGGACCGGTGGGGCGGCGGCCGCTCGATCTGGTCGGCGGACGTCGAGGACCGGGAGCTGGTCGTCGACCGGATCGAGGTGGGAGAGACGGAGGCCGGCGAGCGGGTCGCGAGGGCGCTGAACCTGGCGCCGGGGGCTCCCGTCTGCGTCCGGAGCCGTCGTTTCGTCCTCGACGCGAAGCCGGTGCTGCTCTCCGTGTCATACCTCTCCGCCGAACTCGTGCGCGGTACGCCGATCACCGAGCCGGACACGGGCCCCGGCGGCACCTACGCGCGACTGGCGGAGCTGGGGCACCGGCCGGTGCGGTTCCGGGAGGAGATCCGCTGCCGGATGCCGACGGCGGACGAGTCGGACCGGCTCTCCCTGGAGCTCGGGACGCCGGTGGTGCTCATCGGCCGCACGGCCTTCACGGGGCCCGGGGTGGCGGTGGAGCTCAACGAGATGACGCTGGACTCGTCGTCGTACGTCCTGGAGTACGACTTCGACGCGTGACGGCGACGACCTCGAACCGCAGTCCGGGGTCGGCGTGGACGACGTCGCCGGGGTACTCGGCGGCGGCGAGGGCGACGGCCTCCGCCGGAGTGGTGCCCGGCCCGACGTGGGTCACGACGAGGCGTCCGGCGCGGGCGGCGGCGGCGCTCCGTCCGGCCTGCGCCGCCGCATGGTGCCCGGGCGCGGCGCCATCGGCCTCACAGACGAACAGATCGCAGTCGAGGGCGAGTTCGACGAGCGCGGGGCAGGGCTCGCAGTCCCCGGAGTAGACGAGCGACCGCCCCTCCCCGTCCTCCACGCGCAGGGCGAAGGCGGGCAGACCGCCGTGGTCGACGGCGCGGGACCGGAGGGTGAGCCCGCCGACGCGAGCGAGGTGTCCGTCGTGCAGCTCCTCGACGGCGAAGGCGCTTTCGACCGGGCTGCGGGAGGACCCGTTGGTGAGGAAGGCGGCGAGCCGATCGGCGATGCCGGGCGGGCCGAAGAGGGGGACGGGCAGCGGGGTTTCGAGCCCGGCGTACAGCAACGCGTAGAAGGCGGTGAGCAGATCGGCGCTGTGGTCGGCGTGCAGATGGGAGATCCACACCGCGTCGACCTCGCCGAGCGACACGTACCGCTGGAGCTCGGCGAGGGTGCCGGTCCCGGCGTCCACCCAGAGGCGGACGCCTCCGCCCTCGACGAGGTGGCCGGAACAGGCGTTGCCCGGCCGGGGGAAGGGGGTGGCGGACCCGAGGACGGTGATCCGCAGCGGTTCGCTGCCCATGCGACGAGTCTAGGACGGATGACCGGGACTGACCGGAAGTCATGCGGAAGAAGTGAAGATCATGCATATCCTGTGTGCTCGTCGGGCCCCATCGGCGGGCGTCCGGCAGAGAACCGAGGGACATTCATGCTTCGTGTACGCACGCTCGCGGCCGTGACCGCGGCCGCCGCCTCCGGCGTCCTCCTGCTGCCTTCGCAGGCCCAGGCCGCCGGGTCGGTCCACCTGTACAAGATCTACTACGACAGCCCGGGCACGGACAACCGGTCCACCAGCAGCCTCAACGCCGAGTACGTCCAGATACGCAACACGACCGGCGCGGCGGTCAACCTGCGGGGCTGGACGCTGACGGACGCGGCCAACCACAAGTACACGTTCGGCAACTACACGCTCGGCAAGGGCAAGATCGTGACGGTCCGCACGGGCCGCGGCACGAACACGTCCGCGAACGTGTACCAGAACCGCGGCGCGTACGTCTGGAACAACGACCGGGACACGGCGAAGCTGCGCCGGTCGAACGGCACGACGGTCGACACGTGCTCGTACAACTCGACGCGGGTCGACTACAAGTGGTGCTGACCGCGCAGGTCGGCTGACACCCCCGCGGGTCCCGGCGTCCGGGGCCCGCGGCGGGCGCTACGCGGCCTCCACCACCTCCTGCCGGGTGGCCGGACCCCCCTGCCGCTGCACGTCGGTTTCGACCTGCCCGCCGAGGGTCATGACGTTCAGGGTGGCGGAGTTCTCGTTGGCGATGGCCTTCTCGACGCGGGCGACGAGGACGGAGAACGCCTCGCGCCGGGCCAGGTCGCGGTACGGCCCGACCCTGGTCTCGAAGTAGACGCGCTCGTGCCCGAGCAGCTGCTCCGTCGACCGGTAGTTCTTCCACTGCTCCCGGTAGCGGTACACGCTCTCCAGCGAGATGGCGGCGACGACCACCACGCTCAGCGCCGTGGCGGTGACCCGCGCGAACGCCAGGTCGAGGTTCACGAACACCGGCACCAGCGCGCCGCCGACGACGGACAGGGTCCGCATCCGCAGGTGCATCGCCTTCATCCGGGTCGCCTTGGCGTCGTACCACTCCTGGTACTGCGCGACCCTGGTCTCGATGTACCGCTGCGGCGTCATCTCGCCGCCCTGCGCCCCCGGTTCGGGCGCGTCCCCCACGTCAGACATGTCCGGAGTACACCGGCCGGAACGCGCCCACGTCAACTGCGAGGCCGCCCGGCTCAGCCGACGGCCACCCGCTCGCGGACGACGTCGAGGGCCGGCCGCCACGGGAGGGGCGCCGACGGGTCGGGCGGGAAGCCGTCCTCGCCGTACAGCACCGAGACCCCGGCGCCGCGGAGGGTCTCCAGGGACCGCTCGAACTGCGGGTGCCGGGCGTGGGCCGCGCTCAGGCACGGCACGGCCACCATCGGGATCCCCCTGCCGATCCCCTCCGCGACCACACCGACGACCCACTCGTCCGTGATCCCGAGCGCCCACCGGTTCACGGTGTCGAAGGTGGCCGGCGCGACGAGGACCGCCGAGGCCTCCGGCCACACGTCCGGCTCGCCGGGAAGCCCGTAGTCCCACCGCACGGGATGCCCGGTGAGCACGGCGAGCCCGTCGAGCGACCCGGCGAGCCAGCGAGCCGCGGCGGGGGTGAGCCCGAGGCAGACGTCCCAACCGTCGGCCTGCGCGTCCTCGATGACGCGGGCGATGTCGAAAACGGGATCGGCGGCGCCGGCAAACAAGTACAAGGTGCTCATCCCCTCATCCGACCACACCCGCTCCCACCGCCTCGAAGACCCCCGCCCGTGATCGACGAGGGGCCTTCGCCCCGGTGGGCAAGGACGGGGCCCCGAACCACCGCGTCTGCCCTAAGAGTTCGCCCGGATCAAGACCGCTCAGGGCATACCCCCCCCGCTCGCGGCCACCACGAAGGGCCGTGCAGAGCTGCTGTCATCCACCGTCATTGATGTCAGATACGGATGCCGCCTGGCGCCGTCCCGCGAACGGCCGCCGCCGGTCGGACAGCCGCTCGTCGCGCACACCGCCCTCGTCACCGGCCCTCAGGGTCGCTCCGGCACTGCTCGTGCCGGCAGCCGTCGTCGCGCCGGTGCAAGCGCCGCAGGTCCTGCAGAGCGGCCACGGGGAACGGATGCAGCATCCACTTCTCCTGGTACCCGTCCTCACCGTGGTCCCGCAGCACGGTCTCGGCCGCTTCCGTCACCGCGTGGCACAGCGCGCTGCGGGGCTGGACCGAACTCCAGGAAAGAGCGCCGCCCGTCTCGTCGGGCGAGCCCCAGCTCGTCCCCCCGTCCGGGAACTCGAAGACGGTGATGGCCACATCCGCCCCCTTGGCGCCGGAGCAGCTACCTCGTCTCCATGGGCTCGCGGTCGAACGAGAAGCGTTCACCGGAAGAGCCCCGTCATGGCGTGCAGCAGATCTGCCAGGGCGTCCGTGCAGTAGCCGACGTGGGCCTGGTGCTCCGAAGCGCCGTCGACGATCCGGTACGTGGCACCCCCGGCGTCGCCCAGCTCCCAACTGAACTGAAGATCCATTGCCATTCACACGCCTCCCGTCACTGATTGATGGGGGTCTTGTAGCGGATCTCGCACAGGGCGGCGGGTACGACGACATGGATCGGCTGCTCAGGAGCCGTCCCCAAGCTTGTGCCACTCAAGCGCAGGTCGACTGCACGACTGCCCAAAGGCCCCCAGCCATGATCGGCTGGGGGCCTTTCCCTTGGTGGGCGCGGACGGTTTCGAACCGCCGCCATCTGCTTTGTAAGCTCGTGCGGAGCGCTCTCACCAGGGGCGGATCGCTGGTCACCTCCGCCACGGCAAACCGCGTGCGACCGCCGTCATCCGCCGTCGTTGATGTCAGTTTTGGATGTCAGCTCCGGCGAGGGCTACGAGGGGCCGGTCACTCCTCGTCGATGCGCTCCAGGACCAGTCCGACGGACCCGTCTTCCAGCCCGTTGCTGTCTTCGAGGTGCAGATGTGCTCCATCGGGAACTCCTTCGCCTGCCAGCACCAAAAGATGCCCGGCAAGCGTCCGGAGCCCCGCGGCATTCGCCTCGATGACGACCTCGGCCCCGAGGTTCCGCACCTCGATCCGGGCATCGGCATCCCAGGAGAAGTGGAGCCCCGTGCCCTCAACGGCGGCCGTGACGTGAGTGCTCTCGATCGGCGCTGAGCCGGTTCCGGAAGTCATGAAACTCATGATGCCGCCGCACGGGCAAGGCGCCGGAGACAGGGGCTCGGTCTTCATACGCAGACACCCGCGGAAGCTCAGGAAACGGTGGTCACCAGTCGCGCCAGGCGTCCGTGATCTCGGCACGATCGATGCCCCTCCTCGCTGCCAGAGCAGCCACGTCCACACCATGCTCCCCCAAGGTGAGATCGATGTACTCGCACAGCTGCTCCCGCTCTTCAGTGCAGTAGCCGGCGCCACCGTGGCTCGCGTCACCGTCGACAGCATTGAGCGCGAGAACAGCCCTCTCGACCGTTCCAAAGACCTCATCGTCGGAGGGTTCCAGGAGCCCACGCACCTCCGCCTCGAACGCCTCCAACGCTGAATCCGTCGCCCTCAGCAGGGACTCGGGGTACATCTCCGCCGCGCCGGCACACTCGGGATCCAAGATCCCGGCCTCGACATCGCGGGCCACCTCCACCATCCAGGCACGCCACTTCTCAGGGGGTCTGTTCGCCATGGCGAGAAGGTATGCCGAAGCACTGACAACCCAGTTCGGTTGTGCGCTCTCGTTGATGTCAGACCGCCCTGACATCCTGCGCCTGTGAGAATGACATGGGCCGATTTCTGGGCGCTGATAGCCACCCTGGACGGCGAAGCAACCCAAGAGAGCTGCCAGCGGCTTGCCGAGGAGCTGAGCCGCCGCCCCGTCCCCGACATCATCGGCTTCGCCGAACGTCACGCCGAGGCCCTCTATCGCCTGGACCAGGAGAAGTTCGGCACCCTCCCCGTGGTCGACCTGACGGACCGAGACGGCAACCCGTTCCCGCAATCGTCCGACGTGTTCCTGTACACACGCTGCGCCGTCGTAGCCGCAGGCCAAACCGTGTGGGAGAGCGTCTTCTTCGACATCGACAAGTTCGCCCCGTACACCTCCACCGAGTACGACGGTGAATGGCTGCTATCCGTACCGGACGAGGCGTACGAGCTGGCCACCGGCAAGGAGTGGCACCGCACGACCCGCTACTGCTTCGAGAGCTACTCCAACAGAGACGGTTGGCCACACCTACGAAACTGAGGCGAGCCACCACTTGACCTGCAAGGCCAGTGGCCTCGCGGACCTGGCAAGATCGAGGAGGCGGGGCAGTGCCATGAGGGGGAGGACCGGTGGGAAGCCTGTTGCGTGTCGGGGACGTGTTTCGGTCTGCTCGAAACAGAGATCCCGAGGTGGCGTTCATCGACGGTCACCCAAACATCCACCACGTCACAGCCTCGGAGAGGCTCGCTCAGATCCAGCTCAGCAAGGGCATCAACCCGATTGCCAAGATCAAGGCGCCCGGCGGGCTGCGCCGTCCGTGCATCCTGATCCGTTCCAGCCCGTGGAAGGCCGGAACGGCTGAAACGCCCTGGCACGATGTGTTCGACCTGGACAACGGCCGAATCCTCTATTTCGGCGACCATCGAGTCGACCACACGGTGCCGGTGGGCACCACACAAGGCAATGCGGTACTGCTGGAGGCACTGGAGGAACACCAGGGGCCCACTGCGGAGCAACGCGCGCTAGCCGTACCGCTGCTGGTGTTCGCCGCGGTCTCGCGCAACAAGACGCCCAAGGGATACGTCGAGTTCTGCGGCGTGGCGGTGATCGAGCACGCCGAGCAGATCGAGCAGCGGGCGAAGGGAATCTCCTTCCCGAACTATCGATACGAACTGTCCGTCCTGGATCTGAGCGCAGAGGACGATCGGGTCGACTGGGCTTGGATCGAGGCTCGGGGCAACCCTGAGCTCTCGACCGCGGACGCGCTCAAGCTCGCTCCCCGTTCCTGGCGTCAGTGGGTGGAGCAGGGGCCTGCTGCGATGCCCGAGGTTCGGCGTCGGGCTGTTCGCCCTCCCAGCGGCAGGGAAACGGTCCGGCAGTCGCCCGAGAGTGGCCGGGAACTCCCGCCGCTTCACGCGCCACGCGAACCGGGCGTCTCCGATTCGGCCTCCCGCACACCGACCGAATCGTCCGCCGAGCTCATGGTGAACGTGCTCATGGACAGATTGAGGAACCTCCGGGTCCACAAGAGGAATGGTCGGCAGAGCAGGCACAAGCCGTTGGCTCTGCTGTGGAGCATCTCCCGAGTGGCCACGGGCAGGCCTCACCTCGCACCTTGGCGAGAGTTCCGCGAGGAAGTGGGCAGCCTGTTGGCCGAGTTCGGCCTTCCCGAATCCTCCGTCACCCCCGAGTACCCGTTCGTGCACCTGCAGACGAGCCGACTGTGGGATGTCCATGGCCTCCCACCCGAGCTGGACGCCGTGGCCCACGCCGCAGCGTTCGACAGGCTCAACCCCGAAGGAGGGGTGACCGAGCAGGTCGCGCGGCTGCTGGGAGACCCCTTCGTCCGGTCTCAGGCGGTGGCTGTCCTGCGGGAGACCTACCTGGCAGACATAGATCAGCACGCCCTGCTGGAGCGGCTGGGCCTGGCCGGCTACGAAAGCGCCGGCGGTATCGAGGACTCCACAGAGGATCACGCGAGGGAAACGGTTCCTGCCGCACGCCGCACGGTCACCTCCTCCCGCGTTATTCGCGACACCGCCCTGACAGCCAAGGTGAAGAAGCTGCACGGCGACCGCTGTCAGGTGTGCGCCCTCCAGCTGTCGACTCGCTTCGGCACCTACAGCGAGGCCGCCCACATCCGTGGCCTCGGCCGCCCCCACAACGGCCCCGACGAACAGGCCAACCTGCTCGTCCTGTGCCCGAATCACCACGTTCAGTTCGACACCCTGGCGATCTACATCGACACCGAAGGAACCGTTCGCTCGACCGCGAACAACAGCCCCATAGGCCCGCTCCGCAAGCACCCCGCCCACCCACTCGACGAAGCGCACCTTCGCTACCACCGAGCGCTCTGCGGCAGGGACGCGACCACCCATGCCACCCAAGGCGAGACCTGCTGACTGGAACCAGACGGCTGCCGCACGTCAGAAGGCGCGCACGGCATCCGTCATCGAGCACGAAGCCGTGGACCACACGAACCGGCGCCCAGAAGCCGTCCCCGCCTTCAAGCGCACTCGCCCATCAGCACCACGAACCCGCCCGCCCCGAACCCCTCCGCCGCTCCTTCTCTCTCCCGGAGCCACTCCCCCCCGTATCGAAGACTTACTCCACCATTTTCCCTGATCACGCCCTTTGGCCTCAGATATGGACGTCAAAGGCCCCCAGCCAAGATCGACTGGGGGCCTTCGTCACTGGTGGGCGCGGACGGTTTCGAACCGCCGACATCTGCTTTGTAAGCCTGGTGCCGCTCACACAACGGTCTTGGCTGGTCAACGCGCGTACGGCGACCCTGCACGCCCCACGGTTGCCTGCACCGCCGCGGACCCCAATTGACCGTGGTTGACTGTTCGATCTGGCACGGATCTGGCATGGCCCCTGGTCGCCGACATCTGCCTTGTAAGTTCGCCCAACGGCGGCTCGCACCTCGGCGGCCCTGGCGATGGCTGTCATCCACGGTCCTCCGGGACTGCCTCTGTACGCCGCCGTTGATGTCAGCAGTGGATGTCAGATCACGGGTTCGGCATCTGCTCGTCAGCCGCCCTGCGTGGCCGTGCGATGGCTTCCGCGGCAAGCCTGTCGGCTGCATGCTTTCGCTCGATGGAGGCTCGCAGCTCCTCAGGGGTCGGCCATGGTGCACGCCGATGGATCATGCGGTGGCAGTTGGCACATATGAGGGCGAGATCGCTGAGCTTGGTCCGCCCCTCGCCCGCTTCGTGCAACGGCACGACGTGATGGCACTCGATGTACCCAGCACCGCGGTCGCCGTAGACCTCTTCGAAGTCGAACCCGCACGCCTCACACGCCAGCCGCCCACCGCGCTGAGTCACAGAAGCGATCTTCTTCTTCCGTAGGCTCTTGTTCCGCTCACGGGCCTGGTGTCGGCGCATGAGGAGCCGTCCCTCAGGAGCGCTGTAGTCGTCGAACTCCTCCTCCTCGGTCGGCGCAAGGCTCTGCAGCTCGCCGGCCGCGATGCCCTGCCGAATGAGTCGACCGACCTCGGTCATCTCGTCGGGCCGAGCAAGGAACTCCATTAGCACCTCAACGTCGAGGGCGCCGCCGTTGGTGGGCTTGCCCTGGTACTCCGGGTGACGCGTGGCAATGTCGAACGTCTTGCGTGCCACTCCGTTCGGATTGCGGAACTTCTCGTTGCGCTCCGCCTCGGCGTGGATGGGAAGCAGCTGGAGCAGGCCGGACAGCTCGACCACCCTGGCGTCCTGAGCGTCCAGCCCCTTCCAGCCGTTTTCCCTCACGAGCTGACAGGCAAGGATGATCTCGTCCCGGGCCCAGTCAGGATTCTTGACGGCCTTGACCTGGAAGCCTGCCCGCTTCAGCCACGCCACGGCGTGCTCCTTGCCTCCGCTGAACTCCTCAGGTCTGAGGGCTCGCCCCTGATCCCATTGATGCGCCACGCCCGCTATGGCTTTGGAGTCGTACTCCCGCCCGTCGTGCACCACAACATACGAGCGAGCCTCGCCAAAGCTGTACTTCGCCAGGAACGCATCCCGACCCAACTCGTCGTACTCCGCAATGGCCTTGAGCACGGATCCCTGTGTGATCGCTCCTCTGTGCATGGCGGCAGCGTACGGCCCACCACTGACGGCCACCTGCCGCCCAACGCAACCGATACCGGACACCGTGCGCCTCGTCATGCGCCGTATGCCCTCTTGCGCAGCTCGCACCCAGCCTGCACGGTTTCGTTGAATGCTGCTCGGCGCTCAGGTGCCACAAGGGGGAAGGGCGGTAGGCCATGGCAACCGTGACAGGGTGGGCCGAGAAGACCTTCGGCGACGCCGCAGGACCCTTGACCGACATGATCCCCGCCAGCTTGGTTCGAGCCCATACCCGTGCCCGTAACGGCCACGAGGGAGTACAGACCCAGACCCTGGAGGCATACGGACACGGCCTGTACGCCGCGCAGTACGAGGAACTGGAAGTGGGCCTCGCCTCACTCCCCGCGGCCACGACTGTGCGCTTACAGGGACGAACGCTCATGATCCTTGGCGACCATGTGATCTATCCGCTCCGCTACGCGAAGAAAGACGTCCCCGTCACGGCAGCACGACTGCGACGCGCCACGGGCTTCCGAGCCGACCTGATACGCCGGCACGGCCCCGAGCCCATGCAGCAAGCCTTCGACCTGGGCCTCCACGAGCTGGACGAGCAAGAGCCCCACCCCGACCTCGCGCTGTTGTCAGAGGACGTCAAGCTCGTGCTCGTCGCCTACGCCTGCTCCATGACTCAGGGCGTCATGCGCATCGAGTGGGGCTCCGCCGAACTCCGCCGCGAGGACCGCTACCTCATCTGGCACCACCACGAGCCACTTCACCTACCGCCGCGGTGAGAAACACCCCGTTTTGCCTGACCGTCGGCCCCACGAGCGAACCAGTAGATGGCAGGCCCCTGACCTGCGCGTTCCTGAATTATCCTCATAGCCGACCTCCCACTGTTGGTCGCCCTCCCACGGCCCAGCACACGGCCCGGCGGCCGGCTACTTCCGCTTCTTTTTTGCCTTGCGCTTCTGAACCTCATAAAAGGACCACTCACCGCGGTGACGGTCGCACCTGGACGCTCCGATCATGGCGAGACGTTGACACCGGGTCCCCTTTTGCGTGAGCGCTCCACACTTGGACTGCGTTCGAGCCACTACTCCCCCTGGTGTCATCAAGCGGACAGACCAGCCGAGTGTGTCGAGTGCTCCTAGCTCTGCGGAAGGCGCATGCGGGCGCCCATGGAGGCATCAGGGCGCACGGGAGGTGAGACCACCTCCTCTGGCCCTCCAGGCCGCGTTCGGGCCCTTAAAGGGTGCGACCGGACGGGATCGGCCTCAGAGATCGCGGTACAACATTGCCATGCCGCAACTATTGGCATGCGGAGTGGGCGGCTGATGCTAGGTTCCATAGATGCGAGTTGGGGTTTACGTAGACGCATACAACGTCTACTACGGCGGTCGTAGCCTTTGCGGGCGTGGTGCGGGTGGCTGGCGATGGCTTGACATCCGCGGTTTGTCTGAATCCCTGCTGAACGCGAGCACGATCTGGCCCGGCGCGTCTGTGGAGAGAGTGGTCTACTGCACGGCGCGGATCGATGCAGCCACGAATCCTTCTGCTCAGCGGGACCAAGACATCTACTTGAAGGCACTCGTAGCGGCCAACAGTGTCGATCACATCGAGTACGGAAAGTACGTGTACAGGGTCAAGTACGCGCCGCTGGCAACGCGGGATCGTAAGGGGCGACCGCAGCTCGTCGCCCCTACCTGGCCGATCATGGTTCAGGACGGTGGCCAACCTTGCCAGGCTGGTGTCTTCATGGCCTCCTTTGCGCACAGCGAGGAGAAGGGCAGCGACGTGAACGTCGCATCGCACCTACTGCTCGATGTTGTCGGGGGAGCCATAGACGCTGCCATCGTGATCTCCAACGACAGCGATCTCAGCTTCCCTCTGAGCGAGGCAAGGAAGCGAGTGCCGGTTGGGCTCGTCAATCCGTCTAGCGGGCGGCTGGCCGGCGACCTGAAGGGGAACCCTCAGGTTGGTGTTGGTCAGCACTGGTGGAGGCAGCTGACCGCGGCCGACTTTCAGCAGCACCAGCTGTCAGACCCCGTTGATCGCTACGCCAGGCCCGTAGATTGGTAGGCCGATAGTCGCCACCTGACTTGACCGTGCGGTCTCCCAGGGGTACGGTCTTCTCATAACTCACCTGACCCCTTGTGGGTCAGGTTTTTTCTTGCCCTGGATCCCTGAGTCGACGGTGAAAACCCCCGTGACCTGCGTTGATTACAGAAGGCGTAAGCCGATCGCTCTCTAGAGGGCCTTGTGTGGATCCCCAGCGATACGCTCCGTCGCTACGCTGCACCTCCGGTGACGGAGCGTATCGCTGGGGATCCACACAAGGCGGCAAACGCCAGATTTTTTACCATTTCTTTACCTTTTGACTGTGCGAGGACCCCACAGCTGGGCTTCCCGTCATCAATGCCGCACTGTCCTATCGAACGCAGCACTCACCCCTAACTCCCATCCCGTCTGCCGTCGACCCACACACCGTGGAGCAGGCGCGGTGCCGGGCGTCCAGGTGGAGCGCGCCACTGTACGAACGACCTGGACGCCCGGTGCCGTGTCTGCTCGGCTCTGCCTGGGTCGACGGCAGACGGGATGGGAGTCCCCACCGACACAGCCCACCGGCCGGCACCCGCGTACGGTCCCCTCCCATCCCGGAGTCGGAGCGCCCCCGCCGGAGGCATCATCTTGAACCCGCGGCTGCCCTATGGCATCACGCTTCGCGTAGCTCGCCGAGCTGTCCGTCCTGGTACGTGATGGGTTCTCGCCTACCCGCTGCACGTGGCGCGCCGCCGGGCGGGGCCGCCGCTGGCGAAGACAGTGGCGGCGGCCCCGCCATAAAGGCGGCGCGCTCCCGCGCCGTGCGCGGGCCTTGATGAAGTAGAGAAAGTCTTACCGCGCTGGCCTCAGAGGGCGATCGACTTGTAGGCCATGGCCCTGTCGATCACCTTCTCAGGAGTCAGCTCGGGGTCCGGGTCCCAGAAGATGTAGTCGCTGATATGCGGGCAGGCCAGGCCCCGTTCGAGGGCTTCTAGGATCTCGGAGGACTCGCCCTCGGAGGCCTCTGCGTTCATGAGGCGCTGGATGAGGAGAATCGCTTCCTCGTGAGTCATCCGATCAGTTGGCGGCCGTCATGGCTCCGTACATGGGGGCCGCGCCCATCCAGCGCGTCAAGGAGTCGGATCGCGTAGACCTCGGCCATGCGCTCCTCGACCTCGGCCGGCGTGAGCCAGTCGACCGCAATGGACTCCTCGGAGGTTCGCTCGGTACCGCCGGAGGGCTTGCAGCGGAAGACCAGGGCGACGATGCCGCGGGTGGTGTTCTTGTAGACGCCCGTCAGCTCGTCCACCTCGACGTGGATGCCCGTCTCCTCCAGGACCTCGCGGGCGACGCCCGCCTCCGGGGCCTCGGTGAGTTCGAGGACTCCGCCCGGAAGTTCCCACGTGCCGTTGTCCGCTCGGCGGATGGCCAGGAGGCGGCCGTCTTCGCGCACTACCGCTCCGGCCACGGACACGGAATGCAGCGGCGTTGACTTTGTTCCCGCGCTCCCACTACTCATGTACAGGAGCATATGAGAGTGGGTAGGACTGTGGGAACTCCAGCAGGAGCTGGCAGAGCCGTACCTCGGTACGTGCAGATCGCGGACGAGATCGTCCAGCAGATCCGGTCCGGCGTCCTCAAGGCCGGCGACATGGTTCCGAGTGAGTCGGAGCTCGTCGAGCGGTACGGGGTTGCGGGCGGGACGATCCGTAAGGCCATGGTCGAGGTTCGGGCCAGCGGGCTCGTCGAGACCCGGCACGGCAAGGGGTCGATCGTGAAGGACCGGCCTCCCGTACGGCTTCGGTCTTCGGATCGGTTCCGCGCTTCTCATCGGCGAGGCGGTAAGGCTGCCTATCTCGCCGAGTCCGAGCAGTCCGGCGCCACGGCCAAGGTGAGCGTCCTCTACATCGGGCCCATGGAAGCGCCTGCGGACATCGCCGAACGGCTTGGCGTCGACGCGGGGACTCAGGTGCTCGCGCGGCGGCGGCTGTACTTCCGGAACGGGACGCCCGTCGAGACCGCCTCGTCATACCTGCCGTGGGACGTGGTGAAGGACATCCCCGAACTGTTCGCCGAGAACCCCGGCCCCGGTGGCATCTACGCCCGGCTCGAAGACCACGGCCACACCTTCGCCGAGTTCGTGGAGACCCTTCAGGCTCGGCCGGCCGCGAAGGCGGAGGCGTCCGGGTTGGCTCTGAGTCCTGGCGCCCCCGTGATTCAGCTGGTGCGGGACGCAGTGACCACGAAGGGCCGCGTCGTGGAGGTCTGCGACACCCTCATGGCCGCCGACCAGTTCGTCTTCCAGTACCGGATCCCCGCAGCCGACTGACGCTCGCTCAACTCCCCTCAACCCGCTGCGGTTTCTTTCCGTGGCGGGTTGACTCATGTACAGGAGTGGTGCACTCTTCTTCATGTCACTCCTATACAGGAGTGAAGGAGTCCAACCTCTATAGAGGAGTGATCCACTGTGCGTCAGATCCCCGTCGACACCTCCGCCGCGATGGTGATGGTGGCCCAGCCCCCGGCCCCGAAGATCGCGAACCGGCAGACCGGTGAGATCGCCACCGACCGGGACACCGGTGCCCCGCTGATGACGGTCGACGTCATGTTCGTCATGGACGGCAACGCCGAGATCCTCAACCTGACCGTGCCCAAGACCGGCATCTCCGAGGAGCTGTCCATGGGCACCCCGGTCGCCCTGACCGGCGTCGTCGCCCGGCCGTGGGAGAACGAGTTCAACGGCCAGAAGCGCCACGGCATCAGCTTCCGCGCCGTCGCCGTCACCTCGCTCGCCGCCGCGAAGGTCGGCTGACCCATGACCGCCTTAACGGTCTCCCTCGCGCTGGTCGCCACGGTCGCTCTGCTGCTGCGGTGGCAGCGTCCGGCCTGGTACTGGGTGAGCTTCGGCGTCGTTTTCGCCGTGGTGCGGATCCTCGCCCGGTATGCGTCGGTCATGGACGCGTGTGGGCTGACCGTCCCGCCCTCGCGCTGGCGCCTGGCACTGGCCCGGATGACCGGCCGACCTATCCCCGAGTCACGGGCGCCCCGGATCCTGCGGCTGCGGCCGACACGTACCGGACTGGTGCTGCGGGTGAAGCTGCGGCCCGGTCAGGACGCGTTCGACTTCTCCGCTGCCTCGGACCGGCTCCGGCACTCGTTCGTCATGCAGAACGTCACCGCCCGGGAGGTCCGCTCGGGTGTCGTCGAGCTGCGGATGACCGGGTACGACGTCCTTAAGCGGGTCCAGATGCCCGCGGCTGCTCGCGGTGGGGTAATGCGGGTTCCGGTCGCCATGCGGGAGGACGGGGAGGTCTACTACCGCGACTACCGCCAGACCCCGCACGCGCTGAACGTCGGTGCCACCCAGTCCGGGAAGTCCGTCTATCAGCGCAACCTCGTCGCCGCGCTCGCCGCGCTGGATATCGCCCTCGTCGGGATCGACTGCAAGCAGGGTGTCGAACTCGCCCCGCTCGCGCGACGGTTCACCGCCTTGGCCGACAATCCTGATGCAGCTGCCGACCTCCTCGACGCGCTCGTCGAGCACATGGAGGAGGTCTACCAACTGATCCGACACGAGCAGAGATTGAGTGCAGACCTGCCGGATGCGGAGATCACCGCCGACATCTGGGACCTGCCCGATCACCTGCGACCGACGCCGATCGTGCTCCTGGTCGATGAGGTCGCCGAACTCGCCCTCTTCGCCACGAAGGAGGAGGAGAAGCGGCGGGATCGGATCATCACCTCCCTCGTACGGCTCGCCCAGCTCGGTCGTGCCGCCGGCATCTACCTGGAGATCTGCGGGCAGCGCTTCGGCTCCGAGCTCGGCAAGGGCATCACCATGCTTCGCGCCCAGCTCACAGGCCGGACCGCTCACCGCGTCAACGACGAGACCTCCGCCAACATGGCCTTCGGCGACATCGCCCCGGATGCCGTACTGGCCACGGTCCAGATTCGCACCGACCGGCCCGGCACTGCTGTCGCCGGTGACTCCTCCGGTGGGTGGGTTCGCATTCGTACTCCCCACCTCACGCTCCGGCGGGCCGTGAACATCGCGAACTCCCACGCCCACCGCACGCCCGAGATCCCCGCGCTGGATGCCTTCCGGCCCGTCCTGCCGCCCCTGGGCAAAGCCGCGGCGCCCTCGGCCGTCACGGCTCCTGCGATCGCCTGAATCCCCTCGCTCGACGGCGGCGTGACCGTTTCACTCCAGGTCCCTACCTCGCCCATGCCCGAAACCGGAAGGAGGCTCCTCCGATGCGTCCCATCCGCCGACCGGACGCCGTCCTCGTACAAGCCGTGATCGCCGGCGCCTTGTCCTTCGCTCATCTCCACGACCTGGCTGCGGCTGCCGGACAGTCCGGTTGGAAGGCTTGGGCCTACCCGGTCTCCGTGGATCTCCTGCTCGTCGCCGCCTGGCACCGGCTGCGAACCTCGCGGGCCGCCGGTGAACCTGCCCGCTCGGCCTGGACGTGGTTCATGGTCGCCCTGGCCGCGTCGCTCGGTGCGAACGTCGCCACCGCCGGGCTCCTCGACCTCGGCCACGTTCCCTCCTGGCTGCGCATCCTCGTCGCGGGCTGGCCCGCCCTCGCATTCCTCGGCGGGACTCTTCTTGTCCACTCCCCTGGACATCCAGCGGTCGCCAAGCCTGCAGAACCCGACACGGACACCGAGCAACCCTCGGCCGTGGAAGCGGTCATCGAGCGGGATGACGTGGTCGAGCCGGAGCCCGAGGTCGCCGCCGCCCCGGTCCTCCCCTCTCCGGAGTCGGAACCGGAACAGGTCCAGGAACCCGAACCCGCCCCCGTGGCCGTACCGCCGGCACTCGTCGCTCATGCCCGGAAGGTCGCCGACGACTACCGCACCCGCACCGGCTACCCGATCGACGCCGACACTCTCCGCGCCCGCCTCGGCGTCCCGCCCCTGATGGCCGACGCCATCGCCGCCCAGCTCGCCTGATGGGAGACCCTCATGGCCCCTCGCGATCACTTCCACTCCGTGATGCGGATCGGCCCGGTGCAGATCGGCACCCACCGCGACCGTCACGGCCGCATCAGGTACGCCGCGGTGTGCACGGCCGACGGCTGCGGCTGGTCCGCCGAGTACTCCAGCTCCTCGGCCGCCCAGCTCGCCGCCCGCACGCACCGCTGCAAGCCCCGCTGACTCCAAGGAGATCTGCGTCATGGACGTTCCGCTCTGGCTCGCCCTGATCGTCGTCGGCGGCCTCGGCATCAAGCTCATCCGCCCGCCCTGGTGGCTCGTCGCCGTGATCCTCCTCGGCGGCTACCTCCTCGCCGACAGCATCCTCGCCCCGCTCATCGACAACACGATCAACAAGTAGGGAGAACCGTCATGTTTCAGCCACGCATCCCGGTCAACCCGCTTCCGAACGGCATCGTCACCCCGCTCGTCCAGCCGACCGTCACCGCCGACATCGCGCCCCACCAGACGGCTGCCCCGGTGGTCTGCAACCACCATCACGCGCCGGTCCCGGCGCGGTCCTCCGCCGTCCACCTCACCCCCGCCGGCCTGGCCGTGGTCGTCGTCGGCGGCGTCGGAGCCGTCCTCGTCGTCGGCACGGTTCTGGTCTCCATGCTCCTCGCCGTCGCCATCAGCGCCGTCTCGGTCGCCGTGTGCGCCGTCGTCCTGCGCTCGCTCCTCAACGGCCAGCACCGGCGCCGCTAGTCGGGCCTCCGGGCGGCTCAACCGCCAAGTCTCCGCCGCCCGGAAGCCCCGCCCCTAGCCAGCTCGCAGAACCAGAAGGAAGCACTCCATGATGACCGTCCCAGCCGCCTCGTCGACGGGGTTCGACACCGCCACCCTGGGCGACATGCTCCGGGTGGCCGGGTCCCCCGGCTTCGACCGCTGGAAGGAACAGATCCACCGCACCGGCGGCTGCTCCCACCCCATCCACCTCCAGGGCTGGACCCTCACTCGCGACAAGAGCACCGGGGAGACCCTCCACCGGTACTCCACCGACACCGAACCGGGCGCCCGGCTCCGGATCGCGTGCGGCAACCGCCGGGCCTCCCGCTGCCCCGCCTGCGCGTGGACGTACGCGGGCGACACGTACCACCTCATCCGCGCCGGCCTCGCCGGAGACAGCGCCCGGGACATCCCCGCCACCGTCCGCGAACACCCCCGCGTCTTCCTCACCCTCACCGCCCCTTCCTTCGGACCGGTCCACAACCGCCCCGGCACCCAGCCCTGTCGCTGCGGCGTCCGCCACGCCGAGGACGACACCGCCCTCGGCACGCCGCTCGACCCCGAGTCGTACGACTACGCCGCTGCCGTCCTCTTCAACAACCACGCCGGGCAGCTCTGGCAGAGGTTCACGAATCGACTCCGCCGGGAGATCGCCGCCACGGCCGGCCTCTCGCAGAGGGAACTGAAGGAGGTCGCCCGGATCTCGTACGGGAAGGTCGCCGAGTTCCAGAAGCGCGGCGCCGTCCACTTCCACGCCGTCGTCCGCATCGACGGCCCGGACGGTCCCGACTCCCCGCCGCCGTCGTGGGCGACCACCGAGCGCCTCACGGATGCCATCCGCGCCGCCGCCACCCACGCGTACACGATCGTGACTGTCCCCGGCGCTGGCGATCAGCCGTTACGTCGCCTCCGCTGGGGCACCCAGCTCGACATCCGCCCCGTCAAAGCCTTCGGCGACGGCTCCGACATCACCGAACAGGCCGTCGCCTCCTACATCGCCAAATACGCCACCAAAGCCGCGGAGACCACCGGCAGCCTCGACCGGCGCATCGGCAACCGTGAGGCCCTGGTCCTCCTCGGCGTCCCCGACCACACCCGCCGCCTCGTCGAAGCCTGCTTCGACCTCGACCCGCTCTACCCCGACCGCCGCCTCCTCGCCTGGGCCCACATGCTCGGCTTCCGGGGCCACTTCTCCACCAAGTCCCGCCAGTACTCCACCACCCTGGGCGAACTCCGCCAGACCCGCGCCGACTACCGCGCCGCCCAGGAGCGCACCGCCCGCGGCCTCGACGACGTCGAGCCGGACACCGTCCTCGTCCTCACCTCCTGGTCCTACGTCGGCCAGGGCCACTCCCCCGGTGAGGCCGCCCTCGCCGCCTCCATCGCCCGGGACATCCAGCTCAACCGCGAGACCGCCCGCGAAGCCCTACGCGACCAACTCGCCCTGGAAGGAGTAACCGCATGACCGACCGACTGCTGACCGTGGGCCAGGCCGCCGAACTCCTCGGCACCACCGAGAGGTTCCCGCGCCGACTCATCGCCGAGCGCCGGATCGTCTTCGTCAAAGTGGGGCGGCATGTCCGCATTCCTGAGCGGGCCCTGGAGGAATTCGTCCTCGCCCACACCGTCCAGCCGATCACCACTCGTCGCCGATTCGCGGCGGTGGCCTGATGGCGAACAGCAAGGGAAAGCGTCGCCGCTTCGGTGCGGTGCGCAAGCTGCCCTCCGGGCGATTCCAGGCTCGCTATCAGGGACCGGACGGGCTGACGCGATCCGCGCCCGAGACGTTCGCCTCGCAGACCGATGCCGATCGGTGGCTCGTCCGCAAGGAAGCGGAGATCATCGACGGCAAGTGGAAGAACCCGGACGACAAGGTTCTCTTCGGGGTGTACGCCGATGCCTGGTTCAAGGAACGCGACTATGCGGCAACCACCCGCGAACGCAACGGCAGCGCACTACGCCTCCACATCCTGCCGACCTTCGCGGACGTGGTCCTTAGCGAGATCACGACACCGCAGATCCGTCGCTGGCGTGCCGGCCTCCTGGAGTCGGGGGTCGGTGAGCCGACGGTCGCCAAGGCGTATCAGATCCTCCGCGCCATCATGAACACCGCGGTCGACGACGAGCTGATCCAGCGCAACCCCTGCCGTATCAAGGGCGCCGGAGCGTCCAAGACGGCTGAGCGGCCGTTCCTCGACGTCGCCGAGGTCTTCCAGCTCGCCGACGCCGTGCCGGCGCGCTTCCGGGTGTTCATCCTGCTGGCGGCCTTCACCGGCCTCCGCTTCGGAGAGCTTGCCGCGCTTCAGCGCCATGACGTCGACCTTGACCGGCGAACCGTCGCCGTACGGCGTTCTCTGGCAGAGACCCGCACCGACGGGATCCTGGTCAAGACACCCAAGAGCGCGGCCGGTGTGCGTACCGTCGCCTTCCCTGCCTCGCTGGCGGAGAGCCTGGCTACTCATCTCGCCGTCTACGCCGAGCCGGGGCGGACTGGGCTGGTCTTCACCGGAGCCCGCGGCGGGCAGCTGCGCCGGAACAACTTCCGCCGGCTGTGGCTGCGGGCCCTGAAGGACACCGGCCTCCGCGACGTCCACTTCCACGATCTGCGCCACACCGGGAACACCCTCGCCGCGACCGGCGGTGCCACGACGCGTGAGCTGATGCAGCGGATGGGGCACTCGTCGGTGCGGGCCGCGCTGATCTACCAGCACCTGGTGAACGGGCGTGACCACGCCATCGCCGCCCATGTGGATGAGCAGATCAAGAAGGTCCGGCCGGGCGAGTCCGGCGACGCATCTGGCACGTAACTGGCACGGCGCCCCTCCCCCGCCTTCCCGGCCAGGGAACGGACAAGGCCCAGGCTCCCGGTTCAGTACCGGTGACCTGGGCCTTTGTCGTGTTACCTACTGGTGGGCGCGGACGGTTTCGAACCGCCGACATCTGCTTTGTAAGAGCAGCGCTCTACCCCTGAGCTACGCACCCGTGGAAGAGGCAACAGCCTACATGGCCGGTGGGCGGGTGTCGCAAACGGACGGGGGCGGGGGGATAGCCCCACCCCCCGGGCGGTGGGTCGCCGGATCGTGGTGGGGGGTGGTGGGGTCCTACGGTCGGGGGGTCGTGGACGTCGTTTCTGGGGGATTGATCGTCATGGTCGTACGCCGCACTTCCCGTGCGCTGCTCGCTTCCGGTGTCGCCGTGCTCGTGCTGGCGGGGTGCGGCGCCGACGTCGCGGGGGCGCCGGTGGAGCGGAAGACGTTCGCGTTCGACGGGGACGCGCTCACCGTCGACTCGGACAACTCCGAGCTGGTGATCACGCCCGCCGACGTCGACGACGTGCGGGTGGAGCGGCAGGTCGACGGGTGGGTGTTCATGGGGACCGGGCCCGAAGCCGACTGGAAGCTGGTGGACGGGCGGCTCACGCTGCGGGTGGAGTGCGACGCCGTCGCGGCCGGCTGCGGTGCCGTGCACCGGATCCGGGTGCCCCGGGGCGTCGCCGTCACCGTCGAGGACGACAACGGGGGCGTGACCGCCGAGGGGTTCACCACGCCCCTGAAGGTGCGGTCCGACAACGGGGACGTGCGGGTGCGGAAGGCCAGTGGGGTGCTCGATCTCGGCGGGAGCAACGGGGACGTGAGCGTCGAGGACTCCGTCACCTCGCCCGAGGTCTCCGCACGGTCCGACAACGGGGACGTGCGCATCGCCCTCGGCTCCGTCCCCCGCAAGGTCGACGTCGTCACCGGCAACGGCGACGTGACCGTGACGGTGCCCAGGGCCGAGTACGCGGCCTCCGGCTCCAGTGACAACGGCGACGTCCGGCTCGACGTGCCCCGCCGCGACGGCAGCGGGCACGTCGTGAGCCTGCGCAGCGACAACGGGGACGTCACCGTCCGTACGGTGAACTGACCGGGCCGTGTGTTCGTCCTTACCGGGTGGGAGAATGAACCGGACCGGGCACGGCGGACACAGCACGGGGAGCAGTACGTGGCGGCGAGCGACAAGACACCCCCCGGGGGCACATCGGCGCCCAGGGGTCCCTCCGCGTTCCGGTTGGCGCTCGCGCTGCCCCTGCTCGTGGGCGCGCTGCTGCCGCAGGCCTTCGCGGGCGGCGGGACCCGCCGCTGGTTCGGCGGGCGCGGCGAGGGGCAGCGGGCCGAGGCGCAGGCCGCCAAGGACGCCGCCGCGGCCGCCTTCTACGAGCTCGACACCGCCCAGCGCGGGCTGCGCATCTCCATCGAGACGATCACCGCCGTGGACGGCTCGCCGGAGGCGCGTCGCGCCGTCGAGGGGTTCGAGGCGCTCGGGCGGCGGATCGACGAGGTCAGTCACGGCTACATCGGCGCCGTCGACGCGCATGATCTCGACCGGGACGAGTTGGACGCCGCCACCGCCTCGCGCGCCCGCGCCGATCTGACCCGGGCCAAGGAGGAGCTCGACCGCGTCAAGGGCGAGTTGGACCGGTTCGAGGAGGGGCTCGCTCCGCTCCTCGGGCGTGCCGAGACCCAGCTCGCCCGGCTCGCGCCCGCCGTCGAGCGGGCCCGGCAGGCGCTGCGGAGCGCGAGCGGCGCCCTGGACGGCGCCCGGGAGAGCGGGCTGCGCGCCGACGACCTGGCCGCGCGACTCGCCGCGCTCGGGCCCGAGCTGACCCGTCTCAACGAGGGCGCGGGCCGTCACGGCGTCGCCGAGACGCTCCAGCGCGCCGACCGGGTGCTGCGGGACGCCGAGGCCGTACGGACCGAGGCCGCGCGGCTGCCCGAGCGGGCCGCCGAGATCGACAAGCGGCTCGTGTCCCTGCGTACCCGCACCGAGGCGCTCACCACCCGCGCGGGAGGTGTCGAGCCCGTCCTCTCCGAGCTGCGCCGGCGGTACTCGGCCGCCTGCTGGCAGGACCTCCAGCACGTGCCGGAGCAGGCCGTCGTGACCCTCCGGCAGGCCGAGGAGCGGCTCGCCGAGGCCGGAAAGGCGCGGACCGAGCAGCGCTGGCCCGACGCGACCTCGCTGCTCTCCACGGCCCGCGCCCTGCTCGACTCGACCGACGAGGCCGTCTCGGCCGCCGGGGACCGGCTGCGCCGCCTGGACGCCGTCGCGAAGGACCCGAAGGCCGAGGTCGACCGGGCGCGGTTCGCGGTACGGGACGCCCAGCGGCTCGCGATGGCCGGGCGGAACACGCCCGACCCCCGCCACGCCCGGCCCCTCGACGACGCCGTCGCCCGGCTCGACCGGGCCGTGGACGGTCTGGAGGGCCGCCACCCGGACTACTGGCACTTCCTGACCGAGCTGGAGGCCGTCCGCGCCGCCGCCGCGCGGGTCGTCGGACAGATCCGGGAGGAGCGGGGCGCCGGGCACTGATGGCGTACGCCTCCCGCCGTTAGCCTGTTCCCATGCCTCGTTACGAATACCGCTGCCGCACCTGCGACGACACCTTCGAGCTCAGCCGTCCCATGGCCGAGTCCTCCGCTCCGGCCGCCTGCCCCGCCGGGCACGACGACACCGTGAAGCTGTTGTCGGCCGTGGCCGTCGGCGGTTCCGCCGGTGCCGCACCCGCCCCGAGCGGGGGCGGAGGCGGCGGCGGTTGCTGCGGCGGGGGCTGCTGCGGCTGATCCTTCCTTCCGAGCTGTCGGCCGTACTCTTCGCTCCGGCCGGTCGTGACCTCCTGTCGGGCGGTCGTGCCCGCTGGTCAGCCGGCCGGCCGCGTCCCCGTCAGCCCGTTGCGGCCGCCCGGAAGCGGCGGAGGATCTCCTCCCCCGCCGCCACCCCGCGCTCCGCGAGGACGTCGAGGTGGGGTGCCGTCCAGTCGCTGTCGGCGAGTTCGCCGTGGCCCGGGCGCCAGGCGCGGTCGGCGGCGAGCAGCAGGTCGGCGTCGAGGAGGGAGTCCCCGGCGGCCAGGGTGAGCGTGGCGCCGGTGCGGCGGGCGACCTCGCGGACGGCCGCGCTCTTGGTGAGCGGCTTCGGCACGGCGTACACCTTGCGGCCCTGGAGCGAGACGGTCCAGCCGCGGTCGCCGGCCCAGCCGCCGAAGCGGTCCAGCCAGTCCTCGGGGAGTCGCTCCCGCTCGACGACGAGGTAGGCGAAGAGGTCCTCGGCCACCCGGTGCTTGCGCACCCAGGACAGGTCCGTGGTGGCGGTGAGGTAGGCGCGGATCTCGGAGAGCGGCGCGCATTCGTCGTCGAGCCTGCGCAGGACGGACGCGTGCCAGTCGGGGTCGGAGACGCCGTCGACGAGGATGTGCCCGCCGTTGGCGCAGATCGCGTACGCCGGCGCGGTGCCCGGGAGCTGGATGCGCTGGTACTGCTTGCGCGTCCGCGTGGTGGTGGGGACGAAGACGGTCTCGGCGGTCAGCCGCGCGAGGAGGGCGGCCGCGTCCTCGGTCATGTAGGAGAGCGGCTTGGACTCGTGGACCTCGACGCAGAGCAACCGGGGCGCCTGGGCGTCCGGCATGCCGAGGGCGAGGGCCGCGGTCGAGTAGATGAGGGTGCGGTCGAGGTCGCTCGCGACCAGGGTCTTGGCGCTCACGGACGTGCTCACTGGGACACCACCGCCTTGCCGTCGGCGCCTGTCGCACCCTTCGTGTACTGGGGGTGGATCAGTCCCACGCAGTTGTACGGGAGTTCGTCGACCACCTCGATCGGTACGCCGCGCTGCTCGGCGAGCAGTCGGACGTGGGCGAGGTCGGCGTCGGCGCCCCGCTTGGCGAGGATCTTCCAGGGGACGCGGCGGAGCAGGACGCGGGTGGTCTCGCCGACGCCCGGCTTGACCAGGTTGACGTCGTGGATGCCGTACTCCTCGCTGATCCGCTCGACGGCCGCCCAGCCCTCCCAGGTGGGGGTGCGGTCGGTGGTCAGGAGCTCCTTGACGTCCGTGTCGACGGTCGCGGCGACCTCGTCGAAGCGGGCGGCGACGGCGTCGAGGAAGGGCCCGGAGACGTCGGCCCCGGCCAGCTCGCGGTAGAACTTGGCGCCGTGGAAGTCGTCGGGGCCGACGAGGTCGGAGCGGAGGACCGTACGCGATATCAGTCCGGAGACCGTGGAGTTGAGGCACGCGGAGGGGATGAGGAAGTCCTCGCGGGTGCCGTAGGTGCGGACGCAGGAGCCGGGGTCGGCGAGGACCGCGATCTCCGGGTCGAAGCCCTTGAACTCCCTGAGGGCCTCGGCGAGTTCGCGGGTGATGGCGCCCTTGCCGGTCCAGCCGTCGACGAACACGACGTCGGCCGGGTCGTGGTGGGCGGCGAGCCAGCGCAGCGCGTTGGCGTCGATGCCGCGGCCGCGCACGATGGAGACGGCGTAGTGCGGGAGGTCGAGGCCGTGGCGGGCCTGCGCCCAGCGGCGCATGAGGACGCCGACGGGGGTGCCGGCCCGGGCGAGGGAGACCAGGACCGGGCGCGCGGACCGCTCGGCGAGGACGGTCTCGGTGACCGTGCCGACGGCGCGGGCCATCCGGGCGGCGGAGCTCTCCAGGGCGGCGTGGAAGAGCTCCTGGTAGCGCTCGCTGGGCTGGTACTCGACGGGGAGCGACTCGGCGTAGTGGGCGCCGCCGCTCTGGATGGCCTCCTCCCGTTCTTCGGTGGGGGCCTCCAGTTCGACGTCCGAGAGGTCCTGGAGCAGCCAGCCGACCTCTTCGGGGGCGTACGAGGAGAAGGCGGGGCCGCGGAGGGGCTCGGGCAGCATGGAGCTCCTTTCGGGAGCTTCGGGAGCGTCGGGAGCTTCGGTGACGGAGGCCGTGGGGGTGTGGGACGGGATCACCGCGAGCACGACGCGCGGGACGTGCGCGGCGAGCTGGGCGAGCAGTCCGTCCGGGGCGTGCAGGGCCGGGGTGTCGGCGGTGGAGTCGACGACGAGGACGACGGCGTCGAAACCGGCGCCCGCGACGTTGTAGGCGTAGCGCTCGCCGGGCCCGTCGGCGGGGTCGTCGTGGGCCGGGAAGACGAGTCGGGTGCGGATCGCGTAGCCGGGGTCGTCGACGGCGAGGACGGGTGAGCGGGTGGTGGTGGAGCAGCGGACGTCGTGGCCGGCGTCCTCCAGGGCGGTGCCGAGGCGCAGCGGCGCGTACATCAGCTCTTCGGAGCCGAGGACGAGCACGCGGGGCCCCGCGGGCGGCGCGACGGGGACCTGCCCCGGCGTGGCGTCCGCCTCCCGGGCCTCCTGGCCCTCCTGGCCCGCCTCCCGGGCCTCCTGCCCCGTCCCCGCGGTACGGGGCGCCTCCCGGGGCTCCTGGGCCGCCCCCGGGGCCTCCTCCCGGGCCTCCCCGGTGAGGAGTGCCTCCGCGATCCTGTTCGCCATCGCCGGCAGCGCCGCCTCCAGGCGCTCCCGGTGCTCGGTCGTGAAGCCGTGCCGGCCGCCGTCGGGGAGCTCCTCGGGCCAGCCGAGGTCCACCCGTACGGGTGCTTCCCGTGGTACGCCGCGCACGGGACCGGCCTCCGTCCCGTACGCCTTCTCGTGCTCCGCCACCAGCGCCCGGCCCTTCTCCAGGACCCCGTCCGGGAGGCGGACCGTGCCGGCGGCGCCGGCGATCAGGTCGACGCGGGCGCCGATCTCCGTCGCGAAGGCGTCCAGGCGGCCGAGGTCGGCGGCGGAGCGCATGTCGACGAGGGCCACGACGACGTACCGCTCGCGCGGGTAGCGCTCGTGCAGGGCGCGGACGGTGTTGAGGACGGTGTTGCCGGTGGAGAACTCGTCGTCGACGAGGACGAGGGGGCCGTCGCCCGCGAGGAGCTTCGGGTCCTCGGGCAGCAGGAGGTGCGAGGTGGCGTGGGAGTGGGACTCCTCGAAGCCGCCCGCGCGGGCGACTCCGGCCACCGGACGGCGGGTGGAGTGGAGGTACGGGGCGAGGCCGAGGCCGTCGGCGACGGCGTGCCCGAGGGCGGTGGCGGTCTCCGCGTAACCGAGGACGACGGACCGGGCGGCCTCCTCGTCGCCGAGGAGCCCGCGGACGCGCCGGCCGAGGGCGAGGCCGGAGCCGTACACGAGCGAGGGCCGCTGCGGCACGTGCTTGCCGAGCACGTTGGAGACCAGCAGGTGCGCGCGCTTGGGGTTGCGACGCAGTGCGAGGCCCAACAGGGACGGTAGCTCCTCGCCGCCGATCAGTTCGACGCCCAGTCGCTCCGCGACCCACGTTCCGGTCCACACCACGTCGTCGACGTCCCTTCGTCAGCCGGCCAGGCCGGCGGTGAGCAGATCCACGAAGCCGACGTCCTCCTTGGCGACGCCGAAGACCTCGGCGCGCAGGAGGGTGCGCTCGGCCCACGCGCGATGCGGCTTCACCTCGTTCATCTTGTTCGTGTAGGCGGAGCGGAGCACGCCGCCGCCGTCCTGCTCGGGCCGCAGGATGTCCTGGGCGTCGCTCCACTCCTCGTGGCTGACCACGGAGAGGGCGTGCACCGGCACCACGTGGGTGGGGTGGATGCAGGTCTTGCCGAGCAGGCCGTTGGCCCGGTCGAGTTCGATCTCGCGCAGCAGGCCGTCGAGGTCGTGCTCGATCAGGGCGGTGCGCAGGTCCTCGGCGCGGCCTTCGAGGAAGGGGCTGCGGCGCAGCTGTGGCTTGAACATGCGCTCGCCGGGGCGGAAGTACTCCCAGACGGGCCCGGTGACGGTGAAGCCGGTCCCGTCGGAGCGGCCGAGGACGTTGACGACGTCGGCGATGACGCTCGCGACGATCTTGATGTCGTAGGCGGTCATGTCGGGCGAGCGGCGCAGCCCGTAGGCGGAGCAGAAGTCGGTGACGCCGAGGCGGAGGGCGAGGACGCGGTCGCGGTGCTTGTCGGTGATCGAGGCGATCCCGGCGAGGGTCTCGGCCCGCGTCTCCAGGTGGAGGAGCTCGGGGGACTCCAGGACGGGCATGGCGAAGAGGCGCCTGCCGGTCGTCCGCTCGGCCTCGACGAGCGCTTCGAGGAAGGCGTGGCCGCGGGCCTCGGTGAACTTGGGCAGGACGAATCCGGACAGCAGGCGGACGGATGCGCCGAGGCGGTCGACGAGCTCGGTGATCTGGCGCGGTTCGCGGACCCGGATGAAGAGCAGGGGCAGGTCCGGGGCGGTGTCGGCGTCCGTCCCGGTCCCGGCGGCGAGGTCGGCGAAGTGCCGGACGAGGTTCTCCTCGCCCGCCTCGACCTCGGCGTCACCGATGGAGTCCTCCAGGCAGAGCACCATGGAGACCACTCCGCGCCCGGCCTGTTTGCGCACCGCGTCGGCGAGCCGGGGCCGGGTGGCCGGGCTGTAGAGCGTGGCGCCCAGGGCCACGGCGAGCGTGCGCGCGGGCGAGTCGGCCGTGAAGTCGGCCGGCTGCCGGTGGAACAGCCCGTCCCGTACCGCGGACGGGATGTGCCCGAAATGACGCATGTGAGTCCCCCGTCTGCCTCTCCGGCCCTGATGACGCGTGGCCGGTAATAGTACGTAGGTGCGGGTGTCCGTAGTTCCCCGGGCATGTGAAATTCGGGTGACCCGCCGACATCCGTCGCCCCGCCCCGATGTCGGGAGTGCCCCCGCGTTGTCCGCGGGTCGGACGGGAGGGCAGGATTGCGGTCATGACGCACGCGATGCAGAAGGGCTCCAACGTCCCTCTCGACACCGCGGCCGTACGGGCCGTGCTCCGCTGGACCCCGGGCCCCGGGGTCCCCGACGTGGACGCCTCGGCCCTGCTCCTCGGGCCTTCCGGCCGCGTGCGGTCCGACGAGGACTTCGTCTTCTACAACCAGCCCCGCCACCCCTCGGGGCTGGTGCGGCGGCTGCCGAAGAAGCGGGTCCCCGAAGGCCTGACGGACACCGTGGAGGCCGATCTGGCCGGGCTCGACGTCTCGGTCGACCGCGTGGTGATCGCGGCCTCCTCCGACGGCGGCACCTTCCGCTCCGTCTCCGACCTGCGGATCCTGCTGTACGACGCGGCGGCCGGGGCGGAGCACGAGCCGTTGGCGCTGTTCGACGTGACGGCGGAGACCGGCGAGGAGACGGCGGTCATCTGCGGCGAGCTGTACCGGCGCGGGGACGGCTGGAAGTTCCGCGCGGTGGGTCAGGGCTATCCGACGGGGCTCGTCGGTCTCGCCACGGACTTCGGCATCTCGGTCGACGAGGACGCGGCGGAGGGCCGGGACGGCCAGGACCTCCAGGGCGGCGCGCAGGAGGCCTCCGGGGGCTCCTCTGACTCCGACCTGACCGTGGCCCACACCCCCGTTCCGCCGCGGCCGACCGTGCCGCCCATGCCGGACCGGCTGCCGCCCGTGCCGGACCGGGCGCCCGCCTACGGCTACCCGCAGGGCCCGGGGGGACAGCCGGTGAACGCCCCGGCCCCCGCCTACGGCTACCCGCAGCCGGTGACCGCCCCCGAGCAGAACCCGGCGCCGGAGTTCCGCATGCCGCCGATGGGGCCGCAGTTCGTCCGGACCTGAGCCGACGGGGGCGGGCGTCACGCCTTGGTCTTGTAGCCGCGCCCCCACTGGAGTCCCCAGCCGTACAGCCGGTCCAGTTCGGCCTGGAAGCCGTACACGAACCGCACCTCGCGGCGGACGGTCAGCTCGCCCTTGACGTTCTCCATGGAGAAGACGGCGCAGGAGCGGGCCTGCGGGGCGCGCTCGTCGAGCTCGATCTCGATCCGGGGGCCGTTGCTCGGGTAGAGCGTGACCTTGGCGTGCGTGCGGTCGAAGGCCGGCGTCTGGTCGTAGATGTACGCGAAGAACAGCAGTCGCTTGATCTCGTCCCGGTGGTCCAGATTGACGAAGATCGTCTCGCCCGAGGAGCCTCCGAAGCGGTCGTCACCGCTGAGCTTCACGTACGGGGCCGCGTTGAGGTCGCCGAAGAAGTTGCCGAGCGGCTGCACGACCCCCTTGCTGCCGTCGGTGAGCTCGTAGAGGCAGCCGAGGTCGAGGTCGACGTTGACCATGCCCTGGGTGTGGGCCTGGACGACCTCGGGCTTGAAGAACTGGGCCGGGTTCCGCAGCAGCCGTCCGCTCTGCCGGGAGCGGCCCTCGATGTCGGAGGTGCGCATCCGCCAGGAGAGGTTGACCCGGAGGTTGCCGGTGGCGGCGCCCTGTTTGGTGAGCGAGACGGTCGGGCGCCGTTTCGTCAGGTCGATCGCGTTCGACGCGGCGCTGCCCGAGTCGAACTGTGCCGTCCTCGTCGGGAACAGGTTGTCCCAGAAGGCCATGCCGCCTTCACCCCCCACTGTCGTCCCACACCGCACATGCCTGCGGGGCGGCCGGTCGTCGGCCGCCCCGCAGTGAAGCGTTCCTCGCTGCCGGGGGTGTCACACCCCGGACGGCACCTCGGTCTTGTCGTCCGAGGGGCCCGACCCTCCCTCGGCCGCCGCGAGCCGCTTGTTGCGGCGGACGGAGGACCAGAAGGACCAGGCGATGAGCACGACGCCGATGCCGCCGGTGACGACCTCGGGGATCTCGTACTGGATGGTGACCATGAGGACCACGGCCAGGGCGCCGATCGCGTAGTGGGCGCCGTGCTCCAGGTACACGTAGTCGTCGAGGGTGCCCTGGCGGACCAGGTAGACCGTCAGCGAACGGACGTACATGGCGCCGACGCCCAGACCGAGCGCCATCAGGACGATGTCGTTGGTGACGGCGAACGCGCCGATGACGCCGTCGAAGGAGAAGGAGGCGTCGAGGACCTCCAGGTAGAGGAACATGAAGAAGGCGGCCTTGCCGGCGAGCTGGACCGCGGAGACCTTCTTGCCGGTGCGCTTGGCCTCTTCCTCGGCCTCGTGCTCGCGCTCCTCCTCCTCCTCCAGCCTGTTCTCGAAGTAGCCGGAGAGGCCGCCGACGACGAGGTAGGTGATGAGGCCGGCGATGCCGGAGACCAGGACCGTCTGCGCCTTGTCGACGTGCGCGCCGCCGTGCTGGTGGGCGTGGGTCGCGAAGGTCATGGAGGTGACGAGCAGGACGACCAGGGCGATGCAGACCGACAGCATGTCGACCTTGCCGAGCTTGGCGAGCGGGCGCTCGATCCAGCGCAGCCACTGGATGTCACGGTCCTCGAAGATGAAGTCGAGGAAGATCATCAACAGGAACATGCCACCGAACGCGGCGATCGACGGGTGCGCGTCGGTCACCAGTTCCTGGTACCTGTCGGCGTCGTTCAGCGCGAGGTCGACGGCCTCGATGGGGCCGATCTTCGCGCTGATGGCGACGATCACGACGGGGAAGACGAGGCGCATGCCGAAGACCGCGATGAGCACGCCGACCGTGAGGAAGATCTTCTGCCAGAAGGCATTCATCTTCTGCAGGATTCCGGCGTTGACCACCGCGTTGTCGAACGACAGGGAGATTTCGAGGACGCAGAGGATCGCGACGATCCCGAACGCCTCCCACCCCCCGTAGGCCACCGCCACGGCCAGGCCGATCACAGTGATCGCGAACGACCAGCCGAAGGTTTTCAGAATCACTGTCTACCCCATCGTGAAATTACAGGCTTTACGAAACGTTGACCCCGAAGTCTAGAGCGATGCCCCGAAGCCCGGACGCGTACCCCTGGCCCACCGCCCGGAACTTCCATTCGCCGTTGTAGCGGTAGAGCTCGCCGAAGATCATCGCGGTCTCCGTGGAGGCGTCCTCGGAGAGGTCGTACCGGGCGAGCTCCTGGCCGTCCGTCTGGTTCACGACGCGGATGAACGCGTTGCTGACCTGGCCGAAGCTCTGGCCCCGGTTGTCGGCGTCGTGGATCGACACCGGGAAGACGATCTTGTCGCAGTGGGCCGGCACCTTGGTGAGGTCCACGATGAGGGACTCGTCGTCCCCGTCACCCTCGCCGGTGAGGTTGTCGCCGGTGTGTTCGACGGACCCCTCGGGGCTGCGGAGCTGGTTGTAGAAGACGAAGTACTCGTCTCCGAGCACCCGGCCGGCCTGGCACAGCAGGGCGCTGGCGTCGAGGTCGAAGGGGGCTCCGGTGGTGGAGCGCGCGTCCCAGCCGAGCCCCACGAGGACCTGGGTCAGGTTGGGTGCGGCCTTGGAGAGGGAGACGTTGCCTCCCTTGGCGAGCGTGACGCCCATGATTCGGTTCCTCCCCGGTGGTGATGAGGCACGTCCGGCGCCGCACGCGAGGTGCGGCGCCGGACGGTTCGATCGGTTCGGCTCAGACGTTGACGCCGAAGTCCTGCGCGATGCCGCGCAGGCCCGAGGCGTACCCCTGGCCGACGGCGCGGAACTTCCACTCCGCGCCGTGACGGTAGAGCTCGCCGAAGACCATGGCGGTCTCGGTCGAGGCGTCCTCGGAGAGGTCGTACCGGGCGATCTCGGCGCCGCCGGCCTGGTTCACGACGCGGATGAAGGCGTTGCGCACCTGGCCGAAGGACTGCTGGCGGTTCTCGGCGTCGTAGATCGAGACCGGGAAGACGATCTTGGCCACGTCGGCCGGCACGCCGGCCAGGTTGACCTTGACCTGCTCGTCGTCGCCCTCGCCCTCACCGGTGAGGTTGTCACCGGTGTGCTCGACCGAGCCGTCGGCGCTCTTCAGGTTGTTGAAGAAGACGAAGTCCTGGTCGTTGCGGACCTTGCCCTCCTCGCTCACCAGGATGGCGCTGGCGTCGAGGTCGAAGTCCGTACCGGTGGTGGTGCGGACGTCCCAGCCCAGACCGACGGTCACGGCGGTGAGGCCAGGGGCCTCCTTGGTCAGCGAGACGTTGCCGCCCTTGCTGAGGCTGACTCCCACGAGTCCCTCCATAGGTTTCCAGGGGCAGCGCCCCCAGTCGTGCGTTGGCATCGGATCAACGTCTGGATCCTAGTGACGGGTTCCCGGTCGAAACAGTCGATTCGCCCGGTGAATCCGTGGGTGTCGGCCCCGGGGCGCTCAGAGCGCTTCGAGGGCCTCGACGTAGTCGCGCAGGTCACGGGCGTCCGACAGGGCGTTCACGACGGTCCAGCGGACGACGCCCTCCTTGTCGATGACGAAGGTGCCGCGGACCGCGCAGCCCTTCTCCTCGTCGAGGACGCCGTAGGCACGGGAGGCCGCGCCGTGCGGCCAGAAGTCGGAGAGCAGCGGGAATTCCAGCCCCTCCTGGTCGCCGAAGACGCGCAGGGTGTGGATGGAGTCGTTGGAGACGGCGAGGAGCTCGGTGTCGTCGTTGACGAACACCGGAAGGTTGTCGCGGAGCTCGCGCAGTTCGCCGGTGCAGACGCCGGTGAAGGCGAAGGGGTAGAAGAGCAGCACCACGTTCTTCTCGCCGCGGAAGTCGGAGAGCCGCACGGTCCGGCCGTGGTTGTCCTTGAGCTCGAACTCAGGGGCCTTGGTGCCGACCTCGATCGCCATCGCGTACGCGTCCCTTTCGACGGGGCCCGGGCCTTGGGCCGTACCGGTGAACCCCACCCTACGGCCTGCGCACGAAAGCCCCCGCCGGCGGACCGGCGGGGGCTTCTCGCAGCGTGGTGATCAGCGCTTGGGGGCGGCCAGGCGGGTGCCCGTCCAGTCCTTGGCGACGCTGATGCTCTTGGTCTGGGAGAGACCCGCTGTCTGCGCGGCATCCTGGATGTCGGACGGCTCGATGTAACCGTCACGGCCGGTCTTCGGGGTCAGCAGCCAGATGTTGCCACCGTCCTCCAGAAGACCGATGGCGTCCACCAAGGCGTCGGTGAGATCGCCGTCCTCGTCCCGGAACCACAGCACGACGACGTCGGCGACGTCGTCGTAGTCCTCGTCCACGAGGTCGGCTCCGATGACGGACTCGATGCCTTCACGGAGATCCTGGTCGACGTCGTCGTCGTAGCCGATCTCCTGGACCACCTGTCCGGGCTCGAACCCCAGCCTCGCTGCCGGGTTGGTCCGCTCCTCCGCGTGGTCCGCGGTCGCGCTCACGGCTTGCCTCCTGCTCATTCGGAAAATCCTGTGGGCCGCGCGTATGCGCGCGGCGCTGGCCGTAGTCCACACGTGCCGGGGCGGATCGCGCAAGTACCCGGCCGCCGAGACCGCCGAAACGGTGACGTTTGGGGCCGTCTCGCCGCAACTTCCGGCACCGCCGTCCCTCCTCCGTGATCAGGTGCACATGCTTCGTACTGGTTTGCCGACTTCTGAGGTTTCAGTCTGCCGAACGCCCGGACGAAACGCATGCGCGGGTTGGGCGTAAGGTTGCGATTTGACCGCACCCGGACTTCCGAAGGGCAGGCGAGGCACCCCCCGGGGGTTACCCCTCGGTAAATGTGACGTCCGGCGCCGCGGGGGTACACGATGGACATCTCCCGACCAGCCCGTGGCCCCGTGGGCACCACCGAACAGCGAAGGAAGAGCGTGGCTCCCGGATCCGATCGCACCCCGATCATCATTGGCGGCCTTCCCAGCCAGGTCCCGGATTTCGACCCGGAAGAGACCCAGGAATGGCTCGACTCCCTCGACGCGGCCGTCGACGAGCGGGGCCGTGAGCGGGCCCGCTACCTCATGCTCCGCCTGATCGAGCGGGCCCGCGAGAAGCGCGTGGCCGTGCCCGAGATGCGCAGCACGGACTACGTCAACACCATCGCCACCAGGGACGAGCCGTTCTTCCCCGGCAACGAGGAGATCGAGCGCAAGGTCCTCAACGCCACCCGGTGGAACGCGGCCGTGATGGTCTCGCGCGCCCAGCGCCCGGGCATCGGCGTCGGCGGCCACATCGCCACCTTCGCCTCCTCCGCCTCCCTGTACGACGTCGGCTTCAACCACTTCTTCCGCGGCAAGGACGAGGGCGACGGCGGCGACCAGATCTTCTTCCAGGGGCACGCCTCCCCCGGCATCTACGCCCGCGCGTACCTCCTGGACCGGCTGGACGAGGCCCAGCTCGACGGCTTCCGCCAGGAGAAGTCGAAGTTTCCCCACGGCCTTTCGTCGTACCCCCACCCGCGGCTGATGCCGGACTTCTGGGAGTTCCCGACGGTGTCGATGGGCCTCGGCCCGCTCGGCGCGATCTACCAGGCGCGGATGAACCGGTACATGGAGGCGCGCGGCATCGCCGACACCTCCAGGTCGCACGTCTGGGCGTTCCTCGGCGACGGCGAGATGGACGAGGTCGAGTCGCTCGGCCAGCTGTCCATCGCCGCCCGCGAGGGCCTGGACAACCTCACCTTCGTCGTCAACTGCAACCTCCAGCGGCTCGACGGCCCGGTCCGCGGCAACGGAAAGATCATCCAGGAGCTGGAGTCGATCTTCCGGGGCAACGGCTGGAACGTCATCAAACTGATCTGGGACCGCTCCTGGGACCCGCTGCTCGCCCAGGACCGCGACGGCATCCTGGTCAACAAGCTGAACACCACCCCCGACGGCCAGTTCCAGACGTACGCCACGGAGACCGGCGGCTACATCCGGGAGCACTTCTTCGGCGGCGACCACCGGCTGCGGGCCATGGTCGAGGGCATGTCGGACCAGCAGGTCCTGCACCTGGGCCGCGGCGGTCACGACCACAAGAAGATCTACGCGGCCTACGCGGCGGCGAAGGCCCACGCGGGCCAGCCGACCGTGATCCTCGCGCAGACCGTCAAGGGCTGGACGCTGGGCCCGAACTTCGAGGGCCGCAACGCGACCCACCAGATGAAGAAGCTGACGGTCGACGACCTCAAGCGCTTCCGCGACCGGCTGCACATCCCGGTGACCGACCGGCAGTTGGAGGACGGCCTGCCGCCGTACTACCACCCGGGCCCGGACTCCGAGGAGATCCAGTACATGCACGACCGCCGCAAGGCGCTGGGCGGGTACGTCCCGACCCGGGTCGTGCGGGCGAAGCCCCTGGCCCTCCCCGACGACAAGACCTACGCGGCGGCCAGGAAGGGCTCCGGGCAGCAGTCGATCGCCACCACGATGGCCTTCGTCCGCATCCTGAAGGACCTCATGCGGGACAAGGAGATCGGCAAGCGCTTCGTGCTGATCGCCCCCGACGAGTACCGCACCTTCGGCATGGACGCGTTCTTCCCGAGCGCCAAGATCTACAACCCGCTGGGCCAGCAGTACGAGGCGGTGGACCGCGAACTCCTCCTCGCCTACAAGGAGTCGCCGTCCGGCCAGATGCTGCACGACGGCATCTCCGAGGCCGGCTGCACGGCCTCGCTGATCGCCGCCGGTTCGGCGTACGCCACGCACGGCGAACCGCTGATCCCGGTGTACGTCTTCTACTCGATGTTCGGCTTCCAGCGGACCGGCGACCAGTTCTGGCAGATGGCCGACCAGCTGGCGCGCGGCTTCGTGCTCGGCGCCACCGCCGGCCGGACCACGCTGACCGGCGAGGGCCTCCAGCACGCGGACGGCCACTCGCACCTCCTCGCCTCGACCAACCCGGCCTGCATCGCCTACGACCCGGCGTTCGGCTTCGAGATCGCGCACATCGTCAAGGACGGTCTGCGACGGATGTACGGCCCCGAGGCCGAGGACGTCTTCTACTACCTGACCGTCTACAACGAGCCGATCCAGCACCCGGCCGAGCCCGAGGGCGTGGACGTGGAGGGCATCCTCCAGGGCGTCCACCGTTTCAAGGCCGCCGAGGCCGGCACGATCCCGGCGCAGATCATGGCCTCGGGCGTCGCCGTGCCGTGGGCGATCGAGGCGCAGCGGATCCTCGCCGAGGAGTGGAACGTCAAGGCCGACGTCTGGTCCGCGACCTCCTGGACCGAGCTGCGCCGCGAGGCCGTGGCCGTCGAGGAGCACAACCTGCTCCACCCGGACGAGGAGCAGCGCGTCCCGTACGTGACGCGCAAGCTCCAGGGCGCCGAGGGCCCGTTCGTCGCGGTCTCGGACTGGATGCGGTCGGTGCCGGACCAGATCTCCCGCTGGGTGCCCGGTCCGTACACCTCGCTGGGCGCGGACGGCTTCGGCTTCGCGGACACGCGCGGTGCGGCCCGCCGCTACTTCCACATCGACGCGCAGTCGATCGTGCTCGCCGTGCTGACCGAGCTCGCCCGCGAGGGCAAGGTGGAGCGCTCGGCCCTGAAGCAGGCCGTGGACCGCTACCAGCTGCTCGACGTCGCGGCGGCCGACCCGGGCCCGGCGGGCGGCGACGCCTGACGGCGGTCGGCCGGCCCGTTTCGGCTGGTGAGGGCGGTGGGACGTGGTCCCGCCGCCCTTCGCCATTCCCTACGATGCCGGTCATGCCCGTCATGAAGCTTCGCTGGGAAGAGCGCACCCAGACGCCTCTCCTGGTGCTCGCCGTCGCGTTCGGCATCGCCTACGCGGTGCCGATCGTGGCTCCCGGCGCCGAGCCGTGGGTGCACCGGCTGTGCACCCACGTCGAGTGGACCGTCTGGGGCGCCTTCGCGCTCGACTACCTCGTCCGTCTCGGGCTCGCCCCTGACCGGTGGCGCTTCGTGCGCGGCCATCCGCTGGACCTGCTGGCGGTGATACTGCCGATGGTGCAGCCGCTGCGGCTGCTGCGGGTCGTCTCCACGCTCCTCCTCGTGGGCCGGCGGGCCCGGATGGCCCCGCAGATAACGCTCACCACGTACGTGGCGGGCGCGGTGGTCGGGCTGATGATGTTCGGCTCGCTGGCCGTGCTGCACGTGGAGCGGGACGCCCCGAACGGCAACATCAAGACGCTCGGGGACGCGGTGTGGTGGTCGTTCACCACGATGACCACGGTCGGCTACGGCGACCACGCCCCGACCACGGGTCTCGGCCGGGTCCTCGCCGTGGGCCTGATGCTCTCGGGCATCGCCCTGCTCGGTGTGGTCACGGCCAACATCGCCGCCTGGTTCATCTCCCGCTTCGACCGGGACGACGCGGTGGAGCGCCGGCAGACCGAGCTCCTGGAGGCGCTCACCCTGGAGGTCCGGGAGCTCCGCGCCGAGGTGGCCCGGCTCGCGGGCCCGCCGGGGACGCCGGGCCCACCGGGGGCGCCGGGCCCACCGGGGGCGCCGGAACCGCAGGGGCCGAGCGAGCCGCACGACGTCCCCTCGCCTACCGCTCCCAGAGCTTGAACGCTCTGACCTCGTAGGCCGTCTGCGGCACCCAGGTCCCCCTCCCCGGATACGTCTCGAACTCCCCCGTCTCCCCGCACTCCGCCGACTGGTACGTGGTGACCGGCCGGCCCGTGCGGTTCGCGAGGGACTGGACCGAGGTGCCCGGCGGCAGGGCGACGCAGCTGTCGATGTCGGTCGTGGCCAGCTCGTGCGTCCACGGCCTGCCCTTGAAGTCGGGCTTCGGCCAGAGGCAGAGCCGGCCGGGCCCGCAGGCCCCGAGCACGGTCGCGGACGGCGCGACGCGGGTCGGCGCGGCACGGGTCGGTGCGGCCGCCGGTGCGGGCGAGGCCATCGGCGCGGCTGGGGCCGCCGGTGCCGCCGTGAGGGCGGCCAGGAGGAGGGCCGAGACGGCCGCGCCGGTGAGAACGGTCTTCGTATACATGCTGATGAACCCCCGCTTCGTCACTCTCTGTAATCATGAGGATGGCGGAGGTCTCCCGGCGATGGAAGAGGGGCCGCCCCCGTTCACGCGAACGGGTGACGGCCCCTTACGGGAACCCTGACGGGCCGACGGGCCGACGGGCGAGCGTCAGATGTGACCGCCCATGCCGCTCGCCTCCGCGTTCTCACCGCGCTTGGTGAGCGTGGCCACCAGGGCCGCGGCGACGGCGACGCCACCGGCGACGGTGAAGGCCAGGCCCATGCCGTCGAGGAAGGTGTCGTGGATGACGCCGGTGATCTGCCGGAGGAGTCCGGGGGTCATCCCCGGCGCCTGGGCCAGCTCCGGCGGGGCCATGCCGAACTCGGCGGCCTGCTCGAGCCGCGGATCGGCCGGGATCGGGATGCCGGCCTCCTTCCAGTTCCCCGCGAAGGAGTCGGAGACCTTGGAGGACATGACGGCACCGAGCACCGCCGTACCGAGGGCGCCGCCGACCTGCATGGCGGCCTGCTGCAGACCGCCGGCCACGCCGGAGAGCTCCAGCGGCGCGTTGCCCACGATGACCTCGGTCGCGCCGACCATGACCGGGGCGAGACCCAGGCCGAGCAGGGCGAACCAGAGGGACATGGCGAGGGTGTCGGTGCCGGCGGTGAGCGAGATCATGCCGAACATCGCGACGGCCGTGCAGACCATGCCGCCGACGAGCGGCACGCGCGGCCCGAACTTGGTGATCAGCGCGCCGGCCAGCGGCGAGGAGACGATCATCATCGCGGTCAGCGGCAGCAGGCGCAGACCGGCGTCGACCGGGCCGAGCCCCTTCACGCCCTGGAGGTAGAAGGTCACGAAGAAGAGGCCGCCCATGAAGGCGAAGGCCATCAGGACCATCAGCACCACACCGGCCGAGAGCGGCACGGAGCGGAACATGGCCAGCGGGATCAGCGGCTCCTCGACCTTCGTCTCCCAGAAGGCGAAGACCGCGAACAGGACCAGCGCGCCGAGCAGGCAGCCCCAGGTGCCGGCGCTCGTCCAGCCCCAGGACTCACCGGCCTTGATGATGCCCCAGATGAGGGAGGCCATGGCCCCGGAGAGCAGCAGGACGCCCAGGAGGTCGAAGGAGCGCGGCGCGTTCTCGGCGCGGTGGTCCTTGAGGATGACCAGGCCGAGCACCAGCGCGAGCACGCCGACCGGCACGTTGACGAAGAAGACGGACTGCCAGTTGACGTGCTCCACGAGGAAGCCGCCGAGGATCGGGCCGCCCGCCGTGGAGGCGCCGATGACCATGCCCCAGATGCCGATGGCCATGTTCAGCTTCTCGGCGGGGAAGGTGGCGCGCAGCAGGCCCAGCGCGGCCGGCATCAGCAGGGCGCCGAAGAGGCCCTGCAGGACGCGGAAGGCGATCACGGCCCCGATGGAGTGCGACAGGCCGATCGCGCCGGAGGCGGCGGCGAAGCCGGCGATGCCGATGAGGAAGGTCTGGCGGTGACCGAAGCGGTCACCGAGCTTGCCGGCGGTGATCAGGGCGACGGCGAGCGCGAGCAGGTACCCGTTGGTGATCCACTGGACCTGGGCGAGGGTGGCGCCGAGGTCCTCCTTGATGGCCGGGTTGGCGATGGCGACGATCGTGCCGTCGAGCGCGACCATCATCACTCCGACGGCAACGCTGAAGAGCGTCAACCACGGGTGGCCGCGCAGTCCCTTCGCCGGGACCGGAGCGGGTTCCCGGGCGTCCCCCTGACCCTGCGGGGCCTTTTCCACGGTGGTCTGACTAGTCATACGAACGAGGCTAGTGACAGTCACTGACAATTGACAAAGCGATTCACGCGTCGGTAACTGTCACGTAGCTCACAGGTACGCTGAGCAGGACGAAATGCCTGAGACGAGGACCCCGACGTGACCGTGCTCGGACTGCGCGAGCGGAAGAAGCAGCGCACGCGCGACGCGCTGATCCAGGTCGCCCTGGAGCTCTTCACCCGGCACGGGTACGAGCGGACCACCGTCGACGAGATCGTCGACGCCGTGGAGGTCTCCCAGCGCACCTTCTTCCGGTACTTCTCCTCCAAGGAGGAGGTCGCCTTCGCCGTCCAGCAGATGGTGGAGGAGCGTTTCGTGGACGCCCTCGGGCAGCGTCCCCCGGACGAGGCCCCCCTCGACGCGATGCGCAACGCCGTCCTGTGCGCCTGGGACACCATCGGCGAGGCGATCGCCGAAGTCGTCCCCGTCGAGCTGTACGTGCGCGCGTACCGGATGATCGAGTCGACGCCCGCGCTGCTCGCCGTCCACCTGCGCCGCTCCACCGAGATGGAGGAGACCCTCGCCCGGACCATCGCCGCGCGCGAGGGCCTCGACGTCGACGAGGACCCGCGCCCCCGGATCGTGGTGGCGGCGTTCAGCGGGGTGATGCGGGTGACCGGGCAGATGTGGGGCCGGGGCACGGACGGGAGCCTGGAGGCCATCCGCGCGCTCACCGAGGAGTACCTCGACCACCTCGGTCCGGCGCTCGTCTCGCACTGGCGGGACCGGGGAGGGGAGGGGCCGGGGGCGGCCGCGTAGGCCGTCGGCCTCCCGTCCAGGAGCTGCCTGCGCGGGCAGGCCGGCCTCCCGTACGGAGGGGGTTGCCGCGCAGGCCGTCGGCTTCCCGTCCAGGGGCTGTCGGCGCAGGCCGTCGGCCTTCCCGTTCAGGAGCTGTCGGCGCAGGCCGTCGGCCTTCCCGTACGGCGACCGCCCCGTGAAGAGGCAGGTGTCGCGCCCCGTAGGGTGGCGGCCCGTGACCTCCGATGCCTCGCCCGCCCTCGTCGCCACGCGCGCGCTCCTCGCACTCGCCGTCGTCTTCGTGCTCCTCGCGACCACCGGGTGGACCACGATCCGGCACCGGCCCGTGCCGTGGCCGTCCCGCGAGGCCGCGCTCACCGCCTGGGCGCGGGACCGGATCGACCACCGCCCGCTGCCCGACCCGGGCGCCCCGGCCCGTACCGTCGCCGCCTTCTTCGCGGGACTCGGCCCGGCACGCGGCGCCCGGCTCGCCGCCCTGCACCCGCTCGTCGTCGGCAACCTCAACGGCGCCCCGGTCGCCCTGCGCTACCGCGCCAACCGGATCACCCTCGCGCGCGCGTACGCCGCCGAGCGGAGCAGGGTCGACGACACCAGGCTCTCCCCCGAGGGCCGGCACGAGGCCCGGCGTCGCGTCGACCGCTTCGCCTCACTGATGCGGCCCGGCCGCCAGGTCCTCGCCTTCGACCCGACCGGTGCGGGGCGGGCCGCCGAGGTCCTCGGGGACCTGGAACGGGCCCGGCGCGTCTCGGTGATCGTGCCCGGCGTCGACACCAACCTGCTCACCTTCCAGAAGACCCACGGCCGGTACGGCGCCCCCGCCGGAATGGCCGAGGCCCTCTACGCGGCCGAGCGGCGGACCTCGCCACGCGCGCGCGTGGCGGTCATCGCCTGGGCCGACTACACCGCGCCCGTCGGGATCGGCGTCGACGCGGTGACCGGCCGCCTGGCCGAGGAGGGAGCCGTGCGCCTGGTCGGTCTCACCGAGTCCCTGCCCCGGGACGCGCGCGTGGCGCTCTTCTGCCACAGCTACGGCTCCGTGCTCTGCGGGGTCGCCGCGCCCCGGCTGTCCCCCCGGGTGACCGACGTGGCCGTGGCCGGAAGTCCCGGGATGCGGGTCGAGCGGGCCGCCGACCTCGACAGCCACGCGCGCGTGTGGGCCATGCGGGACGCCGACGACTGGATCGCGGACGTGCCGCACCTGGAGGTGGGAGGCCTCGGACACGGCGCGGACCCGGTCGCGCCGGAGTTCGGCGCGAGGCTGCTCTCCGCGCGCGGGGCGCTCGGTCACAGCGGCTATTTCGAGCCGGGGACGCAGAGCCTCGGCAACTTCGCCGCGATAGGCGTCGGCGCGTACCCGGATCTGGTCTGTGCACGTGCCGACAGCGCTTGCCACGACGGAATATCCGGCACGGAAGGGCTCTGACGCGCGTAGATCACGCAATTTCGGGACCTTTCACAGGGGCGACGCAAAGGCACGCGCCGCTTACGATGAGGCGCATGGGTGATGTGCTGGCCGGAATTCATGCCACCTGGGAGCTGGAGAGCGACGCCCTCGTCATCCGCTTCGAACGGGGGATCCGCACGCCGAAGCTCTTCGGCGCGCTGCGCGAGAGACGCATACCGCTGGAGGCGCTGGCGTCGGTGACGCTCATGCCCGGCAAGCGGGGCTCCGTCGTGCTCCACGCCGTGCCGAGGCCGGGCGCCGATCCGCTGATGGAGGCGGCCGCGGGGCAGCTCAAGGAGGGCAGCGATCCGTACCGCCTGGTGCTCCCGGCGGAACGCGAGGCGCTCGCCGAGCACTACCGGGACGAGCTGCGGGCGCTCCTCGCGTCGCGCCCGGGGGCCGCGGGGGCCGTCGGGTACGAGGCGTACGCGCCGGGCGACGGGGAGGGGGAGGGCCTCGCGCCCGGCCACGGAGAGGCGGAGGGCGTCGCGCCCGCCGACCGGTTCCTGGTGGCGGCGCCGTCGGGGCCGCAGTCCTTCAAGGCGTACGACGGGAAGGCCAGCTTCGACGGGGCCTCGGAGGTCGCCTTCCGCTGGTCCTGGACGGGGGCGTCCTCGGAGAAGTGGAAGGCCGGAGACCAGGTCTTCTCGGTACGGGACCTCTGCGGGGTCGAATGGCGTTCGCCGGACGGCGTCGACGGGTACCTGCGGCTCGTGCCGCGGGACGGCGGGTCCCGGGACGTCCAGCCCGACCAGGACCCGGCGTGCGTCGTCTTCGGCCGCTACGGGCCGGTGTACGAGTCCCTGACCTTCGCGGCGGCGGTCCTCGCCGCGATCCGGGACAAGGACCGCGCACCCGTGCCCGTCGCGGTCCCGGCCGGGGGGCGGACCTCGGGGCAGCAGGATCCGGGAGTGGTGGCTGAAAGGATTCGCCACTTGGGGGAGCTGCATCAGGCGGGGCTGGTGACGGACGCGGAGTTCTCGGCGAAGAAGGCGGAGCTCCTGGCGGAGCTTTGAGGGGGCTGGGGGCCGGCTGTCGCTTCCCGCGGTGCGGGCGGTCGTCCTGCGGGGCGGGGCGCGTGGGCACACGGGGCGGTGCCTCCCCCTAGCGCTGCCTCCGTGTTCCGCGCCCGACCCCGCACCACCTTGCGCGATGCACCTCGCGTGCGGGTCAAGGCAACGGGAGCCCGGGCCCGGAAAGGGGCGCCGTTCCGTCGTGCCCACGACGGGGCCCGGCGGGCGCGGCCCGCGGCGGGGCGGGAATGTCTTCTCATACCCCGGTATCAGGGTTGACCCCGGTCCCCGGTATGACGCCCCGTGTCGGGGGTGCTCCCTACGCTGGAGGCGTCATGGATACCGAATCGCGGCCCCGGCCGCCCACCGCTCCCCCGTCCGTCGTCCGTCGCCCCGGTGGCCGGTGGGCGATCGCCCGGACGCGCGAGGTGCTCCAGGGGCTGGGAGCCGCACTCACCACCCCCGCCTCGCCGGGCACCCCGCTCCTCGCGGACGCACCCGGTCGCTGGGCACGGCTGCTGCCGTACGTCGTCGCCCTCGCGTTCGTCGCCTCGCTCCTCCCCTCCACGATCCTGCTGCTCATCAACGACTACGGCGTCAACGGCGCCCTCGCCGGCGCCGTCGGCACCGCCCAGACGCTGCCGCTGCTGCTCGCCGTCGCCCGGCCCCTGGAGGCCTGGTGGATCGTCTTCGCCGCCGACGTGCTCGGCGCGCTCGTGCTGCTCGGTGCGGACGGCACGCGCGCGGAGTACTGGCCGTGGACCCCGCCGCTGGTCGTCGGCTACTGCGCCCTGATGCTCGCGCTCGGGCTCCGCGAGTCCCGCCGGGCGCTGTTCGGGGTGTGGCTGGCGACCGGCGTGGCCGGTTACGTCCTGGAGGCCTTCCGGCCCGCCGGGTACACCAGCGTCCACACCCTGCTGCTCGTCCTGAGCGGGGTGCTGCTGCTCCTCGCCTCGGCCTTCCGCGCCCGGGGCGAGGCCCAGCGGCGGCTCGCCGAGCAGGAGACCATCAGCGAGGCCGAACGGGCCCGCCGCACGCTCCTGGAGGAGCGGGCCAGGATCGCGCGCGAGCTGCACGACGTCGTCGCCCACCACATGTCCGTGATCACCGTGCAGGCGGACTCGGCCCCGTACCGCATCCCCGAACTCCCGGACGCGGCCCGCGAGGAGTTCACGTCGATCGCGGCGAGCGCGCGCGAGTCGCTGGCCGAGATGCGCCGTCTCCTCTCCGTCCTCCGCAGCGACGGCGGCGAGGGCGAGCGGGCCCCGCAGCCGGGCCTCGACCGGGTCCAGCAGCTCGTCGAGGCGACCGTGCGGGCGGGGGTGCCGGCCGAGCTGCGGCTCGCCGCCGACCTCGGGGAGGTGCCGCAGGCGGTGGACCTGTCCGCGTACCGGATCGTGCAGGAGGCCCTGGCCAACGTCGTGCGGCACGCGCCGGGGGCGTCGACCCGGGTGTCGGTGCGGGCGGACGACGGCTGGCTGACGGTCCTCGTCGTCAACGGGCCGTCCCTGGAGGAGGGTTCCGCCGTCGAACGGGGCGTCCCCGGCACCGGGCACGGGCTCGTCGGCATGCGGGAGCGCGTACGGTTGACCGGCGGCTCGCTGGACACCGGGCCGCTGCCGGACGGCGGCTTCCGGGTCGCGGCCCGACTCCCCCTGCGCACGAAGGACAACGAGTGACCATCCGCGTGATCATCGTCGACGACCAGGCCATGGTGCGGGCCGGTTTCGCCGCGCTGCTCGCCGCGCAGCCCGACATCGACGTGGTCGGCGAGGCGCCGGACGGGCGGCAGGGCGTGGAGGCGGCGCGCTCGACGCACCCGGACGTGGTCCTGATGGACGTGCGGATGCCGGAGCTGGACGGGCTCGCGGCGGCCCGGGAGATCCTGCACCCGCCGGTCGGGGTCACGCACCGGCCGAAGGTGCTGATGCTGACCACCTTCGACGTCGACGACTACGTGTACGAGGCGCTGCGCGCGGGCGCGTCCGGCTTCCTCCTCAAGGACGCGCCGCCGGCCGACCTCATCGCGGCGGTACGGGTGGTGGCGGCGGGCGAGGCGCTGCTCGCGCCGTCCGTGACCCGCCGTCTCATCGCCGACTTCGCGGCCTCGCGCCCGGCGCCCCGCCGGGACACCACGGCGTTGCGTCTGAACGGGCTCACGCCGCGCGAGACGGAGGTCCTGGAGCTGATCGCCCGGGGCCTGTCCAACCAGGAGATCGCGGACGGCCTGGTCCTCGCCGAGCAGACGGTGAAGACCCACATCGGCCGGGTCCTCGCCAAGCTGGACCTGCGCGACCGGGCGCAGGCGGTGGTCTTCGCGTACGAGTCGGGCCTGGTCACGCCCGGGGAGTCCCGCTAGCACCCGGGGGAGAACCCCACCCCGCGCAGGGTGTTGGCCGCTCCTCCCTCCCCTACCCGGGTAGCAGGAGGGAGTTGGCTCCCCGGTGTGACGTGGCGTCACCCGCCGTCTTCCTACCTTCCTCTCGTCAACGACGAGAGCGAGGGAGGGCGGGCCGATGCGCCGCTTCACGAGGACCCTGATCACCGCCGCGGCGGTGACCGGCGTGATCGCCGGGACGGCCGGCTGGGCGTCCGGGAACAGCCAGGAGGCCGTGACCGGGGCCCCGGCCGGGACCGCGGAGTGGCGGGCCGCGGGGCTGCCGGACCCGGAGCGGATGGGCCCGGCCGAGGTCGCGCGGTTCTTCGCCGGGCTGAGTCCCGTACGACGGCGGGAGCTGGCCCGCACGCACCCGACGGTCGTCGGGAACCTCGACGGGGCACCCCTGGAGCTGCGGTACGAGGCCAACGCCCTTTCCGTGCACGGGGAGTTCGGCGGGGCGCGGGTCCTGGCCCACGATCCGCGCGGCCGGGGGCAGGTGGCCCTGGTCTACGGGGACCTGGCGCGGGCCGCGCACGTGGCCGTGATCGTGCCCGGCTCCGACGTCGACGCGGACCGCGTACGGCCCCTCGCGGACATGGCGACCGCCCTGCGCCGGGCGACCGGCGGCCGTACGGCGGTCGTCGCCTGGGCCGGGTACACCACGCCCGTCGGCGTCGGCCTGGACGCGGCCACCGGCCGGCTCGCCGAGGCCGGGGCCGAGCGGCTGACCCGGTTCACGGAGGGGCTCGCCGCCGTCGGGGCGGCCGAGCCGACCGTGTTCTGCCACAGCTACGGCTCCGTGGTCTGCGGTCTCGCCGCGCACGGGCTGAAGGCCAAGGACCTGGTGGTCTTCGGCTCTCCCGGGATGCGCGCCGAGAACGTCTCCGAGCTCGGCACCTCCGCCCGCGTCTGGGCGGCGAAGGATCCCACCGACTGGATCGACCGGGTCCCGAACGTCGAGTTCGCGGATCTCGGGCACGGCGCCGACCCCGCCGACCCGTCCTTCGGGGCGCGCCCGGTCCCGGCCGGGGACGCCATCGGGCACGGCGGCTACTTCGCCCCCGGCACCGCCTCCCTCCGCACGTTCGCCGCGATCGCCGAGGGGGACGTCCGATGAAGGCCCTGGTCCGGAGGATCGAGTCCGCCACGCCCGCCCACCGCGACCGGGCGATCGACGGCCTGCGCGCCCTCGCCCTGCTGGCCGTGCCGACCGGGCACTGGCTGCTCGGCGGCTTCACGCTCTCCGCCGACGGCGCGATCCACAACGCGAGCCCGCTGGGCACCTTCTCCGGTCTGGCGCCCGTCAGCTGGGTCCTGCAGATGCTGGGGATCTTCTTCCTCGTCGGCGGGTACGCGTCGGTGCTGTCGTACCGGCGGCGGAAGGGCTCCACGCGCGCGTGGCTCGGTGGTCGGCTCGCCCGGCTGGGCCGCCCGGTGCTCGGGGTCACCGCCGTGTGGGCGGCGCTGCTGCCGGTGCTGCACTTCGGCCTCGGGGTGCCCGTGGACACGCTGCGGACGGCGTCCACGCTGGTGATCCAACCGCTCTGGTTCGTCGGGGTGTACACGGTGGTCACCGCGCTGACCCCGCTGTGCGTGCGGGCCGCCCGCCGCCTCGGGGTCCGGGCCGCGGCGCCGCTGCTCGGTTCGGTCGCCGTCGTCGACTTCCTGCGGTACGGGCCGTACGCCGACGCCGTGCCGTCCTGGCTGAGCCTCCTGAACGTCCTGCCCGGCTGGCTCTTCGCCTATCAGCTCGGCGTCTCCTGGGGCGAGGGCCGGGTCACCCGCCGCCACGCGTGGGGGCTGCTGCTCGGCGGCGCCGCGCTCTTCGCCGTCCTGCTGCTGGTCTTCGGCTACCCGGCGTCGATGGTCGGCGTGCCCGGCGAGGCCCGCACCAACTCGCATCCGCCGTCGCTGCTCGTCCTCGCCCTCGCCGCCGCGCAGAGCGGCGCGGCGGTCCTGCTCCGGGACCGGCTCGGCGCGCTCCTGGGGCGGCCCGCGCTGTGGGCCCCGGTCGTCGTGGTCAACCTGTCCGCGATGACGATCCTGTGCTGGCACCAGACGGCGATGCTCACCGCCGCGATCCCCGCCTCGTACGCCGGCGAGGTCGCGGGTCTGGTGGGCGCGCCGGACTCGGTGGGCTGGATCCTCGCCCGGCTGGCCTGGATGCCGGTCTTCGCCGGCCTGCTGGTCCTGATCGGCCGGTACGCGCGCGTCTTCGAGGCCCCGTGGACGAAGACCGGTCCGGCCCGCCGCACCCTGGCGGGGTTCCTCGCGGCGGGCTTCGCGGTCTTCGCCCTGGGGCTGGCGTGAGCGGCCTTCGCCCCGGGGCTGGCGCGAGTGGCCTTCGCCCCGGGGCTCGCGCGAGCGCGCGGGTGCTACGCCTCGCGGGCCGCCGCGGTGTGGCTCATGTCCGGGTAGCGGTCGCCCGCCACCCGGCCGGCGATCGGCTCCAGTTCGGCGAGTTCGGCGGCGGTGAGGGTGATGCGGGTGGCGGCCGCGTTCTCCAGGAGGCGGGAGCGCTTGCGGGTGCCGGGGATGGGGACGACGGTGAGGCCGTGCACGGCCGCGCGCTGCTGGACCCAGGCGAGGGCGATCTGGGCCGGGGTCGCGCCGTGGGTGGCGGCGATCTTGCGGACCGGGTCGAGGAGGTCCGCGTTCCGCTCGGCGTTCTCCCCGGTGAAGCGGGGCTGGTTCCGGCGGAAGTCGCCGTCCGACAGCTCCTTGCCGGCGTCGGCGAAGGAGCCGGTCAGGAAGCCGCGGCCGAGCGGCGAGTACGGCACGAGGGTCACGCCGAGTTCGGCGGCGGCGCCGACGGCGCTGCGCTCCACGTCCCGGGAGAAGAGCGACCACTCCGACTGGAGGGCCGCGATCGGGTGCACGGCGTGGGCCTCGCGCAGCTCGGGCCCGGTGACCTCGCTCAGGCCCAGGAAGCGGACCTTGCCCTCCTGGACGAGTTCGGCCATCGCGCCGACGGACTCGGCGAGGGGGACCCGCGGGTCGCGGCGGTGCATGTAGTAGAGGTCGATGGCCTCGATGCCGAGGCGGCGCAGGCTGCCCTCGACGGCCTTCCTGATGTACGCGGGGTCGTTGCGGACGCCCCGGTACGCCGGGTCGTCGGCGCGGCGCTCCAGGGCGAACTTGGTGGCGAGGGTGACCTCGTCGCGGTGGGCGGCGAGGAAGGGCGCGAGGAACTCCTCGTTCGCGCCGCTGCCGTAGGCGTCGGCGGTGTCGATCAGGGTGACGCCGGCCTCCAGGGCCGCGTCGAGGGTGTCGCGGGCGGCGGCCTCGTCGGTGTCGCCGTAGAACTCGCTGATGCCCATGGCACCGAAGCCCTGGACGCCGATCTCCGGTCCGTCCTGACCGCCGAGACGTACGGTGTCGATCTTGGTCACGCTGGTCATGAAGGTGTTCCTCCGCTTGCGGTCCCGTAGTGGCCGATCTTGATGTCGAGCACGGCGAGCGTGTCCTGGAGCTCGGTGATCCGGGTGAGGACGTCGCGCCGGGTGGCCTCCAGGAGCTCCCGCCGCGCGTCCCGGGTGTGGTCGCCCGCGCGCATCAGCTCGGCGTACCTGACCATGTCGGCGACCGGCATCCCGGTCAGCCGCAGCTTGCCGACGAAGGTCAGCCAGCCGAGGTCCTGCTCCGTGAAGCGGCGCTGTCCCGTGTGCGAACGGTCGACCCGCGGCAGCAGCCCGATCCGCTCGTACCAGCGCAGGGTGTGCGCGGTGAGGCCGGTCAGGGCGGCCACCTCGCTGATGGTGTAACGGGCCTTCCCCGTCAGCCCGGTCGTGCTCGCGATGCTCTCGGTCACGCTCATGGACTCCACGCTAAAACGTTGGAGTGCACTCGAAGCAAGTAGGCTCGGCCCCATGCACAGCAGCCTGCCGAGCCTGGCGTCGATCGAGAACTGGCCCGTCCCCACCGCGGCCGCCGCCGTCGTCCGCGCGGACGGCACCCTGGCCGGGTCCCACGGCCCCACCGGGCAGCGCTTCCCGCTCGCCTCCGTCACCAAGCCGCTCGCGGCGTACGCCGTCCTCGTCGCGTACGAGGAGGGGGCGATCGACCTCGACGAGCCGGCCGGGCCCGAGGGCTCGACCGTCCGCCACCTCCTCGCCCACACCTCGGGACTCGCCTTCGACGAGAACCGGGTCATGGCCGCGCCGGGCACCCGCCGGATCTACTCCAACACCGGCTTCGAGGCGCTCGGCGACCACGTCGCCAAGGCCACCGACATCCCCTTCTCCGAGTACCTGCACCAGGCGGTCCTGGAGCCCCTCGGCATGGTCTCGACGACCCTGGAGGGCTCGCCCGCGAAGGACGGCGTGTCCACCGTGGACGACCTGGTGCGGTTCGCCGCCGAGGTGCAGGCGCCGCGGCTGCTCGACGCCCGGACCGTCCTGGACGCGATGACCGTCGCGTACCCCGGTCTGACCGGCATCCTGCCCGGCTACGGGCACCAGAAGCCGAACGACTGGGGACTCGGCTTCGAGATCCGCGACGGCAAGTCCCCGCACTGGACGGGCGCGACCTCCTCGCCGCGCACCTTCGGGCACTTCGGGCAGGCCGGCACCTTCCTGTGGATCGACCCGGACGCCGGGCGGGCGGGCGGGAGCACCACGGGGGCCGCGTGCGTGGCCCTCACCGACCGGCCCTTCGGGCCGTGGGCGGTCGAGGTGTGGCCGTCGTTCACGGACGCGGTGCTCGCGGACCTGCGCGGGCGCTGACGGGAGCCCCTCAGGTCTCGCAGCGGGCCGTCGGGAGCGTGCCGTCGACGCCCACCAGGCTCACGGCGACCATGCCCCCGGTGTCCTCGGCGTACGCGGCCGTGCACACCAACTGCTGGACGGCCGCCCCCGACAGGCCCCTGACGGGGAACGGCGACCGGAGCCGGACGACCCGGCGGCCCTCCGGGGTCAGGGACCCGGTCTCCTCGGCGCGCGGCGCGTACTTCGACGGGGGGAGGCCCGTGGTCAGGCCCGCCGCGGTGTCCGCGTCGGCCGGGCCGGCGACGAGCGCGGCCAGCGCCTTGTCCGTGGCGACCCGGGCGCCGCGCGTGTCCTGCGCCCACTCCGAGCCCGTCCCCCGGGCCTTCCGGTCCTCGGCCCACGGGAAGCCGCCCGAGCCGGAGTTCGGGTCGGGGACCGGCGACCCGAGCTCACGGGCCACCGGGGCCGGCCGGCCGTCCGGCCCGAGGAAGTAGAGCACCATGCGGAACTCGGGCGCCGGCTGGACGGCGACGGTCGCGGGGCCGCCCGCCTCGACGACGTCGCTCTCCTGGATGCCGCAGGCGGCGAGCGCGACCGTGCCGAGCAGGGCCGCGGCGGCCGCCCGGCGGGGCGTGGCCCTCCGGTGCCGCAGGGTCGTCCGGCGCCTCACAGCGGCATCCGTACGGTGAAGACCGCCCCGCCCGCCGGGCCGTTGGCGGCGTGGACGGTGCCGCCGTGCAGCCGGACGTTCTCCAGGGTGATCGCGAGGCCGAGGCCGCTGCCCGCCGAGCGGGTCCTGGCCTGGTCCGCCTTGTAGAAGCGGTCGAAGACGTGCGGCAGGACGTCCGGGTGGATGCCCGGCCCCCGGTCGGCGACCTCCGTCACCAGCACGTCCCCCTCCGCGTACGTCCTGACCGTCACCGGCGCGGCCCCGTGCCGCAGCGCGTTGCCGACGAGGTTGGCGACGACGACGTCGAAGCGGCGCGGGTCGAGCCGCGCCCTGATCCCCTCCTCGAGGTACGGGACGACCTGCGTCGGATCGGTCCAGTGGCGGTGCTGGAGGGTCTTGCGGACGCAGTCGGCGGCGTCGACCTCGTCGGTGTGGAGCTCGGCGGCGCGCGCGTCGAAGCGGGAGATCTCCATCAGGTCCTCGACGAGCACGGCGAGCTTCCCGGTCTCGGCGCTGATCAGCCGCACGGCCCGGGCGGTGTCGCTGTCGAGGCCGGCGGCGTCCTCGTCGAGGACCTCGGTGACCGCGAGCATGCCGGCGAGCGGGGTGCGCAGTTCGTGCGAGACGTCGGAGGCGAAGCGGCGGGCGCGGGCCTCGGCGTTGCGCAGTTCCGCGACGGAACGTTCCAGCTCGGCCGCGGACTCGTTGAACGTGCGGGCGAGGTCGGCGAGTTCGTCGCTGCCCTTCGCGTGGATGCGGGTGTCGAGCCGGCCCCGGCCCATGCTGTGGGCCGCGTGCCGCAGTTCCCTTACGGGGCGGAGCACGCCGCGGGAGGCGATGAGCGCGGGGATCAGGGCCACGGCCAGCGCCGGGAGGGCGCCGTCGCGGGCGGCGGTCACCATGGCCTCGATGTTCGCCTCCTCCTCGTCGAGCTCCATCACGGCGTAGAAGACCAGGCCCGTCGGCCGGCCCGTCGTCGCGTCCTTGTGGGTCAGGAACACGGCGGGGATCGCCATGGTCAGGTACGGGGTGCCGTTCTTCACGACCCGCTGGAAGCTGCCGTGCGGGGTGGCCGACCGGGCCTGGGCGCGGGCCCGCAGCTCGGGCGTGATGACGGAGGAGGTCGGGCGGTCGGTCGAGGAGACGCGGATCGTGCCGTACTCGGCGTAGACCCGCCAGGGGCGGGGCTTGCCCTGGCGGGCGATGGACAGGACCGTGTCCCTCAGGGAGACGGGGTCGACGGGCAGGTTGACGACGAGCGGGTCGACCTGGTCGCGGAAGGCGGAGACGGCGGTGTCCTGGGTCTGTTCCAGGATGGCGTTGCGGGCGGCGCGGTAGGTGAGCGCGGCGGTGGTGCCGCAGCCGACGGCCGCGACGAGGAGGAAGGCGAGGACGAGGCGGGTGCGCAGGCCGAAGGGGCGCAGCCGCGGGGCCCGGGCCCCGCGGCGGGCCCGCCGGGTGCCCGGGGCCGTGTCCGTGCCCATGCCCGTCTCCGTGCCCGGGGCCGTGTCCGTGCCCATGCCTGTCTCCGTGTCCGGCTCCGGGCCCACGCAGGCCCTCACAGCGGGCCGAAGCGGTAGCCGAAGCCCCGCAGGGTCTGGATGTACCGGGGCTCGCCCGGGACGTCCTCGATCTTGTTCCGCAGGCGGCGGACACAGGCGTCCACCAGCCGGGCGTCCCCGTGGTAGCTGTGCTCCCAGACGTGTTCGAGGAGCTGCTGCCGGCTGAAGACCTGTTCGGGGGCGGCCGTGAGGTGCAGCAGCAGCTTCAGCTCGGAGGGGGCCAGCGCGACGCGCTCGCCCGCCTTGGCGACGGTCAGGCCCGCCCGGTCGATCGCGAGCTCCCCGTGGAACTCGACGGCGGACCGGCCGGCGCCGGGCTCCTCGATGCGGCGCAGCACGGCCCGTATCCGGGCCTCGATGACCTCCGTGCGGGCGGGTTTGACGATGTAGTCGTCGGCGCCGGCCTCCAGGCCGACGACCACGTCGAAGTCGTCCCCCCGGGCGGTGAGCATGATGATCGGCAGCTGGCTGCCCTCGCGGACCCGGCGGCAGACCTGGACGCCGTTCATGCCGGGCAGCATCAGGTCGAGGAGCAGCAGGTCCGGCCGGAACTCGCCGAGCGCGGCGAGACCCGCCTCGCCGGTGGGGGCGGTGCGCACGTCGTGCCCGCGGCGGCGCAGGCCCAGCTCGACGCCCTCGCGGACGGAGGGGTCGTCTTCTATGAGGAGCACGCGGGGCATGTGTGGAGTATCCCAAGGTCGGACGGGCCCCCGGCGGGGGCCCGTGGTGGACGGTCGCTCCCGGGCCCGGGCCCCCGGTGCGTCGGGCTCGTGGTGCCGGTCCGGGCGCGGACCGCGGAGGCGCCGCCCGGGGCGTCAGGTGCGGCGGAGGCGGGAGGCGGTCGAGCGGAGGAGGGCCCGGAGCTCCGCGAGGCGGAGGGGGCGGGCGAGGAGGGCGAAGGTGGCCAGGACCGTCACGGCGCCGGCCAGCCCGGCCACCACCGGTCCCCCCGCCCCGGCCCCGTCCGCGACGAGCAGCCCGTACCCCGCCGCCGGCACCGCCGCCACGAGGAGGCGCGCCAGCGCGGAGACCGCGTCGCCCGTGCCCTTCCCCAGCCGGCGGCGCAGCGCGTACGCCGTCACCGCCCAGCCCGCCCAGAGCGCCAGCGAGTACGCCGCCGCCATGCCCGTGACCGCCCAGCGGGTCGGGAGGAGGTGGAAGGCGGTGAGGGAGAGCCCGGCGTTCGAGCCGGCGATGACCAGGTTCAGCAGGAACGGGGTGCGGGTGTCGCGCAGGGCGTAGAAGGCGCGGGTGCACACGTACTGGCCGGAGAGGGCGACCAGGCCGGGCGCGAAGGCCATCAGGGTCCAGGACATGGCGCGCACGTCGTCGTCGGTGGTCGCCCCGTACCGGAAGACGACCGTCATCAGCGGGACGGCGAGCGCGAGGAGCGCGCAGGCGGCGGGGACGATCGCCGCCGCGCTGGTCCGCAGCGCGTAGGAGACGTCCCGCCGGACCCCCGCGAGGTCGCCCTCGGCGGCGGTCCCGCTCATCCGGGGCAGCAGCGCGGTGACGAGGGAGACGGTGACGATGCCGTGCGGGACGGTCCACAGCAGGTAGGCGTTGTTGTACGCGGCGAGGCCTGCGCCGCTGACCGTCCGGTCCGTGCCCGCGGAGGTGGCGAGCCAGGTGGTCACCCAGTACGCGCCCTGGTTGGTGAGGACGAGCAGGACGAGCCAGCCCGCCGAGCGGAGCGGGGCGGCGAGGCCGCTGCCGCGCCAGTCGAAGCGGGGCCGCCAGCGGAAGCCGGCGGCGCGCAGCGAGGGCAGCAGGGCGAGGGCCTGGACGGCGATGCCGGCGGTGGTGCCCCAGCCGAGGAGGGCGGTCTCCCCTGCGGTGAGCTCCCCGCCGTCGCCGACGGCCAGGAAGAGGCCGAAGACGGTGACGGCGACGACGTTGTTGAGGACGGGGGTCCACATCATGGCGCCGAACCGGCCCCGGGCGTTGAGGACCTGTCCGAGCAGGGTGAAGAGTCCGAGGAAGAAGATCTGCGGCAGGCACGTGCGCGCGAAGGTGACGGTCGTCTCGCGCTGTGCGCCCGTGTAGTCGGTGTACGTGTCGACGATCAGCGGAGCGGCGAGCACCGCGACCGCCGTGAGCGCGGCCAGGGCGAGCGCGCACAGGGTCAGGAGCCGGTCGGTGTAGGCGACGCCGCCGTCCTCGTGCTCCTTGGCCGCCTTGACCAGCTCGGGGACGAAGACGGCGTTGAGCGCCCCGCCGAGGAGCAGCATGTAGACGATGGTGGGGACGGAGTTGCCGACGGCGTACCCGTCGGCGACGTAGCCCGCGCCGAGCGCCGCGGCGACGACGGAGGCCCGCACGAAGCCGGTGGCGCGGGAGACGAGCGAGCCCGCGGCCATGAGGGCGCCGCTGCGGAGGGAGGAGGGTTTCCGCCGGGGCCGCGGCGGCGCGGTGAGCGTGGCGGTGGCCGTCATCGGCGGGCCAGATAGGCCTGGAAGGCGCGGTACAGCGCCCCGTTGGTCGTGCCCTGCATCGGAATCTCCCACTCCCCCAGCGTCTCGACGACCTGTCCGCCCGTGCCGAGCTTCCAGCGCAGCAGCCCGTGGGCGCGGTCGTCCGGATCGAGGGTGGAGGGTACCCCGCGCAGGTCGTAGACGGCGGCGCCGAGGGCGTGGGCGTCGAGCAGCATGCGCCACTGGAGGGCGTTGGAGGGGCGGACCTCGCGGCGGTGGTCGGCGGAGGCGCCGGTCTGGTACCAGACGCGGCCGCCCACCGCGAGCATGGTGTGCGCGGCGAGGACCTCGCCCTCGTGACGGGCGAGGTAGAGCTTCATGCGGCCCGGCTCCTCGGCGTTGAGGACGGCGTACTGGCGCTCGTAGTACGCGAGGGAGCGGCCGAGCCGGAAGCCGTCGCGTTCCTCGGTGACGCGCAGGAGCCGGTAGAACTCGGGCAGGTCGGCGGCGGAGCCGACGACGACCTCGACGCCGGACTTCCGCGCCTTGCGGACGTTGCGCCGCCATTCCTGGTTGAGGCCGGTCCACAGGTCGTCGGTGCTGCGGCCGGCGAGCGGGACCTGGAAGACGTGCCGGGGCTGGGCGTCGGCGCCGCCCTCGGAGTCGCCGCCGCACTTGCGCCAGCCGCGGGCGCGCAGGCGTTCGGCGACGGCGGTGCCCAGCGGGTCGACCTCGTCGGCGAGGACGTCGGAGAGCCGGCGCCCGGGCCCGGCGGCGGCCTTGACGGTGGCGGCGCTCCACCGGCGGTAGGCGGGCCCGGGGCCCATGCGGACGGCGAAGGCGCCCAGGGAGCGCAGATGGCCGAGGAGCGGGGAGAGCCAGCCGTCCAGGTCGGGGTCGGCCCAGTCGGCGACGGGCCCCTCGGGCAGGTAGGCGAAGTACTTCCGGGTGCCGGGGAAGGGCCGGAGGAGGACGAGCGCGACGCCGGAGAGGGCCGCGCCCTCCCGTCCCCATCCGACGAGCTGGTGGCTCCAGCCCTCCTTCACCTGGGCCCAGGAGGGGAGTTGGAGGAAGCTGGGCCCGTCCGCACCGGAGCGGGAGCCGAGGAAGGCGCGGTACGCCTCGGGGGTCACGGGCCCGAGCCCGACCGGTCCTGCGGGGGCGCGGCGGTCGGTGGGTGCGGCCGTCACGAGCAGCGCTGACACAACGGGAGCCTCCTTGTTCCGCCCCTCGGTGGTCGGGGCGCACAGCAGGCTCACAGCCGAATTCGACGGGCGCGCGCGGCGATTGTGACCGGACGACGACCGTTCCGCCGCAGCCCTGGTCACAGAGGCTTCCGGGCCCCCGAGGGGGGGTGGGGGCGGCCTACAGTCCAGGACATCCCACCCTTTCCCCCTCACACCGCGGAGGTCTTCCGTGCTGCCGATACGCACATCCCGTCCCGCCCTGGCGGCCGTCGCGCTCGTCGTCTCCCTCACCGCCTGCACGGCCCGGGCGGCGGACGGGGGCGCGTCGGGGTCGGGGGCCGGGGCCTCGCAGGCGCCGCCGGTGAAGGTGACGGTCGTGAAGAAGGAGGCCGGCAGTCCGGTGACCGTGAGCGCGAGCGGCGGCACGCTCACGGCGGTGAGGGTCGTGGACGCGGAGGGCGGAACCCTGGGGGGCCGCAAGGACGCGGGCGGTACGGGCTGGACGTCGGACCGCAAGGCGGCGCCCGGCACCTCGTACACGGTGGAGGTGACGTCCCGTGCGGCCGACGGCGAGGAGTCGACGAGCCGGTCGTCCTTCACCACCCCTGAGCCCGGGAAGGTCAACAAGGTGACCCTGGCCCCCGGCAAGGACACCACGGTCGGCATCGGGCAGCCGCTCTCCATCGTCTTCGACCTGCCGGTGACGCGGAAGGCGGACGTGGAGCGGCAGCTGAAGGTGACCACCTCGAACGGCACCGAGGGGTCGTGGGGGTGGGTCAAGGACTTCTCGGGCCGGGACCGGGTCGACTGGCGTCCCCGGGAGTACTGGAAGCCGGGCACCGAGGTCACCCTCGAAGCGGACCTCGACGGCACGGACTCGGGCGGCGGCTGGTTCGTACGGGACTACCGCACCGGCTTCACGATCGGCGCCGCGCAGGTCGTGAAGGTCGACCTCGACGCGCACCGGCTGAGGCTGGAGCGGGACGGCCGGACGGTCCGCACGATCCCCGTCTCCGGCGGCACCCCGGGCGGCGACAAGCGGTCCTGGCGGGGGACGGCCGTGCTCATGGCGAAGGAGGGCACCATCAACATGAACTCCGAGACGGTCGGCCTCGGCGACGCGTACGACAAGGACGTCGACTACTCGATGCGGCTGACGTGGTCGGGCATGTACGCGCACGCGGCGCCGTGGAACGCGGCGTACTTCGGCAAGGCGAACCGCAGCTCCGGGTGCATCGGCATGAGCGACGCCGACGCCTCCTCCTTCTACGCGTCGGTGAACGTGGGCGACCCCTTCGAGATCAAGGGGCGCGAGACGAAGGGCGTGGTGGCGGAGGGGAACGGCTACGGGGCGTGGAACCTGTCCTGGCCGGAGTGGAAGGCGAAGAGCGCGCTCGGCTGAGAGGTCAGCCCAGCGCCCCGCGCCGGTCCCGCATCTCCCAGACCAGGACCTCCGCGTCGGCCGTGGCGGTCAGTTCGAGTGCCCCGCCGCCGGTGATCCGGGCGGCGTCGCCGGGGCCGAGCTCCTCGCCGTCGAGCCGCACCGCGCCCCGCGCCACGTGCGCGTACGCGAAGTCGGCGGCCGGTACGGCGGCCCGCTCCCCGGCGCGCGGGCGGTGGACGTGGAGGATCGCGCCCGCCGCCGGGAGGGCGTACGAGTCGCCGAGACCCCGCACCACCTCGTACGTCGGCTTCCCGCCCGGCTCCAGCGGGGCCAGCCACATCTGGAGGAAGGTCAGGGGGGCGGGGCCGTCGTTGCGCTCGACGTGGCGGACGCCGGAGGCCGCGCCGAGGTGCTGGAGGTCGCCCCGGCGCACCACGGTCCCGTGCCCCGTGCCGTCGTGGTGGGTGAGTTCCCCCTCCACCACCCACGTCACGATCTCCGTGTGGCTGTGCGGGTGCTCGTCGAAGCCGGCGCCGGGCGCGAGCCGCTCCTCGTTGACGGCGAGGAGCGCGCCGAAGCGGAGGTTGTCGGGGTCGTAGTGCGGACCGAAGGAGAGGGCGTGCCGGGTCTCGATCCCGGCCGCCGGGTCGCCGCCGGGGTAGCGCTCGCCGGCGCGCTGGATGCGTATCACGGACGTACCGTAGCCCGCCGAAGCGGCCCCGACCCCGCATGCCGGCGTCCCGATAAGGCAGTCTTGTCCCCGTGCCTGAACCCGTGAACGTCTCCCATCCGCACGCCGCGACCCTGAAGCGCCTCGAACAGTCGTCCGGGCGGCTCGCCGCCGGCGCCATCGCCCGCATGGACGAGACGTTGCCGTGGTACCGCGCGATGCCGCCCGAGAACCGGTCGTGGATCGGTCTGGTCGCCCAGGCGGGCATCGCCGCGTTCACCGAGTGGTTCCGGCACCCGGAGACCCCGCAGGCCATCTCCACCGACGTCTTCGGCACGGCGCCCCGGGAGCTGACCCGCGCGATCACCCTGCGGCAGACCGTGGAGATGGTCCGCACCACGATCGAGGTCATGGAGTCGGCGATCGAGGAGGTCGCCGCCCCCGGGGACGAGTCCGTGCTCCGCGAGGCGCTGCTCGTCTACGCGCGCGAGATCGCGTTCGCCACCGCCCAGGTGTACGCGCAGGCCGCCGAGGCCCGGGGCGCCTGGGACGCGCGCCTGGAGTCCCTCGTGGTGAACGCGGTGCTCTCCGGCGAGGCCGACGAGGGCGCCGTCTCCCGCGCCGCGGCCCTCGGCTGGAACTCGCCCGACCACGTGTGCGTGGTGCTCGGCACGGCCCCCGACGGGGACAGCGAGCTGACGGTGGAGGCGATCCGCCGGGCCGCCCGGCACGCCAAGCTCCAGGTCCTCACCGGTGTCCTCGGCGACCGGCTCGTCGTCATCGCGGGCGGCAACGACAACCCCCTCGCCGTCGCCAAGGCGCTGATCGGGCCGTACGCGGCGGGGCCGGTCGTCGCCGGTCCCGTCGTCCCCGACCTGCTCGCCGCGACCCGCTCCGCGCAGGCGGCGGCGGCCGGTCTCAAGGCCTGCTCGGCGTGGCAGGACGCGCCCCGGCCGGTCCTGGCGGACGATCTCCTCCCGGAGCGCGCCATCGCCTCCGACCCTTCGGCCCGTGAGCAGCTGGTGGAGGAGATCTACAGACCGCTGGAGGAGGCGGGGTCGGCCCTGCTCGAAACTCTCAGTGTCTATCTGGAGCAGGCGAGCAGCCTGGAAGGCGCGGCCCGGATGCTCTTCGTCCACCCGAACACCGTGCGCTACCGGCTTCGACGTGTGACCGACGTCACCGGCTGGTCACCCTCCGACGTTCGCTCCGCGTTCACGCTGCGGATCGCCCTGATCCTGGGACGCTTGGCCGACGGAGATCCGCAGTCCTAGACTTTTGTCGAACACCAACAATTCCCCCGACGGTTCTTCGTCCTTGTCCTCACGGGCGCTCGGAGCCGTCCCCAAGAGAGAGTGTGAGGGTGCTCGTACTCGTCGCTCCCGGCCAAGGCGCCCAGACGCCCGGCTTCCTGACCCCCTGGCTCGAACTCCCCGGCGCCTCCGACCGCGTCGCGGCCTGGTCCGACGCCATCGGGCTCGACCTCGCCCACTACGGCACGAAGGCGGACGCGGACGAGATCCGTGACACCGCCGTCGCCCAGCCCCTCCTCGTCGCCGCCGGCCTGCTCTCCGCCGCCGCGCTCGGCGACGACCTCGCGCCCGGCGTCGTCGCCGGTCACAGCGTCGGCGAGTTCACCGCGGCCGCGTTCGCGGGCGTCCTCGACGACACGGCGGCGCTGCGTCTCGTGCGAACCCGCGGACTCGCGATGGCGGAGGCCGCCGCGATCGCCCCGACCGGCATGTCGGCGCTGCTCGGCGGTGACCCCGAGGTGACCGTCCCGCACCTGGAGAAGCTCGGCCTGACGGCCGCGAACGTGAACGGCGCGGGCCAGATCGTGGCCGCCGGCACCCTGGAGCAGCTGGCCGCCCTGGAGGCGGACAAGCCCGAGGGCGTCCGCCGGGTCGTGGCCCTCAAGGTGGCCGGTGCCTTCCACACGCGCCACATGGCCCCGGCCGTGGCGAAGCTGGAGGAGGCGGCGGCCCGGCTGTCGCCGGCCGCTCCGACCACCCGTTACGTCTCCAACAAGGACGGCCAGGTCGTCATGGACGGCGCCGAGGTCGTGTCCCGGCTGGTCGGCCAGGTCGCGAACCCGGTCCGCTGGGACCTGTGCATGGAGACCTTCCACGACCTGGGCGCGACCGCGCTGATCGAGGTGTGCCCCGGCGGCACCCTGACCGGGATCGCCAAGCGGGCCCTGCCGGGGGTGGCCACGGTCGCCCTCAAGACTCCCGACGACCTGGACGCGGCCCGTACGCTCATCGCCGAGCACGCGGCCGTCTGACAAGGAGTGTCGAGAAACATGTCGAAGATCAAGCCCAGCAAGGGCGCCCCGTACGCACGGATCCTCGGTGTCGGCGGCTACCGCCCCACCCGGGTCGTGCCGAACGAGGTGATCCTCGAGAAGATCGACTCGTCCGACGAGTGGATCCGCTCGCGCTCCGGCATCGCCACCCGCCACTGGGCCTCTCCGGAGGAGACGGTCGCCGCCATGTCGGTGGAGGCCTCGGGCAAGGCCATCGCCGACGCCGGGATCACCCCCGAGCAGATCGGCGCCGTGATCGTCTCCACGGTCTCGCACTTCAAGCAGACCCCGGCCGTCGCCACCGAGATCGCCGACAAGATCGGCGCCGGGAAGCCGGCCGCGTTCGACATCTCCGCCGGTTGTGCGGGCTTCGGCTACGGCCTGACGCTCGCCAAGGGCATGATCGTCGAGGGTTCGGCGGAGCACGTCCTCGTCATCGGTGTCGAGCGGCTCAGCGACCTGACGGATCTGGAGGACCGCGCGACGGCCTTCCTGTTCGGCGACGGTGCCGGCGCCGTGGTCGTCGGTCCCTCCGAGGAGCCGCACATCGGCCCCACGGTCTGGGGTTCCGAGGGCGACAAGTCCGAGACGATCAAGCAGACCGTGCCCTGGAACGAGTTCCAGGCCGGCGACGCCTCGAACCTGCCGCTCAACCAGCAGGGCGAGATCAAGTTCCCCGCCATCACGCAGGAGGGTCAGGCGGTCTTCCGCTGGGCCGTCTTCGAGATGGCGAAGGTCGCCCAGCAGGCCCTGGACGCCGCCGGCATCACGGCGGACGACCTGGACGTCTTCATCCCGCACCAGGCGAACATGCGGATCATCGACTCGATGGTGAAGACCCTGAAGCTGCCGGAGCACGTCACGGTCGCCCGTGACGTGGAGACCACCGGCAACACCTCGGCCGCCTCGATTCCGCTCGCGATGGAGCGGCTCCTGGCGACCGGGAAGGCGAAGAGCGGCGACACCGCGCTCGTCATCGGCTTCGGGGCGGGTCTCGTCTACGCCGCGACGGTCGTTACCCTCCCCTAGGCACACCGGATCCTCCGGAAGCCCCCTTTTACCGAAGTAACCGCAAGAAGGAGCGCCACTATGGCTCACACCCAGGACCAGATCGTCGAGGGCCTCGCCGAGATCGTCAACGAGATCGCCGGCATCCCGGTCGAGGACGTCCAGCTGGACAAGTCCTTCACCGACGACCTGGACGTCGACTCGCTGTCCATGGTCGAGGTCGTCGTCGCCGCCGAAGAGCGCTTCGACGTGAAGATCCCGGACGAGGACGTCAAGAACCTCAAGACCGTGGGCGACGCCGCCGACTACATCCTGAAGCACCAGGCCTGATTCGGCCCCTGCCGACTCGGTCCACGCTGACTCGGTCCGCCACCCGGCGGTGGCGCCGTATTCCGACCATCACACACATGGAGAACGAATTCCTGTGAGCTCGACCAATCGCACCGTGGTCGTCACCGGTATCGGCGCAACCACACCGCTGGGTGGCGACTCCGCGTCGACCTGGGAAGGTCTTCTCGCGGGGCGCTCCGGCGTCAAGCCCCTGGAGGGCGAGCGGTTCGCCGAACTGCCCGTCCAGATCGCGGCGCTCGCCGCGGTCGACCCCGGTGACGTCCTGCCCCGCCCGCTCGCCCGCAAGCTGGACCGCTCGGCGCAGTTCGCCGTGATCGCGGCCCGTGAGGCCTGGGCCGACGCCGGCTACACCGCTCCGGCCGGCGAGGACGCGTCCGTCGCCCCCGAGCGGCTCGGCTCCGTCATCGCCTCCGGCATCGGCGGTGTCACCACCCTGCTCGACCAGTACGACGTGCTGAAGGAGAAGGGCGTCCGCCGCGTCTCCCCGCACACCGTGCCCATGCTCATGCCCAACAGCCCCTCCGCGAACGTGGGTCTGGAGGTGAACGCCCGGGCGGGCGTCCACACCCCCGTCTCCGCGTGCGCGTCGGGCGCCGAGGCGATCGGCTACGCCGTCGAGATGATCCGTACCGGCCGTGCCGACGTGGTCGTCGCCGGTGGTACCGAGGCCGCGATCCACCCGCTGCCGATCGCCGCCTTCGCCAACATGATGGCGATGTCCAAGAGCAACGACGAGCCGACGAAGGCCTCGCGCCCCTACGACACCGGCCGCGACGGCTTCGTGCTCGGCGAGGGCGCCGGCGTCGTGGTCCTCGAGTCCGAGGAGCACGCGAAGGCCCGCGGCGCCCGCGTCTACTGCGAGGTGCTCGGCCAGGGCCTGTCGGCCGACAGCCACCACATCGCGCAGCCCGAGCCGACCGGCCGGGGCATCGCCGCCGCGATGCAGAACCTGCTGGAATCCACGGACCTCAAGCCGTCCGAGGTCGTCCACCTCAACGCGCACGCCACGTCGACGCCGCAGGGCGACGTCGCCGAGATCAAGGCGCTGCGGAAGGTCCTGGGCGACGACCTGGACCACGTCGCGATCTCCGCGACGAAGTCGATGACCGGTCACCTCCTCGGCGGCGCGGGCGGCATCGAGACCGTCGCGACGGTCCTGGCGCTCCACCACCGCCTGGCCCCGCCGACGATCAACGTCGACGAGCTGGACCCGGAGGTCGAGGCCGACATCGTCCGCGGCGAGCCGCGCGAGCTGCCGCAGGGCACGATCGCCGCGATCAACAACTCGTTCGGCTTCGGCGGCCACAATGTGGTCCTGGCGTTCCGCACGGTCTGATCCCCGCTCGACACGGAGAGGCCCACCCCGCCCGGGGTGGGCCTCTCCGCGCGCCCGGCGCGGGGCGGAGGCCGCCGGTTCCGTCCGCGACCCCCGCTCCCGGGAAGGCCGCCGTCGTGCCGGACGCGGCGCCCGGCGCCCCGTCCCGCGTCGTTCCTGCCCCACCCGGCGCGCCCCCCTGCCCGCCCGGGCGGATTCCCCCGCGTCAGACGACCTGGTGCAGCCAGCGGACGGGGGCGCCCTCTCCCGCGTACCGGAAGGGCTCCAGCTCGTCGTCCCAGGGCTTTCCGAGCAGCTTGGCGATCTCCGTCTCCAGCTGGGTCTCGCCCTGCGCGGAGCGGGCGAGGGCGGCCCGCAGCCGGTCCTCGGGGATCAGGATGTCACCGTGCATGCCGGTGACCGCGTGGAAGATGCCCAGGTCGGGGGTGGCGCTGTAGCGCTCGCCCTCGGCGGTGGGGCAGGGTTCCGCGGTGACCTCGAAGCGGAGCATCTGCCAGCCGCGGAGCGCGGAGGCGAGCTTGGAGGCGGTGCCGGTCTGGCCCTGCCAGGAGAACTCGGCTCTCCAGGTGCCGGGGGACGCCGGCTGGCGGATCCAGTCGAGCTGGACCCTCGCACCGAGGACACTCGCGACCGCCCATTCGACGTGCGGGCACATCGCGCGCGGTGCGGAGTGAACGTACAGGACTCCACGTGTCGTCACCGGGACCTCCAGTGTGGGACGAGGTTCGCCTTCCCAGCGGCCTCAGTAAACAGCATCAGGAGCAGGACATCGCAAACCATCAAAAAAGGGACAGCATGTGACGTGATGTAATTTACCGGAGCCGGCCGGCGAAGGCGCCTCTGGTTCGACGGGGGAAAAGCTACCGTGCCGCACCGGCATCGGTGTGACGTACGGTCGGTCCGGGGGCGGGTGAACACGAAGCTTTCACCCGCCAGGACGCCGAAGGAGGGGCCGGGGATGCGCGGCCGACGCCGATTCCGTACCGCTGTCGCCGCCGCGACGGCCGCACTGCTGTGCGGCGGGGTGCTCTCCGGCTGCGCGGCCGGGGGCCCGCGGAAGGCCCCGGCCGAGGCGTCCACGCCGAACACGCCGAAGCCGACGCCGCGACCGACGCCGTCGTGGGACGTCTCCCCCGCCTCCGTCGCGGCCGTCGGCGACTCCATGACCCGCGCCTTCGACGCGTGCTCCGTCCTCGCGGACTGCCCCGAGGCGTCCTGGGCGACCGGGACGGACACCGCCGTCGACAGCCTGGCGCTGCGGCTGCTCGGCCCGGAGAAGGTGGCCGCCCACAGCTGGAACCTGGCCAGGACGGGCGCGCGGATGGCGGAGCTCCCCGCGCAGATGGCGGGGGCGGCCGCCGAGAAGCCCGAGCTGGTGACGGTGATGATGGGGGCGAACGACGCCTGCCGGGCCACCCCGGCCCTCATGACCCCGGTCGCCGACTTCCGCGCCTCCTTCGAGGCGGCCCTCGCCCGGCTGCGGGCGGGTGCGCCGAAGGCGCAGGTGTACGTGGCGAGCGTGCCGGACCTGAAGCACCTGTGGTCGACGGGGCGGGTGAACCCGAGGGGGATCGAGGTGTGGAAGCTGGGGATCTGCGGCGCGATGCTGGCGGACGCGGAGGACCTGGGTCCGGCGGCCGAGAAGCGGCGGACGGCGGTGCGGGACCGGGTGGTGGCGTACAACGAGGTCCTGGAGGAGGTCTGCGCGAAGGACGCGCGCTGCCGGTACGACGGCGGGGCGGTCTTCGGGTTCCGCTTCGACGGCGGGCAGTTGAGCCCCTGGGACTGGTTCCACCCGAGCAGGGACGGGCAGGCGCGGCTCGCGGAGCTGGCGTACCGGCGGATCACGAAGGAGTGAGGGGCCCCGGGGCGGTCGTCGGGTTCCGCCCCGGGGCCGGTCGTGGGGTAGCCGAGCGGGTCAGACCTCCAGGGCGGCGGTCAGGCGGGCGTCCGCGAGGGAGCGGGCCGCGACGACCTCGTACGCCCCGGTGACGAGGGTCCAGTCGTGCTCGTCCTCGTCCCAGATCTCGAAGGCGCGGCGGGGCAGCTCGATCCCGGCCTCGACGGTCTCGCCGGGTGCGGCCTCGACGCTCGCGAAGCCGGCGAGCCAGCGGGCGGGGCGCTCGACGGAGTCCGAGACGGGCGCCAGGTAGACCTGGACGGTCTCGCGGCCCGGCCGGTCGCCGGTGTTGGTGATCCGGACGGTGACCGCGTCGGGGGTCGCGACCAGGGAGTCGTACGACCAGGTGGTGTAGCCGAGGCCGTGGCCGAAGGGGTACGCGGGGACGGCGCCGGCCTCGTCCCAGGCGCGGTACCCGATGAAGACGCCCTCGGCGTAGCGCAGTTCGCCGTCCGTCGGGGCGACCTCGGTGACGGGGGCGTCGGCGAGGGCGGCGGGCCAGGTGGTGGGGAGGCGGCCGCCGGGCTCCTCGGCGCCGGTGAGGACGTCGGCGAGGGCGGCGCCGCCCTCCTGGCCGGGGAACCAGCCGAGCAGGATCGCGGCCACGTCCTCGCGCCAGGGCAGCTCGACCGGGGAGCCGGCGTTGACGACGACGACGGTGTTCGGGTTGGCGGCGGCCACGGCCCGTACGAGGTCGTCCTGGCGGCCGGGGAGGGCGAGGTCCTTGCGGTCGAAGCCCTCGGACTCGACGCGCTCGGTGGTGGCGACGACCACGACGGCGGTGTCGGCGGCGCGGGCGGCCTCGACGGCCCCGGCGATCAGTTCGTCGGGGTCACGGCGGGGACCGAGGTGGACGAAGGAGAACATGACGGCCGGGAGCGGGGCCGCGAACTCCTTGTCGAGGGTGTGCAGCAGGGAGACCTCGACGGTCTCGCCGGCGGTGAGCGCGACCTTGCCGCGCTCGACCGGGGAGCCGAAGAAGGCCTCGAAGGGGTCGGTCTCGGGGCCCATGACCTGGGTGCCGTCGAAGACGGTCGTTCCGGCGACGGCGAGGGTGAAGGCGCCGAGGCCCCGGGTGCCGAAGGCGTGCTCGCCGGATTCGCGCGGGGTGAAGGTGCCGACGACCTCGACGGAGGCGAGGGCCGCGTGGGTGACGCCCCCGGGGAGGTCGTCGCCGATCCACTGGACCTGGCCGTTGGGCAGGGAGCCCTCGCCGATGACGTTCCCGGCGGCGTCGCGGCAGCGGGCGCGGAGGGTGAAGCCCTGCTCGGCGGGGGCGAGCTCCTCGCTGGGGTCGGCGCCGATCGTGAAGGTCAGGGCGCCCTCGGGGAGGGCGGTGGCGAGGCCGTCGAGCGGGGAGACGACGTGGTCGGGGAAGACCTGGGCGGAGCCGCCGCCGAGGATCCGGGCGTCGCGGGCGGCGGCGCCGGAGAGGGCGACGGTGCCGTTCTTCAGGGGCAGGGCGCCGTTCTCGTTCCGTACGAGGACGAAGCCGCGGCGGGCGATCTCGCGGGCGAGGGCGTCGCCGTCGACGGCGGCGGGGTGTTCGGTGACGACCGGCGGGGCGCCTTCGAGGGCGCCGACGCGGGCGGCGAGCCGCAGGACGTTGCGCACGGCGGTGTCGACGGCGGCCTCCTCGACCTCGCCGGCGCGGACGGCGGCGGCGAGGGCCTCGCCGTAGACGGTGGTGGGTCCCGGCATGGCGACGTCGAGGCCGCCCGCGATGTCGGCGGTGGTGGAGCGGGCGGCCGTCCAGTCGGAGACGTTGACGCCGTCGAAGCCCCATTCGCCGCGCAGGACCTCGTTCACGAGCTGGTGGTGCTCGGTCATCGTGACGCCGTTGACCTGGTTGTAGGCGGTCATGACGCCCCAGGGGCGGGCGTTCCTGACGATGGCCTCGAAGGGGGCGAGGTAGAGCTCGCGGAGGGGGCGCGGGGCGATCCGGTTGTCGACGGTGAAGCGGTCGGTCTCGGCGTCGTTGGCGACGAAGTGCTTGACGGTGGTGCCGACGCCGCCGTCCTGGACGCCCTGGACGTAGCCGGTGCCGATGGCGCCGGTGAGGTACGGGTCCTCGCTGTAGGCCTCGAAGTGGCGGCCGCCGAGCGGGGTGCGGTGCAGGTTGACCGTGGGCGCGAGGAGGACGTGGACGCCCTTGCGGCGGGCCTCCTGGGCGAGGAGCCGGCCGGCCCGGCGGGCGAGGGCGGGGTCCCAGGCGGCGGCGAGCGCGGTCGGGGACGGGAGCGCGACGGACGGGTCGTCGGCGGTCCAGCGGACGCCGCGGACGCCGACGGGGCCGTCGGACATGACCAGGGACTCCAGGCCGATCTCCGGCAGGGCGGGCAGGGACCACATGTCCTGGCCGGCGAGCAGCCGGGTCTTGGCGTCCAGGTCGAGCTTGCCGAGCGCCGCCTCGACGACCGCGTTCCTCACGGTCTCCGCGGTGTTCTCCGCCATGGCCGTACCTCCTCGTTGACGTGCCGATGACCCCGATGCGCCCATCGTGCACCCGCCTACCTGTAGATCGGTAGGTTACGTTATTTTTTCGTTACTCAAGGGGCGGGGCGAGCGGGTACGGTCCTGTCGGACGGACGAACCTGCGGAAGGGGCCACGGCGATGGTGCGGGCCAGGAGCGAGGAGCGGCGCGCGGACATCCTGCGCGCCGCCCTCGAAGTGATCGCCGAGCGCGGCTACCGGGGCGCCACCCTCGGCTCCGTCGCCGAGCGCGTCGGGCTGACCCAGCAGGGGCTGCTGCACTACTACCCGACGAAGGAGGCGCTCCTCGTCGCGGTCCTGGAGGAGCGGGACCGCTGGGACACGAGCGGGGGCCGGGACCGCGAGGGCTGGCGGCTCGACCTCCTGGAGTCGCTCGTCGAGTACAACGCGATGCGGCCGGGGATCGTGCAGACCTTCTCCGCGCTGCTCGGCGAGAGCGTCACGGACGGGCACCCGGCACGGGAGTTCTTCACCGAGCGGTACGCGCAGGTGCGGGCCGGCATGGCGGACGTCCTGCGCCTGGAGTTCGGCGAGCGGCTGCCCGGCGGCCTCACCCCGGAGCGGGCCGCGCCGCTGCTCACGGCGGTGATGGACGGCCTCCAGTACCAGTGGCTCCTGGACCCGTCGGCGGTCGACATGCCGGGCGCCTTCCGGGACTTCCTGCGGCTGCTGTACGGCTCCGGGGAGCGCGGCTGAGGCCTGTCGCCGCGGGCCGGACGGGAACGTGACGACAGGCCCTAGCGGGCGAGCGCCGCCAGGTCCTCGTCCAGCAGGGCCGGGTCCTCGGTCAGGGTCGCGTGGACGGCCTCCAGGAGGGGCAGCTTCGCCGCGGCCGTGGCCAGGGCGACGTCCTTCGCGGCCAGGGCGACCGGGAAGTGCGAGCCGGTGGCGGTGGCGCGGCCGACGGCGCCCGCGAGCGGACCCGCGCCGAGGGCGCGCAGCGCGAGGTCGCGGGGCAGGCCGAGGGAGCCGGCGAGCGCGAGGGCCTCGGCGACGAGGGCGACCCCGCCGATGACGGCGTTGATGAGGACGAGTTTGAGGGCCGCGCCCGTGCCGGCGCCTCCGCAGGGTGTGACGGTGCCGAGCCGGTCGAGGACGTCGGCGACGGGCGCGGTGTCGCCGCCCGCGAGGATCAGCAGTCCGCCGGCGGCGGCCCGGTCGACGCTGCCCATGACGGGCGCGTCGAGGAGGACGACCCCGGCGGGGAGCCGGGCGGCGAGGGCGGCGACGGTGTCCGGGCCGACGGTCGAGGTGTCGATCCAGTGGGTGCCGGGGCGCAGCGCCGGGACGAGCTCGTCCGCGACGGCGAGGGCGGCGGCCGGGTCCGCGAGCATGGTGACGACGACGTCGGCGTCCCGGACGGCCTCGGCGGGGGTCGCGGCGCGGACGGCACCGTCGGCGACGAGGGCGTCGGCCTTGGCGGGCGTGCGGTTCCAGACGGTCAGGGGGTGCCCGGCGTCGAGGAGGCGGCGGGCCATCGGCAGTCCCATGGATCCGAGGCCGAGGAAGGCGACCTTCTGCGGTGTGTTCTCCATGCCCTCGACGCTAGGACGACCCCGTTCATGCCACAAGCGAATGTCTAGCATGGTGGACATGCCCATCTCGCATGGCTTGTACGAGGCGTTCCTCGCGGTCGCCCGCACGGGCTCCTTCACCGCCGCCGCCCACGTCCTCGGCTACACGCAGTCCGCGGTCTCCCGCCAGGTGCAGTCCCTGGAGGAGGAAATGGGCACGGAGCTGTTCGAGCGGCTGCCGCGCGGGGTGCGGCTCACCGAGGCGGGCCGGGTGCTGCTGCCGCACGCCGAGGCGGTACGGGAGCGGCTGGCCGAGGCCCGGGCCGAACTGGCCTCGCTGCGCACGCTCGACGGCGGGCTGCTGCGGCTCGGGGCCTTCTCCAGCGCCACCGCCTCCCTCGTACCGCGCGCGCAGGCGGCCTTCCGGGAGCGCCACCCGGGGGTCGTGGTCACGCGCGTCGAGGGGCCGTCGGCCAAGCACCTCGGGCTGGTGGTCGCCGGGGAGGAGGACCTCGCGGTGGTCGGCCCGGCGGTCGCCGCTCCCCCGCCGCCCGGCGTGACGCTGCACCACCTGCTCGACGAGCCGGTGCTGGTGGCCCTGGAACGGGGGCACCCGTGTGCGGGGCGGCGGTCCGTGCGGCTCGCGGAGCTGGCCGAGGAGGAGTGGATCGTCGGCCACGAACGCCTGGAGGACACCCTGTTCCGGCCGGCCGTCGCCGCCGGGTTCCGGCCGCGCACGGGGCTGCTCGCGCACGACTGGATCGCCAAGCTGGGGGCGGTGGCGGCGGGCCTCGGCGTCACGCTCGTGCCCGCACTCGCGGCCGCCGCGGTGCGCCGGGACGTCGCTCTCGTCGCGATCCACCCGGAGGACGTCCCGTACCGCCGGATCCGCGTGGCGGCGCCCGCGACCCCGACCGTCGCCGCGACCGCGTTCCTGGGGGTGCTGCGGGAGACGGCGGAGGCGCTGCGGGGGCCCCGGGCTTCCCGCGCGGCGGGCGCGCGGGATGATGGGGGCCATGATCGTCGCAGCCACCCAGTTCGCCCCGGTCGCCGGGGACGTCGACGCCAACGTCCGTACGATCGCCGGCCTGGTCCGGGCGGCCGGGGCGGAGGGGGCCCGGGTCGTGGTCTTCTCCGAGCTCTCGCTCACCGGGTACGAGCCGTCCCTGATCCGTGACGTCCCCGGCCTGGTCCTCGCCGAGGACGACCCGCGCCTCCAACCCGTGCGGGACGCCTGTCGGGACGCCGGTGCGGCGGCCGTGGTCAACGGACCGGTGCGGACGGCTGGTTCGGGGGCGGGGATCACCACGCTCGTGATCGGTCCCGACGGCTCGCTCCTCACGCGCTACGACAAGCAGCACCTGTACGGGATCGAGGCGGAGGTCTTCGAACCGGGCCCGGGCGACGGCCGGTTCGCGCTCGACGGGATCCGGTTCGCGCTGGCCACCTGCTACGACAACCGCTTTCCCGGGCTGGCCGAGCGGGCCGCGTCCGACGACTGCGCCGTGTACCTGGCGAGTTCGGTGCTCGGCGCCGACAACGACTCCTTCGAGGAGGTGTACCCCGTACGGGCCCGGGACTTCGGCCTGTACGTGGTCCTCGGCAACGTCCTGGGGGCCAACGAGGACGGGGTGGGCGTCGGCCGGGCCGGGGCCTGGGGCCCGGACGGCGAACGGATCGCGGACGCGGGGTCCGAGGAGCCCGGGTTCGTCCTCGCGAAGGTCGGCTGAGACGCGCGAAGGGCCGGACGGTCGTGGGACATACGACCGTCCGGCCCTCGGGGGAGGCCGTCGCGGAACCCCCGGTCCGTGACGCCGCCCCGCCCCCGTTACGGGGCGCTCAGGCCCAGCGTGTACGCGCCGGAGCCGCTGTACGCGTGGACCACGTACCGGTAGTAGCCCGCGGTGCCGTAGTAACTGGTGTCCTCGTCGGAGGTCGCCGTGCCGCCGACGGCCACGTCCGCCCACGTCGACCCGTTCCACTTCTGCAGGTACAGGTCGAAGTCGGTGCCGGCCGGACCGCGCAGGCAGCCCACGTGGGTGCCGGAGGTCGCCGAGTAGTAGTACGAACCGTCGGGCTGGGCCTCGGCCTGACCGGAGGCCAGGGTGCCCTGGTAGGTGTACTCGGTGCTGCCGCAGCCGGTGGGCGGGGTCGTGGTGCCGACCGACAGCTGGTAGGTGACCGTGTGCGTGGCGGAGCCCTTGCCGGTGACGGTGATCGGGTACGTGCCGTTGGCGGTGCCCGCCGCGACCTGCACGGTCATCGTGGACGAGGAGCCGGAGGTCACCGAGGAGGGGCTGAAGGAGACGGTGACGCCGCTCGGGGCGCCGCTCGCGGAGAGCTGCACGGTCTGCGCGCTGCCGCCGGTGGTGGAGGTGTTCACCGTGGAGGTGACGGAGGCGCCCGGCTGCACCGAGCCCGAGGACGGGTTCAGGGCGAGCGAGAAGTCCGGGGTGGTGGTGCCGCCGCAGTCGGTCTCACCGGACTGGGCCGGCACGCCGACCGCGTTCCAGGCCGCCTTCACCGCGTTGCACTCGGCGCTGCCGTAGGTGTTCTTGGCGCTGGTCAGGGTCGCCCTGCGGGCGGCGAGGTGGTTCCAGGAGGAGGTCTTCATGAGCAGGGCGCCCATGAAGATCTTGCCGGCCTTCTGGATGCCGATGCCGGTCACGGAGGAGGGCCCGCCGGAACATATCGGGCTGCCGGGCTTGCCGCCGCCCGGGTTGGAGCCCTCGGCGAGCAGGTAGAACCAGTGGTTCTGCGGGCCGGCCGCCGCGTGGACCTCGGTGCCGGAGGTCAGCTGCGGGTAGCAGTTGGGGGCGTTGTCGGCGAGCGAGGGGTTGTACATGTAGCGGATCGGCTTGTTGTCGCCGAGGAAGTTCAGCTTCTCGCCGACCGTGTAGTCCGGGGTGTCGTTCGGGTTGTTGGCGTAGTGCTCGGTGAGCGCGCCGAAGATGTCGCCCGTCGACTCGTTCATGCCGCCGTTCTCGTTGGACGAGCCCGAGCTGCCCGGCGTCCGGTCGAAGACCTCGTGGCCGTACTCGTGCGCCACGACGTCGATGCCGGTGAGCTGCATGCTGCCGGTCTGGTTGCGGCCGTACGTGGTCTTCGTGCCGTCGTAGTAGGCGTTGACCTCGCCGAGGCCGGCGCGGGCCGGGACCATGCCGCCCTGCCCGTTCTGGCCGTTGTAGCCGAACCACTCCTTGAGCATGGAGTGTTCCTTCTGCGCCGCGTACATGATGTCGACGCAGGCGGTCACCAGGTCGTTGGCGGTGCCGTTGCCCCACGGCGGGGAGCCGGTGTAGGCGCTGCCGTTCTGCCCGCCGCACTTGAAGGAGCCGCGGCTGGTGTCGGTCATCGAGGTCGCGGCGGTGTCGACGGTGACGTTGCCGTTGTGGTAGCCGCGGCCGTCGGCGTGCAGGATCTTGTCGGTGGCGCGGGCGACGGACCCGGTGCGCGCGTCGACGTAGGTGTCGAGGGAGCTCGGGGCGCCCTGCGCGGTCCGGCCGACGACCAGGGTGTGCCAGGTGAGGACGGCCTTGCCGCCCTCCAGGAGCACGGTCAGCTCGGGAGCGCTCGTGCTCTCGACCGAGGCCAGCTGCCCGCGGGCGGTGGCGAGGGCCGCTCCGGCCGTCACCTTCGCCTTCGTGGACAGCCGGATGGCGGGCGCCCGGGCGCCGGTGACCTCGCGGACCCTGCCGGAGCTGTCGGAGACGACGACCGCGTCGCCGCCGACGACCGGCAGACCGCGGTAGGTGCGCTCGTAGGCGGCGTAGTAGAGGCCGTTGGCCCAGGGGGTGACGGACGTCCGGACGAGGTCCTCGTCGGCGCCGTGCCGCAGCTCGTCGAGACCGCTGCTCGCGGCCTCGTCGGCGGCGGCGAGGGCGAGCGCCTTGCCGTGGCCCGGGGGTACGGGCAGCGCCTGCGGGGTCGCCGCGGTCGCCGGTCCGACGAGGGCGGTCGCGAGGCTCGCCGAGAGCGCCAGGGCGGCCACGGCCGCCGTGAGTCTGGTCGGGTGCAACGTCGTGCTCCGTTCAAGGGTGGGGGAGACGGATCATCGCGCCGAGTATGGGCGTGGACATGGCCAGTTCGGGACATCTCATCCGGCATAAGACGCGGGTTATGGTGCGCCCGTGCTCCGCTGCGTACGCTGCTGAAATGCAGCTGGAGTTGAGGCATCTCGAAGCCGTCTGCCGGATAGCGGAAGCGGGCAGTCTGGGGCGGGCCGCCGGGCGGCTCGGGGTCTCGCAGCCGGCCCTCTCGGCGCAGCTGCGGCGCATCGAGCGGGTCGCGGGCGGGGAGCTGTTCCTGCGCGGCCGGCACGGTGTGGAACCCACCCCGCTGGGCGAGTTCGTCCTCGCCAAGGCCCGGCTCGTGCTCGGCGAGATGGACGCGCTGGTCGCCGGCGCCCGGGCGGCCGCCCCGCACACCCCGCTGCGGCTCGGCTGCATCCTGCTCGTCCTCGTCGACCGGCTGCTCGGGGAGCTGGAGCGGCTCATGGCGGGGCAGGAGATCGCCGTCACCGTGGAGCACTCGGCGACGACGCTGACCCGGCAGCTCGGCGCGGGACGGTACGACGCCGTCCTGTACGGGGAGGTCAACGACCACGAGGTGCCGCTGCCTGAGGGGACGACGGCCCGCACCCTCGTCCCCAAGGAGCCGTTCTGCGTGCGGCTCTCGGCGGCGCACCCGCTGGCCGGCCGGGAGCGGGTCGCGCTCGCCGACCTGGCGGGCGAGTCCTGGATGACGCTGGTGGAGGACGACGACGGCGGCCCCGAGGCGCTGGTCGCGGCCTGCGGGAAGGCCGGGTTCACCCCCTCGCTGCGGCACCGGGTCGCCGACCGCAAGATGCACTACGACCTGATCGCGTCCGGCCGGGCGATCTCGATGAGCCAGCCGACGGCTCCGGCGGCGGAGGGAACGGTCCTCCGCCCCCTGGAGGGCGACCCGGTGACGGGGCGGATCCGGCTCGCCTGGAACCGGGCCGCCGTACCGGCCCCGCAGGCGGAGCTGCTGTACCGGGCGGCGGCCCGCGCGTACCTGGCGAACGTGGACAACAACGCCTTCCACCGGGCCTGGTGGGACGCGCGCCCGGAGCTGCACCCGGCCCTCGACGACTGAGGGCCGGGCGCGGTGCGGTGGGCGCCACCGGTACCCGGGGCCCACCGGTGCCCGGGGCCGCCACCGGTCCTCGGACCTACGGGTACGAGAGGTCCGCGGCCGAGTGGCGGCAGGTGGCGCCGTCCGGGCCGGCGCCGACCTCCTTGGGCTCCTTGGGCTCCTTGGGCTCCTTGCCGGTGTCGTTCCCGGTGAAGCGGGTGCACGGCTTGATGCTCCGCTCGGCGTCGCCGTGGATCCGGACGTTCCGCAGGGACACCGGGTCGCCGTGGTCGGCGTTGACGCCGGCGATCGACCTGCCGGGCGCGGTGACGTCCACGTCGTCGATCAGGATCGTCCGCGCGTACTGCTCCTTGCAGTTGCCGCAGGAGCGGACGAGCTCGCCGAAGTCGACGACCTTGAACGTGGTCACGACCGGCTTGCCCGCGCCGGTGACGACGGGGGCACTGGGGCCGCCGATGACCGCGCGCCGGCGGCCCGTCTTCCGCTCGGGTGACGTCATGCGTTCCTTCTTCAGCGGGGGAGGTGGTGCACCCCCTGGTCGCCACCGGAGGAAGGAGGGTTGCCGCCTTCCCGGTCGTTCTCTTCGGAGCCGTCGTCCCCGTCGGCGTTCTCGCCGCGCAGGTCGCGGGCCATCAGGGTGGCTCCGGCGACCGCTCCCGGCATGAGGAGGACGGCGACGAACGGCACGAGGAAGGCGAGCACCAGCGGAACGCCGAAGCCCAGCACGGCCATCCGGCGCCCGCGGAGCAGCCGCAGCCGTTCCTTGAACTCGACGCCCCGGCGCTGGAGCGCGACGGCCGTCAGCTCCTCGGTGAGGAAGAAGCCGGAGACGCAGAAGCCGATGGCGGGGACGACGGTCTGGCCGACGACGGGGATGAAGCCGCAGGCGAAGAGGAGGACGCCGTAGAACGCGACCCGCACCAGGATCCGCAGGCTGTCCCGGGCCGAGATCCACAGCTCGCGCCAGAGCGGCAGGCCCGACTCGGGGACCTCGCCCCCCTCGCTGCGGTCGACCTCCTCGGAGAGCGACTCGTAGAAGGGCTGGCCGACGAGGAGGGTGACGGCGGTGAAGGTGATCACCGCGAGGAAGAGCCCGAAGGCGAAGACGAGCCCCGTCAGGGCGCCGCGGAAGATCCCCTGCCAGGGCGAGGACCAGCCGTCGGCGAACGGCGTCGCCCACGCGGTCAGGTCGTCGGCGCCGTAGCCGAGGCCGACGAGCGCGCCGGTGTAGAGGACGAGCGTCACGAGCCCGGGCAGCAGCCCGAAGCCGAGCCAACGCCCGTGGCCGCCGACCCACTTCTGGCCCCGCACCAAGTAACCGAAACCCGCCCCGAAATCACGCATGACGGTCACCCTATCGGGGGCCCCGGGACCGGCCGGGCGGCCCCCGCGCTCAGCCGGAACAGGCGAGCGGGAGGGCCGCGGCCTCCGTGGCGGCCCGGACGGCGAGGACGACCGGATCCGTGCACTCCGGCCGCGGCGCCCCCGACGGCCGGCGCAGGGCGTCCAGGAGCCAGATGAGCGCGGCATCCGGCGGATGCCGGGGCACGGCGCCGGCGAGCGCGTACCCGTGCACCGGGAACAGCCCGAGGACCCGGCGCCGCACGGGCACCAGCAGCCCCTGAGCGAGCAGCTGGTCCCGGGTCCCCTCCAGCACCTCGGGGCCCAGCCGCTCGATCCAGCCGCGTGGACCGCGCCCCCGCTCGGCGAACAGCAGCCGGCCGAGCACGAGGTCGACGACCGGGTCGGGGCAGCGCCCCGCGCCACGGACCACGACCTCGTCGTGCGAGACGCTGATCCGTCCCTCCCGGGCGAGTTCGAGGAGGGCGGCGCCGGCCGCGCCGAATCCCAGCTCGGTCCGGAACGTCCGGGAGCGCAGCCGGGGGTCCTCGTGGGCCGCCAGGAGCAGCCGGGCGGGCAGCGGGCTTCGCGGGGCCGGGGGCGGTGTCATGCGGGTCAGACGCCCAGGCGCTGCTTGACGTCGGCGAAGAACGGGATGTGCCGGTAGTCCTTCGCCGTCTCGTCGTAGTCGGTGTAGGCGTTGGTGAACGCGAGCAGGGCGGCCTTCACGTCCGCCACGGACTCCGTGTGGATGCGCCGTTCCACGGTCACGATCTCGTTCAGGAAGCGGGTCAGGACGGCGGGGAGCTCGGGCGCGAGGTGGATCCGGTCGCCGCGCAGGTCGATGCCGCCGTTCTCGAAGAGGTAGTTGAAGAGCAGCTGGGAGGCGACGGCGTCGTAGTTGGGCCGCGGGATGCCCTCGACGGCGTAGCGGAGCAGACGTTCCGCGAGCATGTACTCGTAGGCGCGGCGGGCCTCGTCGGCGGGGAGCTCGTCGTCCTGGAGGCAGACCAGCATCGAGGAGACGTCGACGCGGAGTTCCTCCAGGCCGGCGAGCGGCTTGAGCTTCTTGGCGTGGAGATAGTCGGGGATGGGCATGTCGCCCTGCCGGTGGTGGAACTCGTGCAGCCGCACCCACCAGGCGGACGCGGATTCGACGAGATCGTCGTCGGCGTCCTGGAGGAGCGGGAAACTGCCCGGCGCCATCACCCCGTCGATCATCTTCCGGGTGATGCGGTTGTGGCGTTCGACGAACTTGTTGATGAAGTAGAAGATCAGGTCGTCGGGTTCCTGCCGACCGTCCAGGTGGTTCTCCGGGAAGAGGGCCACGACGACCCGGGACTCGAATCCCTCGGAGCAGGCGGTGATGTTCACCGGCATCGTGTTGCTGGCGTACCGCTCGGCCAGCAGCGGGTGGGTCGGCAGCGTCTCGTACGTCAGGTAGTCCAGCGACAGCCGGGGGAAGTAGGAGGCGTCGAAGTAGGAGAAGATGTGCTGGTCACGCCGGTCGTTGACGTGGGCCTTGGTGCGCAGCAGCCGGGGTTCGTCGGCGAATCCGCGCAGGTCTTCCATGAGGGCCCGGGCGATGGGCTGTTCCCGCAGGTGCGGTGCGTTCTCCAGCTGTTTCAGCAGCCCGTCGAGGAATGCGGGATCGCGTGGATCGGCTTTCCGGTCCAGGCCCCGGCGTATTCCGTCGACCTCGTCGATGACCCGCTTGATCTCTTCACTCATGTCACTGGCCCCCTTGTCTGGGTGGGATAGTTCTGGCGTTTCCAGTACTCCAGGCCGCCGATCATCTCCTTCACCCGGAATCCGGCACCCGCGAGCGCGGCGGCGGCCTTCGTGCCGGCATTGCAGGCGGGGCCCCAGCCGAACGTCACGTAGAGGGGTGCGGGATCGAGCCCGGCGAGGACGTCGGCCGTCATCGTGGGGTGCGGCACGCTCCGCGCGCCGGGCAGCGTCTCCTCGCGGTACGCGGCCTCCTGCCGGGCGTCGATCAGGACGAAGCCGGGTACGCCGTCGGAGACGTCGTGATGGACGTCGAAGGGGTCCGTCTCACAGGCCAGCCGGGCCCGGAGGAAGTAGTCGAGCGCCTGTCCGGGCTCGGCGGCGGGGACGGCCAGCACCCGGGAGGCGGGTGAGGGCCGTCGGGGCGCTGTCGGTGCCGCGGCCGTGTCAGCCATCCGTGTCATCCATGAAGGTCATCCATCCGTTTCATCCGTTCGTGTTCTCCTCGGCGTCGTCCTCGGCGAGCCAGCTCTCGATGAGGAACTTGCCGATGGAGTCGGCGCGGTAGACGTGCCCGGCGTCGATGTGGGCCCGCAGTTCCGCCGCCGTGAACCACCGCGCGTCCACCACCTCGGCACCGTCGACGCGGACGGTGTCCGAGGCGGCCTCGGCGCGGAACCCGACCATCAGGCCCGCCGGGAAGGGCCATGCCTGCGAGCCCTGGTAGACGACGGACTTCACCTGGACGCCCGCCTCCTCGAAGGCCTCGCGCCGCACGGCGTCCTCCAGGCCCTCACCGATCTCGACGAAGCCGGCGAGGGTGCTGAAGGACTGCGGACCCGACTGGGCGTGCCGCGCCAGCAGGCAGCGCCGGGGCCGGCCGGCCAGCTCGATCAGCATGATCACGGCGGGCTCGATGCGCGGGAAGAGGAGCTTTCCGCAGTCCCGGCAGACCCGCAGGTGACCGCCGTGCCGGGAGTCCGCGGGGCCGCCGCAGGCACCGCAGAACCGCTGGTTGCGGTTCCAGTGCAGCAGGCCGCGGGCGTAGGCGAGCAGGCCGGCCTCGGCCATGCCGATGCCGGCGACCAGCTGCCGCACGTCCTGGACGGCGTCGGCGCCCGCCAGGGCACGGGCCCGGTCCTCCGTCAGCGCGGACAGGTCGGCCGCGAAGACCGCCTCGTCGCCGTCGAGTCCCAGGAACACCGGCTCGGCGGCCCCGTCCAGCAACGGGCCCGCGTCGGAGCCCCTCCGCACCACCGGCGTCCCGCCCCGCGTGAGGCACTGGTCGCGCCACATCGGGAGCACCCGGGTGCCGGGGAGGGAAGCCTGCGCGGCGACCCAGGCGGCGTCGGAGCGGCGGTCGCCCGCCCGGTCCAGCTCAAGTCCGGTGTAGTGCACGGAGGGACTCCTGTCGTTCATGAAGCGTCGGCTCGGCTCGTCCCTGGCCGTGCCGCCGTGCCGGCTTCACTCGGGGTGAGGGCGGCGCCCAGGGAGGCGAACTCGGCGGCCAGATCGGCCGGGCAGTCGGCCAGGAGACCGGCCACAGAGTCCCACACCACCCGGGCCGCCCTGACCAGCAAGTCGTCCCGCGGCGGCGTCAGGTAGTGCTGGAAGCCGAGCATTTCGAGCGGCGCCGCGACCGCGACCAGCACGTGGTCGGGCAGCTCGATCAGCCAGCCGTCGAACCGGTCCGCCTCCACGATGCGGCCGACGGTGGCGCGCAGCGAAACCATGTCGACGGCCTCCGCCTCGCGCGTGCGTCGCACCACGGCGTCAGACCTCGTCCGTGTAGCGGATCGGGGTGTAGCCGGCCAGCTTCTCGAAGTCCCGGTAGAGGGTGTCGTAGTCCTTGTTGCGGACGAGGAAGGTGCCGCCGTTGTCGATGAGCGAGGCGCCCTGCTTGATCTCCTCGCCGACCTCGACCTTCCACTTCATGGTGAAGTCGCTCTCGACGTCGGGGTCCACGAGCCGGGCCACGACGCCGGGTCGCTTGGGGATCACCGCGTCGAAGCAGTAGGTCTGCTCCTGGTCCCACGGGTGGCTGGCCAGTCCCGCCTCGATCTCGAAGGCCAGGTTGAGCAGCGCGACCGCGTAGTTCTCCTGCATGGCGGCGAGTCCGGCCAGGCCCTTGAAGCGGGCGCCGACCTCCAGGAAGACCAGCTCGTCGTCCTTGGTGTGGAAGAGCTCCAGGTGGCTGCCGCCGTCCAGCCGGCCGAGGGCGTCCAGGACGGTCTCGGTGAAGGCCACCATGCGGTCGACGCGGGGGTCGGAGTCGATCAGGTTGATGTCGGCGTTGACCCGGCCCTTCTGCACCTCGGTGGAGTTGACCAGGTACTCGGTGACCCCGCGGAAGACGGTTCTGCCGTTCTGCGTCACCAGGTTGACGCTGTACATGGTGCCGTCGATGTGCTCCTCGTACTCGTAGGAGCGTCCGAGGTCCTTCGGCAGGGCGAAGAACTCCTCCCTGGTGAAGACCTTGTACACACCGTCGGCGGAGGCCGCGTCGACCGGCTTGAGCACGAAGGGCATGCCGACCTCGGTGACGATCCGGTCCAGGTAGGCCGCCGGGTCCGCGGCGCAGGCGTCGGCGTCGAACCGGCCGAACCGGGGCACGCGCAGCCCGGTGTCGGCCAGCCGCTCCTTCATCAGGCACTTGTCGCGGTAGGGCAGCAGCTCGTCGTAGGTCGGGCCGGGCAGGCCCAGTTCCTCGCGCAGCTCGCCGGTCAGCAGCAGGTTCCGCTCGTCGAAGCAGTGCAGGGTGAGTTCACCGGGACCGCACTCCGCGGCGAGCTCGCGCACGATGGACCGTACGGACGCCGGGTCGGTGATCGACGACTCGGTGTACGAGGGGTTGTCGAGGCCACAGGGCACCACGTGGATCCGGTGGAAGTACTCCCGCTCCTCCTGCGAGACGTTGGCACTGTCCTGCTCGGAGAAGATGCCGACGAACCGGACCTGGTCCGGCTCCACCAGCAGGTCGTGGCGGAACACCCCGAAGCCCCGGGTCGAAATCACGACGACCGTCTTCATGCGCTTTCTCCTGTCATCGTCCTGGTCTCGTCGGACGGCCCGGTGGTTCCGGCCGTCTCGGACGTCTTGTTCCTCGTCCGCTTCTCCAGGGCGAGGAGCAGCGGGACGGCCAGCAGGCTCAGCGTGGCGAGGAAGACCATCGGCAGCACCTCCCCCCGGGCGAGGAGGAAGGTGAGCAGTCCCGGCGCGACGACTTCGCCGACCGTCCAGGACAGCTGGTACGTGGCCAGGTAGCGGCCGCGTATGGTGCTGGGGGCCATCGACACGCTCAGGGTGTCGAGGGCGGGGAAGGCGATCACCTCGGCGAGGGTGAAGACGCCCATCGCGAGGAAGAGCCCCACGTAGGTCACCAGGTCCGACGTCACGTAGAGGACGGCGAAGAGGAGGAACGCGGCGGTGTTGAGCACCGCGGCCAGCATCACGGCGCGGGTCATCCGGGACGACTCGGCCTTGCGGGCGACCAGGGTCTGGGTGAGGGAGACCTGGATCGCGTTGACCACGATCAGCGTGCCCGCGGTCCAGGCGGGCATCTCCAGCGCGTCGACGATGTAGATCGCCAGCAGCACCTTGATGAGCATCTGGGCGAACACCATGGTGGCGTTGACGCCGATGAGCAGCGTGTACGAGAGGTCCCGCAGGACCGTCCGGTAGCCGGCCGGGGGCTGCTCCGGCGGGGCGCTCCGCTCCTCCGGGGCCGCGTCGAGGATCACGTCGGCGGTCGCCCGGGAGGTCTCGCGAGGGGGCTCGGGGGGCGCGGGCCGCCAGGTGAAGAGCAGGACGGCCGCGAGGACGTAACTCACCGCGTTGCCCATGACGATGGCGTGGAGCGCGGTCCCCTCCCCCAGCGTGAAGGCGAAGGCGGCGAGCGCGCCGCCGATGCCCATCGCCGTGTTGCGCAGGGCGGTCATGAAGCCGAACCAGGTGGTGCGCCGGTCCTCGGGGGCGGCGAGTACCACCAGGCCGCTGCTGGACGTCCAGTACGTGGTGTGGCCCACCTGGACGAGGAAGGCCACGACCACGATCTGCCACACCGAGTGCGCCAGGAGGAAGCCGAGGTAGCCGAGGACCGAGACCAGGTTGCCCCAGGCCGCCGTGCGCCGGGCGGTGAACCGGTCGATCAGCGGGCCCACGACCATGGACGTCGGCAGGGCGAGGAGCCGTGCCAGGGTCATGGCGGCGCCGATCGCGGCCAGGGACACGGAGGTGGTCCGGGCGAAGTACACGACCGTGAACGCCAGGATCAGTCCGGTGCCGAGGCTGTCGATCAGACTCGCGGAGACGAACTTGCCGTGCCCCTTCAACCGTGGGATGCCGAGTTTCCGGCCTAGCGAATCGGGTTCGACGGTGGTTGCCACTTCCGGCTCTCTCTCGCTTCGGTTCCTGCCTGAGGGGTCCGGCTCAGCCCTGTTCGGGCCGGGTGACCACGCGGATCCGGTCGAGGATGCCGTCGATCCGCTCGATGGCGGCCGCGGTGTCCTCGGCGGTGACCAGGACCTGGACGTGGCGGCCGTAGTTGTCGTGCATCGGGCTGATCACGTCGCCGGGCTCGACGTACACGTCGACGCCGAAGACGCCGGGCAGCGCGCGGACCTCTTCGACGCCCTCGACGGACTCGACGACGCCGGGCCGGCCGTTGACCCACTTCGTCGCGGCGCCGAGGACCGCCTGCGGCCGCTCGAACAGCTCGGTGACCAGGCGGAACGGCCAGCCGGCCGCGTACTGCTCCATGTCGACGCCGTGCGTGACGGCCATGAAGTCGAGCAGTCGGTCGCCGGCCACCCGGTCGTGGCCCTCGATGATCCGCGGGCCCTTGGACGACAGCTTGACCTCGGTGTGGCCGACGCCGTCCTTGAGGCCGATGGCCGTCAGGAAGCCGACGACGTGGTCCACGATGGTCCGCTCGTCCTCCGGGTCGAGGATCGCCGGCAGCGCGTGGCCCATCTCCACGACGCCGTCGGCGAACTTGCCGGTGACGGAGACGACGATGTGGCGGCCCGCGAAGGAGAAGGACTCGACGCTGTACTCGACGCCGTCGATGTACTCCTCGGCGATGAAGGAGGTGACGGGGTAGAAGGTGGCCATCGGCAGGTCGTCGCGGTTGCGGAGCCCGGCCAGGTCCGCCCATGCGGCGTCGGCCTCGTCCGCGTTCTCGATGACCGCGATGCCGCGGCTCGCGGTTCCGTCGAGCGGCTTGACGATGACCGGGTAGCCGTGGCGGGTGCCGAACTCCCGGATGTCCTCGGCGCTCTTCACCTCGGCGCAGCCCACCGACTCGAAGCCGGTCTGGTGGAGCCACTCGCGCATCCGGAGCTTGTCGTGCAGGCGGTTCGCCACCTCGTAGGAGGTGCCGGTCAGGCCGAGGCGGTCGTTGAGCCGGCCGGCCAGTTCGGTGGCCTGCTCCACCAGGGTCATGACGGCCGTGAAGCCGTACGCCTCGTGGGCGGCGCGGACGATCGGCCAGGTCACGTCCCAGTCGAGGTAGTCCACCAGCAACAGCGCGTCGGCCGCCTCGGCCTGGCCGGGCAGCAGCCGCTCCTTGTGCTGGAGGAGGACGACCCGCAGGCCGAGGGCCTTCGCCTTCTCGATGGCCTGCAGCCGCCCGCCGATGATCAGGATGGTGTTCATGCTGGTTCCTCCGGTGGTCATGCGGTGGCGGGGGTCGACGGGGCGGGGGCGGACCCCGCGGTGGCCCGCCGGTCGTCCTGGACCTCGTCGTAGAGGGCCTCGACGATGACGTCGAGTCCGGCCGTCAGGCTCTCGTCGGACAGGGTCAGCGGCGGGAGGATCTTGATGACCTCGCTGTCGCGGCCGCAGGTCTCCACGATCAGCCCGCGCTCGAAGCAGCGGCGGGACACCTTGGCGCCGGAGATGCCGGCGGCGCTCACGTCGATGCCCCGGATCAGCCCCAGGCCCCGGACGGAGGCGGCGAAGCGGGCGGTCACGTGCTCCGCCAGGTAGGCCTCGACCAGGTCGCCCTTGCGGCGCACCTCGGCGCCGAACGCCTCGCCCGCGCCGTCCGCCCAGTGGGTGCGAACGGCCTCGGCGGCGGCGACGAACGCGAGCTGGTTGCCCCGGAAGGTGCCGTTGTGCTGGCCCGGCTTCCACACGTCGTACTCGGGCTTGACCAGCAGCAGCGCCATGGGCAGTCCGTATCCGCTGATCGACTTGGAGAGGGTGATCAGGTCCGGACGGATGCCCGCGCGCTCGAAGGAGAAGAAGGTGCCGGTGCGGCCGCAGCCGACCTGGATGTCGTCGACGATCAGCAGCACGCCGTGGGTGTCGCACCAGGTCCGCAGGCCGACGAGGAACTCGGTGGGCGCCACGTACACCCCGCCCTCGCACTGCACCGTCTCGATGATGACGGCGGCCGGCTTCTCGACGCCCGAGCTGCTGTCGGACACGAGCCGGTCGAGCAGGTCGAGCGAGTCGAACGGGCCCATCGGGGAGTCGGGGAAGGGGATGTGGGTGGTCTTCGGCAGGGTGGCGTGCAGGCCTGCCTTGTAGAAGTCCGAGCCGACCGCGGCCAGCGCACCGGTGCTCATGCCGTGGAAGCCGCCGCCGAACGCGACGACGTTGGTGCGCCCGGTGACGAGCCGGGCCACCTTGAGGGCCGCCTCCACCGCGTTGGTCCCGGACGGGCTGCAGAACTGCACCCGGTGGTCGAGGCCGCGCGGCGCGAGGATGTGCTCCTGGAAGGTCTCCAGGAAGTCCTGCTTGGCCGGGGTCGCCAGGTCCAGACCGTGGGTGAGACCGTCACGCTCGATGTAGTCGATCAGCGCGCGCTTGGCGAACTCGGGGTTGTGGCCGTAGTTCAGCGCGCCGGCCCCGGCCAGGAAGTCGAGGTACCGGGTGCCGTCCGCGCCGGTCACGAACTCGCGCCGGGCGGTCGTGAAGGTGGCGGGGAAGGACCGGGAGTACGAGCGGACCGCCGACTCCCGGCTGTCGAACACGGCGGCGGGGCCGCTGTCCTGCGTCATGACTGCCTCTTCGTGCGTTCGGGTCACCGCGGGCCTCCGGTCGGCGACGAGGCCGGGAGGTCCCGGCCGATGTGGCGGGAGTGGGCGACGGCGTTGCCCGGGTGGTCGCCCAGGGGCTCGCCGTTGACGACGACCTCGCGGCGCGCCTGGAGGCCGCGCCGGTGCGCCTCGGACGCCGTGTCGCCGGTGACGATGAACATGCCGACGGCATCGAGCTGGTCGGCGCGGCCGCTGAGCTTCTCGCCGCCGGTCTTGGTGGCGCGGGCCGCCAGGGTGTCGGCGGGGAACTCGATCGACCGGAACTCGGTGGTCCCGGGGCGCGGCATCACGAGCATCTCGACGGCGAACCGGTGCGGGCGCCCGGTGAAGGAGAGGTCGGGCCGGATGCCGCAGCCGATGTCGACGAGCACGTCGCCGAAGTCGATCCCGTAGGCCGCTCCGGTGGAGACCGGGGCGGCGAATCCCGCGCCACGGGCGTTGAAGTCGATCAGTTCGGCGGTCCCGTCCTCCGTCACCATGAACTCCAGGTGCGTGGGGCCGTGGTGGAAGCCGAGGGCCTCGTGCACGGCGCGCGAGATTTCGACGATCCGGTCCTGGTGGGGGTGGTGGTAGGGCAGCTGCATGCCCTGTTCGACGACCGGGTCGGAGGCGAGCACGTAGCGGCCGGTGAGGTTGACGAAGCCGACCTCGCCGCGGTGCACCATCGACTCGACGGAGAGGAGCTCGCCCTCCGCCCGCTCCTCCAGGACGAAGGCGCCGTGGGCCCGGATGTAGTCCCGCATCAACGGGTTGACGACCTCGGTCCGCTCCACCGTCTCCATCGCCGCGCGCAGTTCCTCGGGCGTGGACACCTCGAAGCACAGGGCACTGCCGGTGCCGTTGGCCGGCTTGAGGACGGCCGGCCGGTCGAAGTTCCAGGTCTCCCAGGCGAGCGCCTCGTCGAGCGGGGCGGTCCGCAGGGCGGTGAGGCCGGCCTCCTGGAGCCGGGCGCGGACGTGTGCCTTGTCGAGGATGCCGCGCAGGGTCGCGGGGTCGGTCGTCGGCAGTCCGGCGAGCTCGCGGAGGGCCGCCTGGTGGGGCAGCGCTCCCTCGAACATGCTGTGGGTGCCGACGACCTCGTAGCGGTTGGTGAGGTACTTCAGGAGCGGCTCGACGGTGGTGGGGTTCGTCCAGGAGGCGACCTGGACGTACTCGTCGACCAGCCCGTCGGGCACGGTGAACGGGCCCTCGGAGCACAGCGGGTTGCGGTTGAGGGCGACGATCTCGAAACCGCGGGCCTTGGCGGCCTGCGCGGTGACGAGCATCGCGTTCATCATCTCGAAGAGGACGAAGGCTCTCCTGCGGGGCATCGGGGTGCTCACTTCCCTGCCGGAACCGCGACGGCCCCGATGTCGGTCCGGTAGCGCATGCCGGGGAAGCCGACGCGCTCGATCTGGCCGTAGGCGCGGGCGCGCGCCTCCTCGGGGGTGATGCCGGCGCCGACCACGTGGAGCACCCGGCCGCCGGTGGTGCGCGGGACGCCGGCCCTGTCGAGCCGGACGTTCGCGCAGAAGACGACGGCCTCGGCGGGGTCGACGCGGTCGAGGCCGCTCACCGCCTGGCCGACGGTGAAGGGGCCGAACGGCCAGCCGGCCGGGGCGTCCGGGGGTCCCGGGTCGACGCTGCCCTGGACGAGCGCGACCGAGCAGCGGGCCCGGCCGTCGGTCTCCAGCCGGTGCCCGCCCAGCTCGCGGGCGAGCACCGCCTCGCACAGGGCGGTGAAGTCGCTGGTAACGCCGGGCAGGACGACCTCCGCCTCGGAGTCGCCGAAGCGGGTGTTGATCTCGATGACGACGGGGCCGCGCGGGGTGAGCATGGCGCCGATGTACACGAACCCGGTGAAGTCCAGTCCCTCCGCCCTCAGGCCGCGTACCAGCGGGTCGACCAGCGTGGACCGGAGTTCCTCGCGCAGCTCGGGGCTGTCGTCCGGGTGCGGCGCGACGGAGCCCATGCCGTCGCAGTTCTTGCCGGCGTCGTTCTCCAGGGTGCGCTTGTAGTCGAGGCCGGTGGGGAACAGCAGGGCGCTGTCCCCGTCGAGCAGCGCGAACACCGAGATCTCGGAACCGGTCAGGCGTTCCTCGACGACCAGCCGCAGTCCTTCGCCGCACTCGCGGGCGAACCGGTCGACGGCCGCCTCCGCCTCGGCCGTCGAGTCGCAGACCACCGAGCCGTCGCCGTCGGGGGTCAGCCCGTCGGTCTTGACGACGCAGCGGTACGGGAGGGCCCGCACGTACTCCTTGGCCTTCTCGGCGTCGGTGAAGACCTCGAACCCGGGCACGGGGATGCCGTGGTGGGCGCAGAACTCCTTGCCGCGGGTCTTGCTCGACTCCAGGGCCGCCGCGGCCCTCGTCGGGCCGATGACCCGGTGTCCGGCGCGGCGCAGTTCGTCGACGTACCCCAGGGACAGGGCGTCGATGTTCGAGACGAAGACGAAGGAGACGGGGTGGCGTTCCAGGAACGACAGGGCGCTGGCCGGGTCGGTCAGCGAGACCGACGGGGCGGACACGATGCGCGGGTGGTCGATCACGTCGCAGCCGGGCCCGTAGTAGACGGTCACGTCCGGGTCGGTGCGCGTGAACAAATCGCAGATCGCGTGGCCGCGTCCGGTGCTGTCGACGACGAGGATCTTCTTCATGGACCTTGCTCGTGTGGTCACGGACTCACCTCGCCGTCGACGGGGTGAGCGGAGCGGACGGCACGGCGGTCCAGTCACGGACGCTGTTGCCGACGTAGACGTGGGTGAGCAGGCCGCCCCACGCTTCGTAGTAGCGGTCGGCGTTGCCCTGCGCGAGGTCGTCGTTGCGGACCCAGGAGGAGTTCGCCCAGTCACACTTGGGCCGGACGTGGTGCAGGTCGTGCTGCACGGTGTCGCCGACGAGGATGCACATGCGGTACGGGGCGTAGAGCAGCGTCATCCGCAGCCACCAGCCGGTCCAGGCAGCGAGCCGGCCGGCCGCGCCCAGCGAGGCGGTGTCCGGGACGGGCTCCCCGCAGAACCGGCCGAAGGTCAACTCGTCGCGCTGCGCCTTGGTGAGGCGCTCGGCGTTGCCGTGGATCCACCAGCGGTGCTCGCTGAGCGTGTACAGCAGGGTCTGGTTCTGGAAGAAGAACGTCAGCGGGACGAACCAGAGCAGCAGCCACTGGACCCACCAGCCGGTGACCGCCAGCAGGGCGACGGTCACGGCCAGGAAGCCGTACGCCATCGCCATCCGGTACAGCGGGGAACGGCTCAGGAAGTTGGCCCGGATCCGGCTGAACAGGAAGGACCGGTGGTGACGGGGCGAGACCAGCGCGCGCAGCAGGTAGCCGCGGAACTCCTTGCGGGTCATGCCCGGCCGGGCGCCGGTGCTCTGCAGGTACAGCGTGTCGCCGTCCTTGAGGGAGCAGGGGAAGGCGTGGTGGGTGAGGTGCTCGTCGCGGTTGCCGTCGAAGGGCGGCCGCCACAGCAGGGTGGTGATCAGCTCGCTGACGACCCGGTTGCCCTGCTTGGAGGCGGTGAACATCCGGTGCAGCGTCTGGTGGACGACGACGACGTCCAGCCGCCGCATGCCGCCGGCCGTGACGGGCCAGCTGAGCAGCAGCACCGGGACGAGGACGTACCAGGGCCGGGTCAGGGCCCAGGCGCCGGCGGCGACGGAGACGGCGGTCTGCACCGCGCCGGCGATCAGGGCCAGGGTGGGGCGCCACATGACCCGGGGCGCGGTGCCGGCCAGGGGCACGCCGGTCACCCAGGTCAGGAAGGGCTGTACGAGGCGCGGCAGGCCGCGCATCGTCTCGCGTGGTTGCATCGTTGGCTCCTCGGTGGGCGACCGGGGCGTCAGCCGGCGTCGCGCGGATCGCGGACGCCGCCGAACAGGGCGTCGTTGGTCTCGTGCGTCATGGGGCGGCTGAGGTCGTCCTCGCTGGCCAGCGTCATGTTGACGATCGTGCGGCGGCCGTCGCCGCGGATCGGGTACACGCGGTGCATGGTGGTGTTCGTCTTCACGACGTACGCGTCGCCGGGCTCCAGCGCGTAGGAGCGGACCTGGCTGCTGATCAGCGCGCCGTGGACGTCGGGGTTCTCCTTGTCCCAGGAGGTGTTCGCGACCGCCTGGACGAAGCCGCCCTCGGTGTAGTGCGGGGCCTCGAGGACCAGGATGATGCCGTAGGTGTAGTCGTCCCAGTGCCAGCCGTGGGTGTCGCCCGACTTCAGCAGGCGGCTGATGACGTAGTGCTCGCCGGCGTACGGACAGGTGTGGACCTTCTCGCCGACGACGCGGGAGACGAGGTCCAGGACCCGGGGGGAGAAGTAGAACGCGTCGATCAACGGGCCCTCGTCCTTGATGACGGGCTGGCCGACGGTGGTCATGCTGCGCGGGGTGTTGTCCGTGATCTCGAAGGTGAGATCGTGGCTGACACCGTGCCGGTCCATGATGCCGAACGCCTCGTCCCGGATCGGACCGAAGAGTTCCGGCGGGAGCAGTCCGCGCAGCGGCACGATGTGTTCCGCGGCGAATTTCTCGCGTATTCCGGCCGTCACCGCGGCGTCGAAATTCTTCGCGAAGTGGCGTTCGAGCAGGCCGTCCACCTCTTCCGCAGCCACCTGCGCCACACTTCCGTCGATCGTCATGCGTTCCCCCTCGTCGATTTTTGCGTGCGTTTTCGTGCGTTTTCGGTGCCGTGCAGGGTGATCAGAGTCCGGCGGACACAAGCGGACGCGTGAATTCCAGCGCGTGGACCAGGAAGCGCTCGCCCTCGAATTCCGCACGGCCGTCGGCCCGCAGCTTCTCGAGGTGACCGAGCATGATGTCCTTGTGCTCCGCGTAGCTTTCCAGCGGAATGTCCATTTCGCAGACCTCGATGGTGCGGACCTCGTAGCCCTTGGCGCACATCTCGGAAACCGTGCGGGCCACGTCGGCCAGCGAGGAATGGGCCATGACCAGTCGGCCGCCGGGCACGAGCAGGTCGTCGATCCGGGCGACGACGGCGTCGTACATGCCCCGGCCCTCGCGGCCGGCGACCAGGGCCGTCTCCAGTCCGCTGTCGGTGGAGTAGCGCGGGTCGTACGGCAGGTGCGGCGGGTTCGTCACGACGAGGTCGGCCTTCTCCACCGGCGCGAAGCCGGCGAGGTCGGCGGTGACGCAGGACACGCGATTGACGTCGAGACCGTTGCGGGCGACGTTGGCCAGGGTGTCCCCGGCGGCGGCGGCGTTGACGTCCATGGCCGTGACGTGCGAGGCGCCGCCCGCCAGCAGGGCGACCGTGTAGAGGCCGGAACCGCAGCCCAGGTCGAAGGCGGTGAGGCCGCGCGGGTCGGGCGCGCTCGGGTGGTTGAGGGCGGCGACCAGGCTCAGGCCGCAGTCGGTGGGGAAGAGCACCTCGGCGGGGTCCTCGACCTCGATGCGCAGCGGTCGACCGCGGTACTCGAAGACTCCGTAGGCGGGGCGGGCGACCCAGAGGGTCCCCTTCCCTCCGACGGGCAGGGATCGTTTCTCGACCGGCGCCGTGATCGGGGCAGCACTCATCGCAGCCTGAACCTTTCGGTGGGGTGGGCAGGGCGGAAGCAGGGCTCGGGCGGAACGGACTCGGAAGGGGGCCCGAACGCGCCGAAATGGGCCTAATACCCTCGGGAAATTCCGGAAGAAGGCATGGCGAACGCGCACGCGTCGAACAACGGGGAACCGCCGGAACGGAAAGCGGGCGCGTCAGTCGGTACTCACCGGAGAGCAGCGGAAGAAGGCACGGCCCCGGGAGAACGGGCCGGCGGGAACGGGCTAGATGGCCCGCACCGTCAGAACATGGACCGAGACGCTGCGGGGACGCCGTGGAACCGGCGGGCGCGAACTCGGTCGGGACGGTGGTGGAGGTGGGGGGTTGACGTGCTCAAAGTGACTGCCTCCGGACGAGGGGTGAACCGGAATTGCTGCTTACGGACGCGGATGGCGCCGTACGGGGCGGCCCAGGGTGGTGATGCGCCGGTGAGCGCGGAGTCGTACTGGTTTTTGAGCCGTCGCAGAAACTAGTGATCGCGAAAGGAGTACGTCAACCCTCGGTATTCATATTCTTCAAGTCGATGCTCGGCGATACTGCCGTTGGCATATGCAGAAGTGGCTGGACCTGCGCATATGCCGAGAGGGCCGCCCCCGGTCGACCGGGGGCGGCCCTCTCAGGACCTGTGGGCCGAAGGCCCTGGGGTCGGACTCAGACGGCGAGCTCGACCGTGATGTTGCCGCGGGTCGCCTTGGAGTACGGGCAGACCTGGTGGGCCTTCTCGATCAGGCTCTTGGCGGTCTCGGCGTCCACGTTCGGGATGGTCGCCGAGATCTTGACGATGATGCCGAAGCCGTCGTCGTTCTTGCCGATGCCGACCTCGGCGGTGACCGTCGAGCCGGAGACGTCGGCGTTCTCGTTGCGGGCGACGACGCCGAGCGCGCCCTGGAAGCAGGCGCTGTAGCCGGCCGCGAAGAGCTGCTCGGGGTTGGTGCCCGCGCCGGAACCGCCCATGGCCTTGGGCGGGTTCACGACGACGTCGAGCTGACCGTCGTCGGTGGCGACGCGCCCGTCACGGCCGTTCTCGGCGGTGGCGACGGCAGTGTAGAGGACATCGGACTGCTGGATCGACATGCTGGTGTCTTCCTTGTTCGTTCCGCCGACGACTCGCGCCCACGATCGCGGCGGCTGAGGGAAGACTAGCGGGTCGCCGAGACGATCATCTTTCCGGTGTTGTCGCCGCGGAGCAGTCCGAGGAAGGCGTCCACGCCGTTCTCGATGCCCTCGACGAAGGTCTCGCGGTGCTTCAGCTCGCCCGAGGCGAGCCAGCCGCCGACCTCCTGGACGAACTGGTTCTGCAGGCCATAGTGGTCGCCGACGAGGACGCCCTGGAGCCGCAGCCGCTTGCCGATGATCATCGCCATGTTGCGCGGGCCCGGGACCGGCTCGGTGTCGTTGTACTGGGCGATCATGCCGCAGATGGTGGCGCGGCCGTGCACGTTGAGCGAGGAGATCGCGGCTTCGAGGTGGTCCCCGCCGACGTTGTCGAAGTAGACGTCGATGCCGTCCGGGGCGGCCTCGCGGAGCTGGTCCTTGACCGGGCCGTTCTTGTAGTTGAAGGCCGCGTCGAAGCCGAGCTCCTCGACGAGGAACTTGACCTTCTCGTCGGAGCCGGCGGAGCCGATGACCCGGGAGGCGCCCCTGAGCCTCGCCATCTGGCCGACCTGGCTGCCGACGGCGCCGGCCGCGCCGGAGACGAAGACGGCGTCGCCCTCCTTGAAGGAGGCGACCTCGAAGAGGCCGGCGTAGGCCGTGAGGCCGGTCATGCCGAGCACGCCGAGGTAGGCGGAGAGGGGGGCGAGCGCCGGGTCGACCTTGGTGGCGTGCTGGGCCGGGACGTCGGCGTACTCGCGCCAGCCGAGGCCGTGCAGGACGTGGTCGCCGACGGCGAAGCCCTCGGCGTTGGACGCCACGACCTCGCCGACGGCCCCGCCGTCCATCGGGTGGTCGAGCTTGAAGGGCGGGACGTACGACTTCACGTCGTTCATCCGGCCGCGCATGTACGGGTCGACGGAGAAGTGCAGGTTGCGCACGAGGATGCGGCCCTCGGCGGGCTCGACGACCGGGGTCTCGCGCAGGGCGAAGTCCGCCGGAACGGGCCAGCCGTGCGGACGGGCGACGAGGTGCCACTCACGGCTGGACGCGGGAAGAACGGACATGAGTACGGCCTCCAGAAAAGCTTATGATCACAAAAGGTTTACTACCTCAAACAACCATGCTCCTAGATATTTCATGTTGTCAAGCATCTGGATAGACTGATGCCCATGGCCACCTCACGCACGGACCCCCTGACCCTCGAAGTCGTCGAGCTGATCGGCACGGTCGTGGCGCGCTACTACGAGGAGTACGAGCAGGCGGCCGCGCAGCACGCGCTGACCGGCGCCCAGGCCCGCGTCCTCGGCCTGCTCTCGCTCGACCCGCTGCCGATGCGCCGCATCGCCCGGAAGCTCAAGTGCGAGCCCTCCAACGTCACCGGGATCGTCGACCGCCTGGAGGCCCGCGGCCTGGTCGAGCGCCGGCCCGACCCGGACGACCGGCGGGTCAAGCTGGCCGTCCCCACGGACGAGGGCCGGGACACCGCCCGCCGGCTGCGCGAGTCCCTGGACTTCGCGCGCGAACCCCTCGGCGAACTGACCGAGACCGAGCGGACCCTGCTCCGGGACCTGCTCAAGCGGATGCTGGGCGCGGACGCGGCGTAGGACCGGAACCCCGGACGCACCACCGCGCGGCCGGGAACCGGGCCTCGGACGGCACCCTTACACGGCCGGGAACCGGGGCCTCAGACGCACCACCAGAGGAAGCGGGTGCACGTGGGGGTCGGGTCGGGCGTCGGGGCCCGGGTCGGCGTGGGGCCCGCGGTCGAGGGCGTCGGCCCGGTGGGCGTCCCCGGACCGCCCGGCGTCGGGCCGTCCGCCGTCGCGGAGGCGGTGGGCGCGGCGGTCGTGGCGGTCGGGGAGGGCGGGCCGGTGGTCGTCGGCGCGGAGGTCGGGGCCCCGCCGCCCCCCTGACCGGTGCCGTCACCGGCCCCCGTGCCCACGCCCGTGCCGGGGCGCGACCCCGGCCCCGTCCCCGTACCGGAGCCCGGGCCGGAGCCCGTGGCCGTGCCGGGTCCCGGTCCCGATTCCGCGCTCACCTGGCGGGGGTGCGCGGAGACGGAGCCCGGCGCGTCCGTCGCCGGGGCCGGGTGGGACCCGTCCGGCGGCTCGGTGGTCTCGACGGGCTCCGGCGACAGCGGGGTCTCGGTGACCTCCAGCTCCTCCACCGCGACGGCCGAACCGTCGGGCGGCGGCGGCTCCAGGGCGAGCTTCGCCAGGGTCAGCGACCCGGCCGCGAGGAGGAGCCCCATCGTCCCCACGAGGACCGTACGACCCCGGCGCGAGCGCGATCGCCTCCCCCGCCGCGCGGCCGAGCGGTCCCGGGCGGCGCGGTCCTGCGCGGCGGCACGGGCGGCGCGGCGCCCGCCGGGGGCCGGACGGGGCGGCTCCAGGACGTCCAGTTCGTAGACGTGCTCGGGCGCGGGCCGGTCCGGCTCGTCGCGGGACGGCCCGCCGTCGGACGGCTCGCCGTGGAACGCGGGCCGGTCGGGCTCGCCGTGGAACGCGGGCCGCTCCGGCTCGCCGTACACCGCGAGCCGGTCGGGCTCGCCGTACGGCACGGTCCGGTCCGGGGTGGGGACCGGTGTGCGGGGGGTCTCGTACCGCAGCTCCTCCACCGGCGTCCCGCACCCGGCACAGGCGAGGGCCCCGTTGAGATGCCGCCGGCACGCGTGGCAGTAGTCCATGGGGCCCGCAGGCTATGCGGCCCGGTACGGCGGCAGGTAGGCACGAACGTGAGGATCCTGTGTGGAAACCGCAGGTCGACGGCGGCGCGCCGTGATTCTCCCGCTTCGGGAAGGATCGCCTCCGGACCTCCCTCACCGGGAGTGGGCGCCCCGCCACGGCGCGCACGCGGGGCCCCGGGCGGCGCAGCCCAGCGCGCGCCGCGCCCCGGAGGGCCCGACGATGCGAACAGGACCGCGAATCGCGACCCCCTCGCCCGTGCCAGCACCGCACTCCGGAGGATCAGCCGTGACCGTCAGCCTTGATCAGCTGCGCCGTTGCCATGTCGCCGTCGACCTGGGTGCCGCCCGCACCCGGGTCTTCGTCAAGGGCGCCGGACTCGTCGTCGACGAGCCCAGCGTCGCCGCCGTCAACACCCGTACCGGAGCGCTGATCGCCGTCGGCGCCCTCGCCGAGAAGATGACCGGCCGCACCCCCGACTACATCCGCGTCGTACGCCCGGTCTCGGGCGGCACGGTCGTCGACATCGAGATGGCGCAGCGGATGCTCCGCCACCTCCTCGGCGAGAAGCTGCGCAGACAGCTGCGCCGCAAGCCCCGGCTGCGCGCGGCCGCCTGCACCCCGCACGACAGCGATCCGCTCGCACAGCGCGCCGCCGTGGAGACCCTCGTCGGTCTCGGGGCGCGCCGGGTCGAGCTGGTCGACACCCTGATCGCGGCGGCCGTCGGCTGCGGGCTCCCCGTCGAGCAGCCGACCGCGACCATGATCCTGGTGTGCGGGGCGGCGACCACACAGGTCGCGGTGCTCTCGCTCGGCGCGATCGTCACGGCGGAGCGGATGCCCGTCGGCGGCGACGCCATCGACCACGCCGTCATCCAGCACCTGCGCCACCACCACGAGCTGATGCTGCCGAGCCAGTCGGTGCGCCCGCTGCAGCTGGCCCTCAGCGGCAACGGCCTGACCACGCAGGGGCCCGCCTGGACGGAGATCCACGGCCGGGACGTCGCCACCGGCCTGGCGCGGTCGGTGACCGTCGACACCGCCGCCGTACGGGACGCGATCCACACCCCGCTGACGGCGGTCCTCGACGGCATCGGGAAGGTGCTGCGGGACTGCCCGCCGGACCTGGTGGCCGACCTCGCCGACCGCGGGATCATGATGGTGGGCGGCAGCGCCCTGCTGCCGGGCCTCGACCAGATGCTGCGGGAGGCGACCGGGATGCCGGTGCACATCGCCGAACGGCCGGACGTGTGCGCGGTCCTGGGGCTCGGCGCGATGCTGGAGGGCAAGGTCCAGCCGATGGTCCTGGACCCGCTGGCGGAGCGGGACCCGCTCGCCGACGAGGAGTGAACCGTCCCGGTCAAGGATGGTTCGTACGACGATGAGACCGTGACGATCATGAACGAGGACGCGGAGGGCCCGGGCGCGGGAGACCCGGGCGCGGGAGACGCAGACACGGGAGACGCAGGCGCGGGAGACGCAGGCGCGGGAGACGCGGGCGCGGGAGAAGCGGACACGGAGGGCCCGGACGCGGGAGAAGCGGACGCGGACTCGCCCCGCCTGCCCCTGCTGCTCGAAGCGGTCCTCGGCGTCGGCACGGACCTCGACCTCCGCACCACCCTCCAGCACATCGTGGACTCCGCGACCGAGCTGATCGGTGCCCGCTACGGGGCGCTCGGGGTCGTCGACCCCGAGCGCCACCGCCTCACCGAGCTCTTCACCTCCGGCATGACCGACGAGGAGCGCCGGCGGATCGGCCGCCTCCCCGACGGCCGCACCGGACTGCTCGGCGTCCTCGTCCAGGACCCGCGGCCGCTGCGGCTCGACGACCTGACGGCCGACCCGCGCTCCTCCGGCGTCCCCGAGGGCCACCCGGAGATGCGCGGCTTCCTCGGCGTCCCGATCCGGGTCCACACCGAGGTCTTCGGCAACCTGTACCTCACCGAGAAGCACGCGGGCCCCTTCACCGAGCAGGACCTCGCCCTGCTCCGGGTCCTCGCCTCCCAGGCGGGGATCGCCATCGGCAACGCCCGTCTGTACGAGACGGCCCGGCAGCGGGAACGCTGGATCGAGGGCGCGGCCGCGGTGACCACGGCCCTGCTCACCGGCGCCACCGCCGAGAACGCCCTGACGACCGTCGCCGAGCGGGCCCGCGTCCTCGCCGGCGCCTCGGCCGGCGTGGTCCTCCAGCCCACCGAGGAGGGCGGGATGGAGATCGTCGCCGCCTCCACCCACGACGACCCGGGCGACCTGGTCGGCACGACGATCGCGCCCGGCTCCCCCGTCCTGGTCCAACTCCTCGGCGGGGAGCCCGTCTTCGTCGAGGACTCGGCGACCGATCCGCGGATGACCACGCACGTCCGGTCCCGTTTCGGCCCGTCGATGATGCTGCCGCTGCAGAGCGGCGGGAAGCTCATCGGCACCCTCGCCCTGCCCCGGCGGCGCGGCGGCCGGCCGTACTCGGCGGTGGAACGGCTGCTCGCCTCGCAGTTCGCCTCGCAGGCGGCGCTCGCGCTGGTCCTCGCGGACGCGCGGCACGACCGGGAGCGGCTGGCCGTCTTCGAGGACCGCGACCGGATCGCCCGGGACCTGCACGACCTGGTGGTGCAGCGGCTGTTCGCCACCGAGATGATGCTGGAGTCGACGCGGCGGCGGGCGGGCGGCTCCTCCGACGAGGACGAACTGCTCGGCCGGGCCGTGGACGAACTGGACTCGACGATCCAGGAGGTCCGGACGACCATCTTCGCCCTCCAGCAGCCGCCCGCGGACGCGCCGGCCTCCTTCCGGGGACGGGTGCTGCGCGAGACCGGCGGGGCCGCGGTCCCGCTCGGCTTCCAGCCGTCCGTGCACTTCACCGGCGCGGTCGACACGCTCGTCGACGAGGAGACGGCGGACAGGCTCCTCGCCGCGCTGCGCGGGGCGCTCGCCGCGGCGCACCGGCGGCCGGAGGTCGGCGCGATCACGGTCGAGGTCTCGGCCGGGAACGACGGCGCCCGGCTGCGCGTCGAGGACGACGGCACGCCGCCGACCACGGTGACCTGGCCCTGAGGGGCCCCGTACGGCCCAATCCGGCGCGCCGGACCCCTCCCCCGGATCTTGACTGGAGGGGTGACCACCGAGACCGAGCCCCCCACAGCGGCGGCCTACCGCAACCTGGTGACGGCCACCGTCGGCTTCACGCTCACCTTCTGGGCGTGGGACCTGATCGCACCGATCGCGAGCTGGTACGGCGACCGGCTCCGTCTCAGCTCCTTCCAGCAGTCCCTGCTCGTCGCGGTGCCCGTCCTGGTCGGCTCGGTCGGCCGCATCCCGGCCGGGGCGCTGACCGACAGGTACGGGGCGAAGCTGATGTTCCCGCTGGTCTCGGCGCTGACGACCGTCCCGGTGCTGCTCCTGATCGTCGTCAAGGACAGCTACGGCCTGCTGTTGGTCGTCGGCTTCCTCCTCGGCCTCGGCGGCACGACGTTCGCCATCGGCATCCCGCTCGTCAACTCCTGGTTCCCGCCCGCCAAGCGCGGTCTCGCGCTCGGGGTGTTCGGCATGGGCATGGGCGGCGTCGCGCTCTCCGGCTACTTCACGCCCTGGATCGCCGAGCACGGCGAGAACCTGCCGTTCGTCGTGGTCGCGATCGCGCTGGCTGCGTACGCGGTGCTCGCGGCGTTCCTCATCACGGACCGCCCGGACCGCCCGGTCCCCACCGCCTCCCTGGCCGGTCGCCTGGGTTCGGCGGCACGGCTGCGGGTGACGTGGGAGCTGTCGGCGCTGTACGCGATCGGGTTCGGCGGCATCGTCGCGTTCGGCGTCTACCTGCCGACGTACCTGAAGACCTGGTACGAGCTCGGTCCGACGGACGCGGGCACCAAGGCGGCCGGGTTCGCCCTGGTGACGGTCGTCTTCCGCCCCGTCGGCGGCTGGCTCTCGGACCGGGTCCACCCGGCGCTCGTCACGGCCGTCGCGCTCGGGGTCGTCGCCCTGCTCGCCGTCGTCCAGGCCTTCGACCCACCGCTGAACCCCGGCGGCACCGTCGCCCTGCTCGTCATGGCGGCCGGGCTCGGCACGGCGAGCGGCTCCGTCTTCGCCCTGGTCTCCCAGGTCACCCCGCAGGCGAAGGTCGGCAGCGTGACCGGCATCGTCGGCGCGACGGGCGGACTCGGCGGGTTCCTGCCGCCGTTGGTGATGGGCGCGATCTACAGCGCGAAGGGCTCGTACTCGATCGGCTTCATGCTGCTGTCGGACCTGGCGCTGGCGGGGTGCGTGTACGCGTACGGTCGGATGCGGGGGATCCGACCGGACGGCGAGGCGCCGACCCCCCACCCGACGAAACTGACCGCCACCAGTCCTTGAGGACACCGCGCTTCCGCGCCGGGCGGTGCGGGCCGCGCCCGGCAGGGGGCGGTGCCCCGGCCCACCCCCCCCGTGTGGGCAATCGTCCCGCAGGGCGGGACGGGTGGGCACACGGGACGGCGCGCTCCAGCGGCGCCTCCGCGTTCCGCGCCTGGACCCGCACCACCTTGCGCGATGCACCTCGGGTGCGGGTCAGGGCGCGGGAGCCCGGGCCCGGCAAGGGGCGCCGTTCCGTTGTGCCCATCACAGGGGCCCGGCAGGCGCAGCCCGTAGCGCGGGCGCGGCAGAATGCGGCGCGTAACCCCTCGCCCTCGACCAACCCGAGGAGTACGACCGGTGAGTGCGCTCTTCCCCGACATCGAACGCGCGGCCCCGCCCGACGACCGCCCCGCCCTGCGCGTCGGCCCCGACGCCCTGACGTACGCCGAACTGGCCCGCGCCGCCGGCGCCCTCGCCGGACGGATCGGACGGATCGGCCGGGCCGGCGGCGCGGGCCGGGTCGCCGTCTGGGCGACCCCCACCGCCCGCACGGCCGTCGCCGTGGTCGCCGCCCTGCTCGCCGGCGTGCCGGCCGTACCGCTCAATCCGCGCACCGGAGAGCGGGAGTTGGCGCACATCCTCGGCGACAGCACGCCGGACCTGGTGCTCGCGGGCCCCGGGGACGAGCTGCCGACGGGGCTCGCGGCGCTCCCCCGGGTCGACGTGGAGCTCACCGGCCCGCCCGGGCCCCCCACCACCGCCCCCGTCGATCCCGAGGCGACCGCGCTCGTCGTCTACACCTCCGGCACCACCGGCCCCCCGAAGGGCGTCCTCCTCTCGCGCCGCGCGGTCGCCGCCTCCCTGGACGCGCTGGCCGAGGCCTGGTCGTGGACGGCGGACGACGTCCTGGTGCACGCGCTGCCGCTGTTCCACGTGCACGGGCTGGTCCTCGGGATCCTGGGCCCGTTGCGGCGCGGCGGCGAGGTCCGGCACCTGGGGGCCTTCTCCGTGGAGGGCGTCGGGCGGGAGCTGGGCAGCGGCGGGACCGTGCTCTTCGGCGTGCCGACGATGTACCACCGGATCGCGGACGCGCTGGACGGGGACGACCGCCTCGCGCAGGCGCTGGCGGGCGCCCGGCTCCTCGTCTCCGGTTCGGCGGCGCTGCCGGTGCACGACCACGAGCGGATCGCGGCGGCGACGGGCCGGACGGTCGTGGAGCGGTACGGGATGAGCGAGACGCTCATGAACACCAGCGTGCGCCCGGGCGGCGAACCCCGCCCGGGAACGGTGGGGACGCCGCTCGCGGGGGTGGACCTGCGTCTGGTGGACGAGGACGGCTCCGTCCTGGAGGAGCGCGACGGGGAGACGGTCGGCGAGGTGCAGGTGCGCGGCCCGAACCTCTTCTCCGGCTATCTGAACCGGCCGGACGCGACGGCCGCGGCCTTCGACGGCGACTGGTTCCGCACCGGCGACATGGCGGTCCGCGAGGCGGACGGCGGGGTGCGTCTGGTGGGCCGGAAGGCGACGGACCTGATCAAGAGCGGCGGCTACAAGATCGGGGCGGGCGAGATCGAGAACGCGCTCCTCGACCACCCGGGCGTCCGGGAGGCGGCCGTCACGGGCGAGCCGGACCCCGACCTGGGCGAGCGGATCGTGGCCTGGGTGGTGCCGCAGGACGGGAAGGAGCCGCCGGCGGAGGCGGAGCTCGCCGACCACGTGGCGGGGCTGCTCGCGCCGCACAAGCGCCCCCGGGTGGTGCGCTACCTGGACGCGCTGCCCCGCAACGACATGGGCAAGGTCCTGAAGAAGGCGCTGCCGGTGTCCGGTTGAGCGGACGGTGGCCGGGTCCCTCCCGGGGCCCCGGCCACGCCGTTGCTTCTGCTCGGCTCCTCCCTCTTCGTTCCTCTCCCTTCGCCCCTACCTCTTCACTCCTACCGCGCGGATCAGCTCCTGGCTCACAGAGCCTCCCCGGTCGTCGCTCGCCCCGGCCCGCAGCGACACCGACCCCGCGCCGGACGGGATCCGGAGTTCGCCGGTCCAGGCGGCGCCGCGCGAGGACTTCGCGAGCGCGACCTTCGTCCAGGTCGTGCCCTCGTCGTAGGAGACCTCCAGGGTGCCGGTGCCGATGGTGCCGGTGTCGGCGGCGCCCTTCACGTACGCGGCGGAGATGCCGACGGGCAGCCGGCTCCCGGCGCGGACGTCGCCGTGGAGGTCGGTGTCCACGTCGAAGCCGAGGTTGAGCATCGGCAGGTAGGTGACGCGGTCGTCGGGGGTCTCGGCGGAGCGGAAGGTCCACTCGCTGTGGCCCTCGGTGCCGAGCCGCCAGCGGTCCGCGTCGAGGGCGGTGTCGGTGACGACCCTGTACGAGGCCTCCGCCGCCGGGGCGTCCCAGGCGTAGGCGCCGGAGCTCGTCCTGCGGTCGACGCGGACGCCGTCCACGTACACCTCGGTGTACTGGGTCATCGTGTCGTCGCTCCACACGTTGCCGAAGCCGGTGTGGTCGGTGCCGGAGTCGCCCCAGCCGGGGGTGTTGAAGCGGAGGTCGTTGCCGGTGCGCTGCTGGCCCCAGCCGAGGCCGGTGCCGAGCCACGGGTGCCAGACGGGGCCGAACCAGTCGAGGTCCGTGCGGCTGCCGCCCCGGTAGACGGACTGGCCGCCGCGCTCCTCCAGGGACTCGCCGAGGTCGACGGACTCGTGCCAGCGCTGGCCGGTGCCGGTGGAGACGTACTCGGTGCGCTCGGCCGGGAAGGCGATCCGCTCCTTGAAGCCGAAGCCGATCGGGAAGGCGTCGGTGAGCGAGTACCGGAACTCGCCGCCGAGTTCCCTCCTCCTGGTCGGCATGCGGAACGTGGAGCGGACCGTGGCGAGTTCGTCCCGGTCGGGCCGGAAGACGAGGTCCTTCCCGATGGCGCCGGGGTGCCCCTCGGAGAGGTCGTAGGTGTACGGGGTGAAGCGGGTGCCGGTCAGGTCGACGCGCAGGCCCCGGGCGGCACCGGCGGCGAGCCGGTCGGCGTCGGCGGTGTTCACGGTGGCGACGGGGAGCGGCCGGTCCTGGTAGTCGGCGGTGCCGAACCACTCCATCAGCCGGCCGGGCCGGTCGTCGGTGACGAACAGGGCCCGGGCGCCCGCGTCCTGGGCGGTCTGGGCGAGCAGCGCCGGGTCGGCGCCCTCGGTGAGCCGGACGAGAACGGCCTTGCCGGCGGCGTTCTTGCCCGTGTACTCGGCGGGGGTGCCGGTGCCCGCGTCGACGAGGCCGAGGCGGTGGCGGCCTTCGAGGAGGGTCGCGCCGGCCTGCGGGGTGGCGTCGGAGAGGCGGACGCCGCCGACGCCCGCCTCCAGGAGCGGCTTGCCGAGGCGCCAGACGGTCCGGTACTCGAAGGTGCCGGTGGCGGGCTTCCGGGTGGGTGCGGCGAAGATCGAGTCGTAGGCCGCGGGAACCTGGACGGCTCCGCCGTAGGAGGCGCCGTTCGCCTTGCGGTCGAACTCCATGAGGAGCTGGCGGGTCTCGGTCCGCTTCTCGACCTCGGCGCGGATCTCGCGCAGCCGCCGCCCGTCGAGGGTGATCTCGCGGTCGCGGTCGAGGACGATCTCGGGCTCGGTGAGGAAGCCGAGGCCGAGGGAGTCCTCGCCGTGGGAGCCGCGCACGTCGAGGAAGGTGTCGACGGTGTACGTGCCGGGCCGGAGGCGCAGTTCGAGGGTGCCGGACTCGCCGACGGCGGCCGGGAAGGGGTCCGCGTCCTCGGCGAGCTGCTGGACGCCCAGGTGGGCGGGGACGGGGGCGCCGTCGCGGTCCTTGACGTGGACGGTGAGGGTGTGGCGCTCCTCCTCCTTCACCAGGCCGAGGGCTGTGTGCGCGACGGGCGCGCCGCCGGCGGTGGCGGTGATCCGGCCGGAGGACCGCCCGACGGGCGCCTCGGTGCCGTCGCCGGTGACGGTGGTGGAGGCGGAGCCGTGGGCGGGAACGGTGAGGGCGGTGTCGGCGAGGGTGGCGACCCCGGTGGGCATGCCCTCGACGGCGAGGTCCAACTCGACCGGGGTGTCGGAGGAGTTGGTGTAGGTGACGGTCCGGGTGACCGGCTTGTCCGCCTCGTAGGGCCAGGAGGTGAAGCCGAGGTCGGCGGAGCCGGTGGCGGTGACGTTCGCGGCGATCGCGGCGGCCACGTCGACCCGGCCGGCGCCGAGCTCGTACGCGCCGGCGTCGAGGGTCTTCGACGAGGACATCAGCGCGTCCTTGAGCCGGGTGCCGGTCCAGTCGGGGTGCTCCTCGGCGAGCAGCGCGGCGACGCCGGCGACGTGCGGGGTCGCCATGGAGGTGCCGCTCATGGTCGTGTAGGGGCCGCTGCCGGGGACGAGCCGGGAGCGGGCGGCGAGGATGTCCACGCCGGGCGCGGACACGTCGGGCTTGAGGGCCTGGTCGCCGTGGCGGGGGCCCTGGCTGGTGAAGTAGGCGGCCCGGTCGGCGGAGTCGACGGCGCCGACGGTGAGCGCGGAGTCGGCGGCGCCGGGCGAGCCGATGGAGCCGGGGGAGCCGGTGTTTCCGGCGGCGACGACGAAGAGGGCGCCGGTCTCGGCGGAGAGCGCGTCGACGGCCTGGGCCATCGGGTCGGTGCCGTCGCTGGGTTCGGCGGAGCCGAGGCTCATCGAGACGATCTTCGCGTCGACGTCCTCGGCGGCCCACTCCATGCCCGCGATGATCTGCGACTCGGTGCCGGAGCCCTCGTCGCTGAGGACCTTGCCGACGGCGAGGGTGGCGCCGGGGGCGACGCCCTTCTCCTCACCGCCGCTCGCGGCGCCGGAGCCGCCGACGGTGGAGGTGACGTGGGTGCCGTGGCCGCCCCGGTCGGCGACCTCCTGGCCCTCGATGAAGGACCTGGTCTCGGCGATCCGGCCCGTGAGGTCGGGGTGGCCGAGGTCGGCGCCGGTGTCGAGGACGGCGACCTTGACGCCCTTGCCGGTGAGTCCGGCCTCCCAGGCCTTCGGGGTGCCGATCTGGGCGTTGGACTCGGCCATGGCCGCCTCGACCCGGCCGTCGAGCCAGACCTTGCCGGGGGTCGCGGTGCGGGCGGCCCGGGTGCCGCGTGCGGTGAAGTCCTGCCAGAAGGCGGTGGGGTCGGTGGCGGTGACGGCGGCGCCGCCGATGCTGGGCAGGGCGCGGACGGTCTCGGTGCCGCGCGGGGCGGCGGCGCGGGCGCTCTTCCCGCCGTACGTGACGATCAGCGGGAGCTCGCCGGTGATGCCCTGCTCGACGAGGCCGGTGACGTCGAAGAGGCGCGGGTCGAGCGCGCCGGAGGCCAGGTAGGGGCGGGCCTCGTCGGGGACGACGGTGACGCGGCCGTTCGACGTCCGGCTGCGTACCGCGCCGGTGGCGCCCTTCGCCCGGTCGACGGTGACGGTCCTGCTCCCGTCGCCGAGGTCGGTGAGGGTGACGCGGTCGCCGGTGACGAGGGTGACGGTGTGGCTCGTCGCCGACGGCCCGAAGGTGTCCGGCAGGGCGGGGGCGGGGTGCGCGGCGGCGGCGGTCTGCCCGGCCGAGAGCATCGCGAGGGAGAGGCCCGCGGCGAGCAGCACGGCCCTTCCTCTGTCGAAGGGTGCGGTCCTCGACGTCATCGTTCGAACTCCTCGCGGACCCGGGGTCGGGGGTGTGTTCCGGGTGCCGCGAGGAGTCTTGGCCCGTGGGGCGGGAGTTGACCCCCGTCGCTCCTGGCGGTTATGTGCCGTGGCGGCCAACCGCCAGTCGGGCGGGGGGCGTTCGGGGAGGGGGTCAGGGGGCCGGGTCGTGGGCGTCGTAGCGGCGGAAGCCGCGCCCGTACAGGGCGAGGAGGCCGATCGCGACGACGCAGGCGATCCCGCCGCCGGTGACGGCGACCGCCGGCGAGGTGAGGTCCGCGACGGAGCCGGCGAGGAAGTCGCCGAGGCGGGGCCCGCCCGCGACGACCACGATGAAGACGCCCTGGAGCCGGCCGCGCATCTCGTCCGGGGCGGCGACCTGCATCATCGTGTTCCGGAAGATCATCGAGACGGTGTCGGAGTAGCCGGCGAGGGCGAGCATGAGGAGCCCGAGCCAGAGGTTCCGGGTCAGCCCGAAGAGGGCGATGGCGGTGCCCCAGGAGGCGACGGCGAGCAGGATCGCCTGCCCGTGGTGGCGGATGCGGCCCTGCCAGCCGGAGAGGACCCCGCCGAGGAGCGCCCCGAACGCGGGCGCGGCCACCAGGAGGCCCGTGGTCCTCGCGTCGCCGCCGTACCAGAGGACGGCGACGGCGGGGAACAGGGCGCGGGGATGGGCGAGGATCATCGCGCAGAAGTCCGAGAAGAACGTCATGCGCAGGTTGGGACGGGTGGCGAGGAAGCGGAGCCCGTCGAGGACCGAGGCCCGCTTGCCCCCCGTCCGTTCCGGCAGCATGGACGGCAGCCGCCACATCGCGTACAGGCTCGCGGTGAACGCGACGGCGTCCACGAGGTACGCGGTCTGGTAGCCGGCGAACCCGACGATCAGTCCGCCGAGGCTGGGCCCGACGAGGGTGCCGAAGGTGGTGACCATCGAGTTGAGCGCGTTGGCGGCGCGCAGCTGCTCGGGCGGCAGGAGCCGGGGGATCATCGAGGAGCGGGCGGGCGCGTTGAGCGCGGCGCACACGGCCTGGAGGGCGACGATCGCGTACAGGAACCCGACGTGGTGGAAGCCGGCGAACGCGGCCGTGGCCAGGGCGATGGAGAGCACGGCGGAGCCGCTCGCACTGGCGAGGCCGAGCTTGCGGCGGTCGACGGTGTCGGCGACGGCCCCGCCGTACAGGCCGAAGACGACCAGCGGGACGAGGGCGAAGAGGCCGACGAGCCCGACGGAGAAGGGCGAGCGGGTGATGTCGTACACCTGAAGGGAGACGGCGAGGGCCGTCATGCCCTGTCCGACCCAGGAGACGGTGTTCCCGAACCAGAGGCGGCGGTAGTGCGCGGAGGTGCGCAGCGGGGTGAGGTCGGCGAAGACCTTGCGGCGGTCCCGCTCCCGCTCCCGGGTGTCCTGGGCGGCGGTCACGCGACGTCGTACCGCAGCTCGGGGCGCTCCCAGTGGATGCGGCCGGCGGGCGGCACGGTGCCGGTGCGGACGGCGCCGGTCCGCAGGTAGAACTCCTCGGCCGGCGGATGCGCGACGACCCGCACGGAGCCGAGCCCGGCGGCCCTGGCCTGCCCGGTCATGTGCTCCATGAGGAGCCGGCCTATGCCGAGTCCCTGGGCGGCGTCGGCGACGAACGCGAGGTCGAGCTCGGCCTCGTCGACGAGGAGGGCGTAGAACCCGAGCACCCGGCCGCCGTCCTCGTCGCCGTCGCCCTCGTCGACGGCGACGAAGACGGGATGGTGCTCGATGTACGGACCGCCGACCTGGTACCCCTCGACCATGGCGGCGTAGTCGCCCCGGTAGGCCTTCGAGGTGCGGACGAGCCGGGTGAGCCGCTTGGAGTCGTCGGCGGTGGCGCGCCGGATGGTGATGTCGGACATGGAGCGAGTATAGGGGCGGATGCGGTCGATGATCCTTACCATCCGATGAACGGGCACCGGGCCCCCGCCCGCACCCAAGTGGCGGCTCCCGCCCGTGAAGGCGGGCGCGGCGCCGGTGGCGCGTCAGCCGTCGGTGACACGTCAGTCAGCCGTCGGTGACGCGTCAGTCAGTCGTCGGTGACGCGTCAGTCGTCGGCGGCGCAGGGCACGAGGCCGTCCGGGTCGAGGGAGTCGAGCCGGGCGGCCAGCGCGTCGAGGCGCTCCCGCAGCTCGACGATCTCGTCGATGTCCAGGCCGGTGGCGGTGGCGATCCGGCGCGGCACGCCGAGGGCCTTCTCGCGCAGGGCGGTCCCCTCGCCGGTGAGGCGGACGGTGACGGACCGCTCGTCCTCGGGGCTGCGGCGGCGCTCGACGTGCCCGGCCGCCTCCAGGCGCTTGAGCAGCGGCGACAGGGTTCCGGAGTCGAGCCGCAGGCGCTCGCCGATCCCCTTCACGGGCAGCTCCCCGTGCTCCCAGAGCACGAGCATGACGAGGTACTGGGGGTAGGTCAGGCCCAGCTCCTTGAGCGCGCTCCGGTAGACGCCGTTGAAGGCGCGGGTGGCGGCGTGCAGGGAGAAGCAGATCTGGTTGTCGAGCCGGAGGAAGTCCTCGTCCATGGAGCCCAGGATACGGGAGATGCGCATCACACGCGATTAAGTTGTGCACAACTTAATCGTGCCCTAACAATATAAGGGCAGCCCGACACGATCCCTTCGAGGAACGGAAGAACCCCATGGACGCGATCTACACCGCCGTCGCCACCGCCAACGGCCGCGAGGGCCGCGCCGTCAGCTCCGACGGCCGGCTCGACCTCCCCCTCGCCCACCCGGAGGCCCTCGGCGGCAACGGTCAGGGCACCAACCCGGAGCAGCTCTTCGCCGCCGGGTACGCGGCCTGCTTCGCCAGCGCCATGGGCGTGGTCGCGCGCCAGGAGCGGATCGACGTCTCCGAGGCCTCCGTCACCGCCGAGGTCTCCATCGGCAAGGACCCGGCGGACGGCGGCTTCGGCCTCGCGGTCGTGATGCGCGCCGAGTTCCCCGAGCACCTCCAGGGCGAGGCGGGCCTCGCCCTCCTGAAGAAGACGCACGCCTTCTGCCCCTACTCGAAGGCCACCCGCGGAAACATCGAGGTCGAGCTCGTCGTCGAGTAGTTTTCTGTTGGTTCCCGCACGCCCCTGGTGGTCATCGACCCACCAGGGGCGTTCGGTTGTGAGTTTTCACGTTCGGGCACGGGGGGTTCGCCCGCCGTACGACGGGCAGTCATGGGACGGCCGCCCGGCGGTGGTCCACGGGCGCTCTCCTTGGGGCGCCCGTCGACCGGTCCGCCCGGTCGCACCGCACCCGCACCCGCGCCCGCACCGTCGTACTCACACCGGAGGAGAACTCCCCCCATGGCCGACCTCAATCGCCGCCGGTTCCTGCAGCTGACCGGCGGCGCCGCCGCGTTCACGATGCTCTCGGAGAGCATCGCCCGCGCCGCCGCGATCCCGGCGCAGGGCGCCACCGGCACGATCCAGGACATCGAGCACATCGTGGTCCTGATGCAGGAGAACCGTTCCTTCGACCACTACTTCGGGGCGATGAAGGGCGTACGGGGCTTCGGCGACCCGCGCCCGGTGACCCTGCCCAGCGGGAAGTCGGTCTGGAACCAGTCGGACGGCAGCAAGGTCACGCTCCCCTTCCGGCCGACCAGCGACAAGCTGGGCATGGAGTACCTCCAGGGCCTCAACCACGACTGGGCGGGCGGCCAGAGCGCCTTCAACAAGGGCAGGTACGACAACTGGATACCGGCCAAGACCAAGGCCACGATGGCGCACCTCACCCGCGAGGACATCCCCTTCCACTACGCGCTCGCCGACGCGTTCACCATCTGCGACGCGTACCACTGCTCGTTCATCGGCGCCACCGACCCGAACCGCTACTACATGTGGACCGGGTACGTCGGCAACGACGGCACGGGCGGCGGCCCCGTCCTGAACAACGCCGAGGCGGGCTACGGCTGGACCACCTACCCCGAGCGCCTGGAGACGGCGGGGGTCTCCTGGAAGATCTACCAGGACGTCGGCGACGGCCTGAACGCGGCCGGCTCCTGGGGCTGGATCAGCGACGCCTTCCGCGGCAACTACGGCGACAACTCCCTCCTCTACTTCAACAACTACCGCAACGCCCAGCCGGGCAACCCGCTCTACGACAAGGCCCGCACGGGCACGAACGCCAAGGCGGGCGAGGGCTTCTTCGACGTCCTGCGCGCCGACGTGCAGGGCGGCCGGCTGCCGCAGATCTCCTGGATCGCGGCTCCGGAGGCCTTCTCGGAGCACGCCAACTGGCCGGCCAACTACGGCGCCTGGTACATCTCGCAGGTCCTGGACGCGCTGACCTCGAACCCGGACGTGTGGGCCCGTACCGCCCTGTTCATCACGTACGACGAGAACGACGGCTTCTTCGACCACGTGGTCCCGCCGTACGCCCCGGGCTCGGCGGCGCAGGGCCTGTCGACGGCCCCGACCGCCCTCGACCACTTCGGGGGCAGGACGGGTTACGTGGCCGGCCCCTACGGCCTCGGCCCCCGGGTCCCGATGATCGTCGTCTCCCCCTGGTCGAAGGGCGGCTACACCTGCTCGGAGACCTTCGACCACACCTCGGTCATCCGCTTCATGGAGAGCCGCTTCGGGGTGCGCGAGCCCAACATCTCCCCGTGGCGCCGCGCGATCTGCGGCGACCTGACCTCGGCGTTCGACTTCACGCGCACGGACGCGCAGCCCGCCCCGCTCCCGCCGACGTCCGGCTACTACCCGCCGGACAGGAACCGCCACCCCGACTTCCCGGCCACCGCCCCGGCCGTCGGCACGATGCCCCGCCAGGAGCCGGGCGCCAAGCCGACCCGCCCGCTGAAGTACGCGCCGTACGTGGACGGCGCGGCGGACGTGACGGCGGGCACCTACCGCCTCACGTTCAGCGGAGGCCCCGCGGCCGGCGCCCAGTTCTACGTGACCTCGGCGAACCGCACGGACGCGCCGTGGACGTACACGGCGGAAGCGAACAAGTCGATCGCGGACACCTGGAACACCAAGTACAGCAAGGGCGTCACCGACCTCACGGTCCACGGCCCCAACGGCTTCCTCCGCCGCTTCCGCTCCCCCGGCAAGACGGCGGTCCCGGAGGTGACCGCCCGGCACGACGCGACGACCGGCCGCCTCGGCCTCACGTTCACCAACGCGGGCACCACCGCCACCGTGACCGTGACCGACTCCTACGGCGGCTCCCCCACGACCCTCTCGGTCGCCAAGGGCGCCACCGTCACCCACACCGTCGACGTCTCCGCCGCCCACCACTGGTACGACGTCACCGTCACGTCCTCCGCGAGCACGGAATACCTCCGCCGCCTCGCCGGACACGTGGAGACGGGCACGCCCAGCCAGTCGGACCCGGGCATCCTGACCTACTGACGCCGACGTCCGCCCCGGCACCGCCGCCCCGGTGCCGGGGCGGGCGCTCCTTCTGGGCGGTCCACGCGTACGCCAAACGGCACGGTGACGACGACGCCGACCATCTGGCGCAGAATCTGTGGCTGCGCCCCGCGGTGACCCTCGACACGGCGGAACGGCTCTACTTCCCGCCCGGGCAGGCCCGCGAGACGGTCCTGCCCCTCACGGAGCCCCCGCAGCGGTTCCGGTACCGGTACGAGGGTCTGCGCCTGCTCGCCGAGGCGAACGGCCGTATGTTCCTCATCCCGGAGAACTGGGCGGAGACGCACGGGAACGTGCTCGTCGTGCCGTCGAGCGACGCGGTCCGCATCGGTTTCCGCGCCGACTGAGGCCGCGTCGCGCCGCCCTACGCGGCGGGAAGCCGCAGGCCGTCGACCGTCCCCGGCGAGAGCGGCAGGCCCTTCGGGAGGCGCGGGACCGACAGGAAGAGTGCGTAAGCGGATTCGCCGGGGCCCAGTTCGAAGCGGTTGACCACCTTGCCGAGCGGGTTCCACGCCCGCCCGTCGGGCGTCCGGACGCCGACCGGCTGCCGGAACATCTCGGACGCCGTGTCGTCGAAGTCGACCCAGTGGGCTCGCGCCCGCCGGACGAGCACCTCGCCGACGTACGCCCCGAGCTCCTGGAGGACAGGTGCCACGCCGGCCGGGTCGCCGGCCCCCTGCCGCAGACCGTCCACCACGCGGTCGACGATGCGCAGGCTGGCCGCGGAGAAGTCGAGGGGGAGCCGCGTCCTCGCGGTCGTGCGGGTCACGAACGCGGAGGCGCGCCGGCTCATGTCGGCGGCCCGCAGCGTGCGGCTGACTCGGTCCATCGGTCCCACCCCTCGTGTATGGACCGGTGCGGTTCTCCCGGTCCCCTGATCTCCCGGGAGGACGGCGGGCTTTCCCCGTCCTCCCGTGAACCCAGCGGAAGCGGGCGTCGGATCATCACGGGTTCGCGCCGTGATCGGCGTCACACCCCTGGGCGGCGCCGCTCACGGCCGAGGTCGGGGTCGGCGGAAGCGCGCTCGCAGCGCCACGAGGAGGCGGGGGCTGGCTCTCCGCACACCGGAACGCTCCCGCTCGTCCACGGCTTTCCGTCCGTCCCCGGAGAGCGCCATCGGTCACCCCCGCCCGAGCCGGGTCGTCACGGGCGCGTCGCGACAAGACGGAGATTTCGACGCGGTGTGCGGCGTGTCACGCACGGGAGGCGGGGCCGTCGTGGAATCATCGTCCTGGATCCGCACCCGCGTTCCACCCGGAACCCCGGGTCGAGAAGGCCGGGGACCGGTGCGGCAGGCCGGGTGTGCCCGCCCCGCCTCACGGGCGAGGGGCGGGCGTTCTGCGCGAAAGCACCCCTCCAGGGGCGTTTTCACAGGTCAGAACGTTTTTCTGTGGTGGGGCGGGTGGGACTCGAACCCACGGCCGACGGATTATGAGTCCGCTGCTCTAACCGGCTGAGCTACCGCCCCGAACGGTGAGGCGCGTACATGTGTGCGCGCCGTCTGCCGCAGCATAGCCGCTCATACGATCTCCTGCTCCGGATGATCGGCTCTGCTCGACCATGAAGACCGCGCCGCGCTCCGGATGGTTCCCGGAGACGCGAAAAAGGACCCCGAAGGGTCCTCTTCCGTCTCGCTCCCCCGACTGGACTCGAACCAGTAACCCTCCGGTTAACAGCCGAATGCTCTGCCAATTGAGCTACAGGGGATCGCGCTCCCCCGACTGGACTCGAACCAGTAACCTGCCGGTTAACAGCCGGCTGCTCTGCCAATTGAGCTACAGGGGATTGCTGCGTTGCACCGATCGGATCCACCTCGACACCTGCCGGGCGGCGCTCGCTCGCTGCGAGACATACATTAGCGCAAGCAGGGGGGTGCTCCGCCAATCGGTATCCCCAGGGCCTCCAGGGAAGGATCGCAGCCGTGCGGTACAAGCTGACGTTCGTCGTGGGACTCGCCCTCGGTTTCGTGATCGGCACACGGGCCGGACGCGAACGCTACGAACAGATGAAGAAGTCCGCCAAGGAGTTCGCCGAGAACCCCGCCGTGCGGAACGCCGCCGAGACCGCCGCCCAGACCGGCCGCCAGGCCGCGGGCAAGGCGGTGCACCTCGTGGGCGACAAGGTCGGCGACCGACTGCCGACCTCCGTGACCGACCGGGTCCACGCCCTGCGGGGGCGTGGCATGGGCAACGGCAAGGTCGAGGAGGAGGACTGGGGCACCAGCAACACCTGAGCGCCCGGCGTGCGGCAGAATCATGTGTCATGGGGATAGTCGCCGGACTGGACAGCTCTGCGGAGTTCACACGCATCGTCGTCTGTGACACGGACACGGGTGCCGTGCTGCGGCAGGGGTACGCCGCGCATCCCGGTGAACCGAAGGCCGTCGACGTCGATCCGCAGACCTGGCTGCTCTCGCTCGGGGAGGCCGCCTCCGGCGGCCTCCTGGAGGGCGTGGAGGCCATCGGCGTCTCCGCGCAGCAGCACGGGCTCGTGCCGCTCGACGCGCAGGGCGGCCTGGTGCGGCCCGCGCTGGTCCGCAACGACAAGCGCGCGCAGGTCGCCGCCGCCGACCTCGTGGAGTCGCTGGGCGGACGGCAGGCCTGGGCCGAGGCCGTCGGCAGCGTGCCCGGCGCCGGGCAGCCGGTCGCCAAGCTGCGCTGGCTGGCCCGCGCGGAGCCCGAGAACGCCCAGCGGGTCGCCCTGGTCCTCCAGCCCCACGACTGGCTCGTCTGGCAGCTCCTCGGCCGTCCCGTCCGCCGCACCACCGACCGCGGTGCCGCCTCGGGGACCGGTTACTGGTCCGCGCGGACCGGGACCTACCGGCCCGACCTCGTCGAGCTGGCGCTCGGCCACCAGGCCGTGCTGCCCGAGGTCCTCGGGCCCTCCGAGGCCGCCGGGATCACTCCCGAGGGCCTCCTCGTCTCCGCCGGCACCGGCGAGACGATGGCCGCCGCGCTCGGCCTCGGTCTCGGCCCCGGCGACGCGGTGGTCTCGCTCGGCGCCTCCGGCTCCGTGATGGCCGTGCACCACGAGGCACTCGCCGACCCGAGCGGCATGATCACCTCCTTCGCCGACGCCACCGGCATGCACCTGCCCGTCGTCTCCACCTCCAACGCCGTGCGGGCGCTGCGCGGGACCGCCGAGATGCTGGGCCTGGAGTCGCTGGACGAGCTGTCGGCGCTGGCGCTGAAGTCGACGCCGGGTGCCTCGGGGCTCGTCCTGCTGCCCTATCTGGAGGGCGAGCGGACCCCGAACCTGCCGCACACGGCGGGCACGCTCAGCGGGCTGCGGCGCGAGTCGATGAAGCCCGAGCACCTGGCGCGGGCGGCGTTCGAGGGGATGCTCTGCGCGCTCACCGACGCCATGGACGTGCTGCGCGGGCGGGGCGTCGAGGTGCGGCGGGTCTTCCTGCTCGGCGCGGCGGCCGCCCTGCCGGCCGTGCAGGCCCTCGCGCCGGCGCTCTTCGGCGCGCAGGTCGTCGTCCCCCAGCCGGCCGACTACGCGGCGCTCGGCGCGGCCCGGCAGGCCGCCTGGGCGCTCGGGGCCGCGCGGGGCACGCTGTCCCCGTCCGCCCCCCCGCCGTGGCAGGGGGCGGTCGCGCAGATCCTGGAACCCGGCGACGACCTGTCGGCGGGACAGGCGGTGCGGCAGCAGTACGTGGCGACGCGGGAGCAGGTCCACCCGGGCGCGTTCGGTTCGTGAAGTCCTGCCCGGAGCTCCGCCCGCGCCCCGAAACCGAGTCGTAACGCTTCCGGGGTGCGGGCGATAGTAGGAGCCGTGCTCATAAGACTTCTCCGAACCCATCTGCGGCCCTATCGAAAACCCATCGCGCTGCTCGTCCTGCTGCAGTTCCTGCAGACCTGCGCGAGCCTCTACCTGCCGACCCTGAACGCCGACATCATCGACCGCGGTGTCGTCAACGGGGACACCGGCTACATCCTGCGCTTCGGCGCCCTGATGGTCGGCGTCTCCGTCGTCCAGGTCGTCTGCAACATCGGGGCCGTGTACTACGGCGCGCGGACCGCCTCGGCGCTCGGCCGTGACGTGCGCGGCGCGGTCTTCGACCGGGTGCAGTCCTTCTCCGCCCGGGAGCTCGGCCACTTCGGCGCTCCCTCGCTGATCACCCGTACGACCAACGACGTCCAGCAGGTCCAGATGCTGGTCCTGATGGGCTTCACCCTGATGGTCTCCGCGCCCATCATGTGCGTCGGCGGCATCGTGATGGCGCTCGGCCAGGACGTCCCCCTGTCGGGCGTGCTGCTCGCGGTGGTGCCGGTCCTCGGCGTCGCCGTCTCGCTGATCGTGCGGCGGATGCGGCCGCTCTTCCGGACCATGCAGGAGCGGCTCGACACGGTGAACCGGGTGCTGCGCGAGCAGATCACCGGCAACCGGGTCATCCGCGCCTTCGTGAAGGACGGGTACGAGGAGGAGCGCTTCCGCGGGTCCAACGGCGAGCTGACCGAGGTGTCGTTGGCGACCGGGCGGCTGATGGCGCTGATGTTCCCGACGGTGATGACCGTCGTGAACGTCTCCAGCGTGGCCGTGGTCTGGTTCGGCGCGCACCGCATCGACAGCGGCGGGATGGAGATCGGCGCGCTGACCGCCTTCCTCGCCTATCTGATGCAGATCGTGATGGCCGTGATGATGGCCACCTTCATGTTCATGATGGTGCCGCGCGCCGAGGTCTGCGCGGAGCGCATCGAGGAGGTCCTCGGCACGGAGACGAGCGTCGTGCCGCCGGCCGAGCCGGTGCGGACGCTCGACCGGCGCGGGCACCTGGAGGTCAGGAGCGCGGACTTCCGCTACCCGGGCGCGGAGGAGTCGGTCCTGAAGGACGTGGCGCTGGTCGCGCGTCCGGGTGAGACCACGGCGATCATCGGTTCGACGGGCA